>DICM01000035.1 GCA_002416285.1 Caryophanales bacterium UBA5026
AAAGGAGCAAGTTACTTTAAGAGCGAGGGAAGTGTTATTGGAAACGATAGTATTGTAACAATTACGGAGAATGATTACTATACGTTTTATGCGAGTGACTATGCGGGGAATGAGCAAGTGTATACGATTAATATTAACAACATTGATCTTACACCACCAGCGATAGAGATCGCAGTAAGTCCAGTAAATACAGTCACTTTAAATGTAACGGTAACGATTGATTATGGAGATGCGACGAGTAAACAATATAAGATCGGAAACAGTAGTACATGGGTGAACTATAGTGCTCCATTCAATGTTGATTCTTATACTGTGATGAATAACAATCTAGGAAACAGTGATAAGACGTTAACGATCTATGCGAAAGGGAAAGACCGTGCGGGAAACGAAGTGATTGAGACCTACAAAGTCTTAAGTCTCGATATTGATGCACCAGCAGTACCAGTGATCAATGCGAATGCCCAGTATCCTATTTTAACGAGTTATGGGGTTGATTTTAACTCAAGTACGACGATTGTTTATGATAGTAGAAAAGATGTCAAGAACTACTATAGTTTAGATAATGGAGCAACCTGGATAGAATATACAGGAGAGTTTAAGCTTACAACTGGAACAATTAAAGCGAAGAGTGTGAAGACAAGTACGGGACTTGAAGTAACCGCCACTAAAACAGTCGGACTACCAACTGATGCGATTGGTCCAGCTGCTTATGATGGAAATGAGAGTACATATATTTCAGTCATAACAGATCAATATATGTTGGTTGATAGTAGCATGGAAGGAAAAAATATAAGGATATATTGGACGGCTGGCTATACAGGAGTTGCTATCGAGTCATATATATATTATTTAGACGAGAACAAACAAGTTATTAGCAGTATATCAACAGATAATAAAAATGGTGTTTCACAGGTCTACAAGGTACCAAGTAAGACAGTTTGGATAAGGGTAAATTTAGGAGTAGGCTCTGTTGTTTCTTATCATGGAAAATTATATGAAATTCAATCTGCAAATGAGCCAACATTTACGGCAGGAAACGGCTATATGTTACTCCATGCAGACCCAACAAAAGCAATTAGAACTCCATATCAAATGGTAACTATTAATTACTTTCCAACGAGTGTCCAAAGACTATACCGTATTGGAACAACTGGAGACTGGAAAACTTATAATGATCAGCCAGTTAAGGTAAATCAAGGTGAAACGATTTATGCGAAAGGTATTGATCAGTACGGAAATGAGACAAGAGTAATTTCTAGTTATACAGCAAATGTAACGGATGCCTTAGGAACAGCAGCTTATGATGGTAGTGATAGTACATATATTTCAGTCATAACAGATCAATATATGTTGGTTGATAGTAGCATGGAAGGAAAAAATATAAGGATATATTGGACGGCTGGCTATACAGGAGTTGCTATCGAGTCATATATATATTATTTAGACGAGAACAAACAAGTTATTAGCAGTATATCAACAGATAATAAAAATGGTGTTTCACAGGTCTACAAGGTACCAAGTAAGACAGTTTGGATAAGGGTAAATTTAGGAGTAGGATCTGTTGTTTCTTATCATGGAAAATTATATGAAATTACACCAATTCTATAAGGAGAAAATATGAAGAAAAAAGAACAAGTATTCACAACCTGTTTTGTTGGAAACAATGAAGCAATTAAACAGGTAAAATTTGAAGTGGTGAAGGAAAAATAAACTATGAAAGCGTTGCAGTTCGATCAATACTTGGAATTATCTTCAAATTACCAGTATTAAATTAATTCCATAAAAATTCAGTTTTAATATTTGATTCGGTAAATATATTTATATTACAATAAGTAAATATTACTTTAAAAACAATAAATAAGATTGACACTAAAAAATAGAAGTGATATGATATTTTTATAAATCGCTGAAAGAGACTAGTAAAAGAGAATTCTGAATTAGAAAGTTCGTGGTTGATGAAAACGAACCAGAAGAATCTTCGAATCTACTCTAGAGAGAAATGCAAACATTTCCGGGGAAACCCGTTATCTAAAATTAAGACGATGATTAGGATGGTACCGTGCTATGCACTCCTAACAGTCGTCTTTTTTTGTCTTTTTCAGCTATATAGAAAAGAGGAATAACATGATTGACATGAAGTGGATCCGAGAAAATCCAGAGAAAGTAAAAGAAAATATTCAAAAAAAATTTCAAACTCACAAGTTACACTTAGTAGATGAAGTACGTGGTTATGATGAAGAGGTACGTAAATTAAAACAAGAAGGTGATTCCCTAAGAAGTGACCGTAACGAGAAGAGTAAACAAATTGGTAATTTAATGCGTGATGGAAAAAAAGAAGAAGCAGAATCTATTAAACAAGAGGTAAATAAAATGGCCTCTAGAATCGTTGAAATTGAAGAACAAGAGGAAAAGCTGCAAGGAAAGATTAAAGAAATAATGATGGTCATTCCAAACATTATTGATGATAGTGTACCAATTGGAGAAGACGACTCTAAAAATGTTGAAATTGAAAAATTTGGTGAACCATTAGTACCAGATTATGAAATTCCACATCATGCTGATATTATTGCTAGATTAAATGGTCTAGATAAAGATAGTTCAGGAAGAACGAGTGGGAATGGATTTTACTATCTTATGGGAGATATTGCACGCCTTAGTTCAGCAATGCTATCATATGCTAGAGATTTTATGATCGATAAGGGATTCACTTATTGTATTCCACCATTTATGATTCGTAGTGATGTCGTAAAAGGTGTTATGAGTTTTGAAGAAATGGATGCTATGATGTATAAAATAGAAGGAGAAGATCTTTACCTTATTGGAACGAGTGAACACTCTATGATCGGGAAATTCAAAGATCAAATTATTAAGGAAGAGGAGCTACCAATTACTTTAACTTCTTATTCTCCATGTTTTAGAAAAGAAGTAGGTGCTCATGGTATTGAAGAACGAGGAATTTATCGGGTTCACCAATTTGAGAAACAGGAAATGGTTGTTCTATGTAAACCAGAGGAAGCAATGGATTGGTACTATAAGATGTTAAATTGTACAATTGAATTATTCCGTAATATGGATATTCCAGTACATAGTTTAGAATGCTGCAGTGGCGACTTAGCAGATTTAAAAGTAAAATCTTGTGATGTTGAAGCATGGAGTCCAAGACAGAAGAAATACTTTGAAGTAGGATCATGTTCAACACTTGGAGATGCTCAAGCAAGACGTTTAGGAATTCGTACCAAAGGGGAAAATGGAACTTATTACGTAAGTACTTTAAATAATACTGTTTTAGCTAATACTAGAGCACTTATCGCTTTAATTGAAAATAACTATCAAGAAGATGGAAGTGTTAAAATACCAAAAGTATTACAACCATATATGGGTGGTAAAACAATTATTGAACCCAAAAAATAGATGGATTACCATCTTTTTTTACGTCATAAAATTGATTTTAAGAGCAAACTGTAATAGAATATAGGAGAGGTGATAATGTGTTGTATCATAACAAAACAGCATATACGAAAGAAGAATTAATAAAATTTCAAAGATATCATTTTGAAAAAGTTAATGGCACAGTTTACAAGATAAATACTGCTTTATCGATTTTAATTATTGCGATTGCTATCTTTTTATTAATACTAAATGATTACATAGGGTTTATCTATCTATTAATCGGAATTTTTCTTATGCTTTTTATGAAATTTCTACCTAACATTCATTTCCAATTGGCAAATAAAAAGAATAAGATATTGTCTGATTTAGAAAATGATTATCAATTTGATGAGGATTTCATTGAAATAAAAAATAGTATCTCAACATCTAGAATAAAGTATGATCAACTTTATAAAGTTTATGAATCGGATTTCGGTTTTTATCTATATATTTCTTGGAACCAAGGGTTCATTATGAATAAGAATAATTTTCTTAAAGGAACATCTGATGAATTTTCTAATTTTATAGCATCCCAGGTAGAAGACAGATATCAATATAAAAAATAAACTATTCATCTATTTTCTAGAAATTGGTTATTTCAAACAAAAATTTTTATGATACAATAAGATCCGAAAGAGGTGTAATTATGCCTGAATTAGCTGAGGTAGAGACTGTAAAAGAAGTATTAAAAGGAAAAATACTTGGGAAAACAATAGCGAAAGTAAAAGTATATTGGCCAAATATTATAGAATATCCAGAAGTAAAAACATTTGAGCAAGAATTAATTGGCGAAACAATCCATGATATGAAACGACGTGGGAAATGGATTTTATTTGAACTCAATCATTATTATCTATTAAGTCATCTTAGAATGGAAGGAAAATATTTTTTTCGAACTCCAAAAGATCCGATTGTAAAACATGAACATGTTGTATTTACGTTTATTGATCAAACTGAAATGCGATATCATGATACACGTAAGTTTGGTAAAATGCATTTAATTGAAAAGGAACAAATTGATTCAATAGGGCCTCTATTGGAACTAGGATATGAACCTTGGGATGAAAACTTAACAATTTCATACTTAAAAAATAAATATAAAACGAAACATTTACCGATAAAAACTGTTCTACTAGATCAAACTATTATTGTGGGAATAGGAAATATTTATGCAGATGAAGTTTTATTTTTAAGTAAAATTAACCCTGTCACAAGATGCTGTGATCTAACGAAAAAAGATTTAGGAGCTATTATTGAAAACACCAAGATCGTATTAGAAAAAGCTATTGCAGCTGGTGGAACAACCATTCGTACCTATATGGCTAGTGAAGGTGTTCACGGAAAATTTGTAAATAATTTAAATGTTCATGGTAGAGAGAATGAACCATGTCCAATTTGTGGTACGTTAATCACAAAGACAAAAGTTGGAGGAAGAGGAACTTATTTTTGTGTGGAATGTCAAAAAAGATAGTAAAAAACATTGACGAAAAGGAAATATACGGTTATACTAAGAATACTTTATCTGGTGCAAGAGTAAAAATAAAACTATCTAGAGACAATGTGGTTGGTGAGAACATTGTAGTGTTTATTTTGAATGACAGCACATTTACTAGATAAACGCATTTCTGCGTTAAAGAATTAAGCGTATAGCAGAGGCTATAAAGTAAGGTGGTACCGCGGGGAAACTCGTCCTTAATTTATTAGTCTTTTTTTGTTTGTAATACGTAATAAACAATAATTGCTTACGTTGTATCTGGGGAGTGATTGTGTGAAAGAATTTATTGAGCAAAAGATAAATGAAATTAATAGTGAGATTGAAATAAAGAATTTAATTATGCGACACAATCCAAATATTAAAGATGAAATTTATAAGACAATTCTGGATCTTGAATATATATGTTCTTATTACTCAAATTTAATAAAAAATTATTCAAATGAGGAAGACTTTTTAGATGATTGTGAAAAAATTTTTGGTTTTGCTTCAAAGAAGTTTGCTAATCATTATTTAGACATTTACAAGAGACACATAATCGTTGAAAAAAATGTTTATAAGTGCACTCTAAAAACGAAACAATCGACTATAATAAATTCAGAAGGTATACCAACTTTTTTACAATCCGCTCTTTATCTCTTCCAAACAGTTGAAAATTCTTCTTTAGTAGCGGATTTGGTAGCTTGTCTTGGTGTTTGTTACGGATTAAAAGGTTTGTTAAATTATGATCAAATGAAGCAATACCTGATTCTATTTTCTAGTCAAATAGTTATCCTACTATTAGAAAACAAATTAGAAACTATATTTGATAAATGGAATCAGATGTCTACAGATTCAATTATTCATATGGAAGTTTATTTGCATGTAAAAGGGAAACAGATAGATGAAAATAGCATCGAAAATCCAATCGTTAAGAAAAAGACGAATAAATATGTCAGGAGGATATAATATGAGGGAAAAATCTTTACAAACGAATATAGATGATCCAGTCGTAGCAAAAATAAAAAATAGAATAAAAACAACCAATGAAGCATTGATGGCTCAAGAAAGAATGAAAGAATCAGATTATGAAACTCATAGAGAAAGAGCGGAATCAGAATGTATGAGATTACTCTATCAAAGCAAACAATATAGTGATTTACGCATGTATTATAATGGTAAAAATCATTTTGATATAATACAATTTGAAAAAGATTGTGGTTGGGCATTTAATGATAGGTCATCCGAACTTTTAAATCAGTATTTATCTTATTTCCGAGAGTATATAGTTGTTAAAAATGATATAATATCCTGTGTAAAGAAAGTAAAAACATATAAAGAAGAGAAACAACTAAGTTTTACACAAGATATCGACAAAATTTTTGGAAATAAAATAACTTCTTATATTTTAATGATTGTATTTGGAAAAAGTAAACAAAAGGATTATTTGGAGCTATTGCAATATCAAGCAGAAGAGCGAAGAAAATATTATCCATTGGTGGATAGATTACAGGAACTAGACTTTACATTGCAAAGCCACCGTGAACAGTGGAAAAATGAGCAACCATGGTTAACTGCATATCTGGATATTTATTTAGCTATACAGGAAGAAAAATTGAAGCAAGAAAACAGCAACAATATTACCCAAACAAAACAATATAAAAAGGAGATGAATTAAAATGATTCAAAAACCAAAAGGAACTTATGATGTTTATGGTGAAAAAGGAACCGCGTTATTAGAAATAGAAAAATTGATGAAAGTTTTAATGGAGAATTACGGATATGAATATGTTCGAACACCAATCTTTGAGGCTAGTGAACTATTCCATAGAGGTGTTGGGGAAACAAGTGATATTGTTACCAAAGAGACCTATGATTTTAAAGATCGTGGAGACCGTAATATGACTTTACGACCAGAAGGAACAGCTGGAGTTGTGAGAAGTTATATTGAAAACAAACGTTATGCTGAAGCAAAACAACCGATTAAAACATGGTACTATGGAACGATGTATCGCTATGAAAGACCACAATCTGGAAGATATCGTGAACTTTCCCAGTTTGGTGTCGAAGTATTTGGAAGTACCGATCCTATCTTAGATGCAGAAGTAATTAGTATACCAGTTCATTTTTATCAACTTTTAGGATTAAAAGGAATCAAAGTAAAAATGAATAGCTTAGGAGATAAGGAATCGAGAGAGGCATATCGTAATGCTTTATTAGATTATTTTAAACCATATGTTGACAGTTTATGTGAAGATTGCAAAGCGAGATACGAAAAAAATCCATTAAGGATTCTCGATTGTAAAGTAGATCACGACAAAGAATGTATGAAACATGCTCCAAAAATGACGGACTTCTTGAATGAAGAGAGTAAAGAACATTTTAGGAAGGTACAAGAATATTTAAATTATCTAGAAATTCCGTTTGAAGTAGATCCTAATATTGTAAGGGGACTTGATTATTATACTCACACGGTATTTGAAGTAGAAGCGGATATCGAAGGATTTGGAAGTAACAATGTGCTCTGTGGTGGAGGGAGATACGATCACTTAATAGAACAATTAGATGGACCAGCAACACCAGGTGTCGGATTTGCCATGGGGATAGAGCGACTACTAATTGCCTTAGATTTAGAAGGAATTCATTTTCATGAAGAAGGACTTGATTGTTATGTTGTTCCGATGGATGAAGAATATAAGAAAGAAGCCTTTTCAATGACAAATGCACTTCGTATGAGTGGGTTTAAATCAGATATGGATCCGATGAATCGCAATTTAAAGAGTAACTTTAAACAAGCTGACTATCGTAATGCTCATTTCATCATGTTAGTTGGAGAAGAAGAAATTAAAGGTGAATTTGTGACCATTAAAGATAATCATACGAAAGAAGAAAGCAAAGTCAAAATTAATGAGATTGTAGATTTCTTAGATGAGTGTTTAGAAAGGTGTGAAGATCATGAAGATTAGTGAATTAGCGCAACATTATAATGAAGAAGTAACCGTACAAGGATTTATTGAAAATATTCGTGATTTACAATATGTACAATTCGTAATTATCCGTGACGGAAGTGGAAAATTACAGGTGACAATTGAAAAAAATGATGACAACAAGGAAATGAATGAAGTTATTAGTAATACCTCGTTAGAAAGTACAATTAAAGTCACAGGAACAGTATTAGAAAGCCCAAAAGTAAAATTAGGAGGAAAAGAATTAATTCCAACCTGTTTGGATATTACTTCTATATCTCTTCCAGAATTGCCAATTGATATGAAAAATAAAGAAAATACATTGAGAGAAACCCGTTTAGATTATCGTTTTCTAGATTTGAGACGACCAGAAAATAATTTGTTATTCAAATGTGAAACTATATTAGAACATGCGATGAGAGAATATTGTATTAACAACGATTTTATGGAAATTCATTCACCAAAGATCTCTGCAAAAGCTGCAGAATCAGGTGCAGAAGTATTTAAGTTAGATTATTTTGGGCAAGAAGCTTGTCTATCTCAATCACCACAATTCTATAAACAAATGGCTATGGCAGCAGGATTTGATAAGGTATTTGAAATTGGACCTGCATTCCGTGCTGAAAACTCACATACGAGTTACCATGCAACTGAAATTAATATGGCCGATGTAGAAATCTCTTGGATTAATTCCGTAGAGGAAGTTATGGATATGGAAGAAGCTTGGTTAAAATATGCCTTTTGTAAAGTTTATGAAAAATACGGTGAACAAATCAAAGAACAATTTCATACCGAATTAACAAATCTAGATGTTAAGTTTCCAAGAATCACATTTAAAGAAGCAAAACAGATTTTAAAAGATGAATGTCACTATGTTGCTGAAAAAGAGGAAGATTTTGAGCGTGAAGAGGAAAAATTACTTTGTGAATATGCGAAAAAGAATTTTGATTCAGACTTTATTTTCGTAACAAAGTTTCCATTTTCAGCAAGACCTTTTTATCATATGCTAGATGAAGAAGGCTTAACAAATAGTTATGACTTACTATATCGAGGTGTAGAAATTACAACAGGTGCGCAAAGAGAGCATCGTTATGAAATTTTGAAAAAACAGATCATCGAAAAAGGAATTAATCCAGAAGATCTTGAGTTTTATTTAAATTTCTTTAAGTATGGATGCCCTCCACATGGTGGATTTGCCATTGGTATCGCCCGTATTATGATGCAGATGTTTGAAATTGATAATATTAGAGAAGCCACATTTATTTATCGTGGACCAACTAGATTAAACCCATAAGAGTGTAGAAATACACTTTTTTTCATACAATATGATAGATTTCTTAAAAATAATTAATCACTTTAAAAAATAATTGATTGAAACAAAACCATATTTATAGTATAATCTTAGAAGTATTTAGAGAGGAAGATTCTATGTTAGAACGACTAAAAATCATCGAAGAACGTTACAACCAAATAACTGAATTGTTAATGCAGTCAGAAACGATTTCTAATATTAAAAAAACATTAGAATTAACAAAAGAACAAGCCGGCTTAAGAGATGCTTATGAAGCGTATCAAGAATATAAAAAAATAGAGACTGGAATTCTCGAAGGAAAAGAAATGATGAATGATCTTGAACTTGGTGAATTTGCTAGAGAAGAAGTAAAACAATTAGAGGCAGAAAAACAATCTTTAGAAGCCAGAATAGAAGTATTACTACTTCCAAAGGATCCAAATGATGGTAAGAATGTAATTGTTGAAATTAGAGGAGCAGCTGGTGGAGATGAAGCCAATATCTTTGCTGGTGATCTTTATCGTATGTACCTCAAATATGCAGAAAAACAAGGTTGGCGTATTGAAGTAATGAATGAAGAAGATTCTGAAGCAGGGGGATTCTCACAAATCGAATTTCTAGTAAAAGGTGACAATGTTTATTCAAAGTTAAAATATGAATCAGGTGCTCACCGTGTCCAACGAGTTCCAGTTACGGAAACACAGGGAAGAGTGCATACTTCTACTTCTACGGTACTTGTGATGCCAGAAGCAGAAGATGTCGATGTAGAAATTAAAAATGAAGATTTAAGAATTGATATTTACAGGAGTGGTGGACATGGTGGTCAAGGTGTAAATACGACCGATAGTGCCGTACGTATTACGCATATTCCAACAGGAATTGTGGTTACTTGTCAAAACGAACGAAGCCAAATTCAAAATAAAGAACATGCTATGCAGATTTTAAGAGCACGTATTTTTGAACAGAGAGAACAGGAAAGATTATCTTCAATTGGAAGTGAACGTAAAAGTAAGATTGGAACGGGGGACCGTTCTGAAAAAATAAGAACTTATAACTATCCACAAAATCGTGTTACCGATCATAGAATTGGATTTACTTTAAAACAATTAGATCGTGTTATGGAAGGTGATTTAGGAGAAATTATTGATGCTCTTATTACCGAAGATCAGGCTCGCAAACTAAAAGGAGAAGCATGACAGATCTTGAATATTTAAAAAAATATGGAAATCCAGAAGATTTGGAAAAAAATGTTTTACAATTAAAAAAAGGAATCCCAGTTCAATATATTGTTGGGAATGTTAGTTTTTATGGAATTAACTTAAAAGTAACAAAAGATGTTTTGATTCCAAGATTTGAAACAGAAGAATTAGTTGAAAAGGTATTATATTATCAAAGTAAATATCAGCTTGGGAAAAAATGTATCGATTTAGGAACCGGTAGTGGGTGTATTGCAATTACCTTAGCGACTAGAGGAAATAATGTAACGGCAGTTGATATTTCTAAAAAAGCATTAGAAGTAGCGAAAAACAATGCAGAAGATAATAATGTCGATATTCAATTTATAGAGAGTGATTTTTGGAAGAATGTAGAGGGAACGTATGATGTTATCGTAAGTAATCCACCCTACATTGCAGAAGATGAAGAAATTATGGAAATTGTAAAAAATAACGAACCTTCTTCAGCACTCTTTGCTAAAGATGAGGGAATGGCTTGTTATCAAACCATCTTAAAGGATGCTTTAAAATATTGTCAGGAAAGAACTTTAATTGCTTTTGAAATAGGGGCTAGCCAAAGAGAAAAAATTATTTCTTTAGCTAGGCAGTATTTTCCAAAAGAAAAAATGTGGGTTGAAAAGGATCTACAGCAAAGAGATCGTTTCTTCTTCTTATTAATAGAAAGAACTTATCTTAATTAAGTTCTTTTATTGATTAACAGAAAGCATTTTCTATTGACTAATTAAAAAAGCTATTGTAGAATGATAATATAAGAAAGTAGGAGGAGTCGCATATGAAAAGATTATTGCTATTATCTCTAGTGGGATTTGTTTTATTAACTGGTTGCGGGAATAAAACAAAAAATAATGATGGAAAAGATAACAACGGGGAAGAAGAAACACCAATTGCTAATACAAATGAAGGAATTATTCAAGATAAGAATGTAGATGGACTTGAATTTACAAATGCTTCTTTGGTACGTGAAAATGGCCTTTCTGTATTAAAAGTATTAGTAACGAATAATACAGGATCAGACTATGCTGTAAAGAACTTCCAAATTGTCGCAAAAGATAAAGATGGAAATGTAATGCATGAAGTACCAATTATTGGTAGTGTCGGAGATAATGGTATTGCCAATGGAGAATCAAAAACAATTACAGGTGTAATTGACGTTGATTTAACAAATGCAGCATCATTAGAATATACACCAGTTAAATAATAAATAAAATCAATTACAGAACTTGTAATTGATTTTTTGTTGTCATATGTAATATAAAATGATATACTTTTTGTAAGGTGCTAGTAGAGACTGTGTTCTTTTCTAGCACTCTTTTTTAAATGTTAGATTTTCACATTAATTTTGATTAAAAATATGCAAGTATTGGTGTTTTTAATATATAAGGTATTTAGATGGGAGGTGTTAGAATGAAAAGGATGATAGTATTGCTATTAGTAGGATCTATCCTTTTATTTACTGGTTGCGTGGAGAATTCTACTGTAAGTAACAAAGAAAACGAAACTACAAAGGTTGGAAAGACAGTTGCAACATTTAAGATGAATGAAGATGCGTTTATAACAAACGAAGATGGTAAATTCAGAATTAGATTTACTTCTGTTAAGGAAACTAGTGAACGAAATCAATTTTCAGATAAGAGAGCCGATCGGGTTATTATTGTTGAATATGAATATGAAAATTTGACGAGAGAAGATGATTTATATATTAGCAGCATGAATTTTAAAATGTATGATAAAGATAATAATGCATTAGAAACTTATCCTTCTACAGAAGTGAAATATGCTGATTCGATATCATTAGGTAGAAAAACAACTGCTAGTGAAGCATATGCACTAAATAATAATCAAAACTATATTGAATTAGAGTTTTATGATAATATGTTTAATTCTAAAGCAGATGCAAAGTTTATTCTAGAGTGGTAAAGTATGGGTAAAGAATGTTTTAACCACACATTTAATTCTATATTGTTTACAAAAGAACTTTTAAAATTAAGAAAAGTTCTTTTTATTATTGTTAAAAATTGGTATAATGAATAATAGGTGAGAGTATATGAAAAAAACGAAAATTATCGGAACAATTGGACCTGCTAGTAGAGATATCGAAATATTAAGAGAATTAGTCAAAAATGGGATGGATGTTGCTCGTTTAAACATGAAATATGCAGATTATGATTTTTGCAAAGATGTTATAAAAAAAATCGAGGATATCAATGCAGACTTAGATGCCAATGTAGCAATTATGCTTGACTTAAAAGGTGCGGATATTACTGTTGGAAACTTTACCGGTGGAAGTGCCTATTTAAATAGAGGTGATAAAATTCGTATCTATATGGAAGAATTAGTAGGAGATTCTACCAAATTTTCCGTATCTTATCCAGGCCTTATCAATGATGTAAAAACAAATAATATAATTAAATTAAATGACGGATTAATTGAATTAGTGGTACTAGAAAAAGGACCAAATTACTTAATGTGTGAAGTTTCTAATGGTGGATTTATCGAAAATGGGAAAGGCGTAAATGTGCCAGACGTAAAATTAAATATGCCATTTTTAACAGATAAAGATAAACAGGATATTCGTTTTGCCAATGAACATCATATTGACTTTCTAGCCCTCTCTTTTATTTCTAATTCAGAACATGTACTCGAAGTAAATGACTTACTAATTGAATTAGGAAATGATCATATCGGTTTAATTTCAAAGATTGAAAATGAAGCTGCAGTCGATGATATTGATGAAATCATAAGAGTGAGTGAGGGTGTATTACTGGCTCGAGGAGACCTTGGTGTTGAGATGCCAATGGAACGTATTCCTGGAATTCAAAAAGCAATTATTAGTAAATGTCATGTTGCTGGTAAGATCAGTGTTATCGCAACAGAGATGCTAGCAAGTATGGAGCATTCGATTCGTCCAACTAGAGCTGAGGTAAGTGATGTAGCTAATGCTGTACTAGATGGAACAGATGCCGTAATGTTAAGTGGTGAAACGACAATTGGAAAGTATCCAGTCAGTACTTTGGCAACAATGGCTAAAATTATTGAATCAGCAGAAGAAGATATTAACTATTTTGAATTATTAGATAGAGCGATGAGAACAGAACGACAAGATACGACAGGATCGATAGCCTATAGTGTAGTAGAATGTGCCAATCGATTAAAATGTAAAGCAATTGTAGCTCCAACAATGAGTGGATATACAGCGAGAAAGACAAGTCGCTTTCGCCCAAGTTGTCCAATTTTGGCAATCAGTCCCAATGTTGATACAGTAAAAAGTTTAGCCCTCTATTTTGGAGTTTATCCAATTTTAATAGATGATATCCGTTCTTTCGATAAAATCATGGAAAAGGGAAGAGATCTCGCAAAAGAATATTTAAACACCGAAAAAAGAGATCGAATTATTATAACCGGTGGATATCCATTCCACGAAGTAAAACATACAAATTTTATGAAGATAGAAGAATTATAAAGAATAAGGGGTGGTTCTTGTGTACCAATTAGGAGAACAATTTAAACGGGACATGGACCGAGCAAAAGCAAATCAAAATAATATTATCCAAGGAGAAAAATATCGTTTCACCGTTTTAAGTGAGCGATTAGTTCGTCTTGAATATAGTGAGACAGGAATCTTTGAAGATCGACCAACAGAACTGGTGTGGTATCGTGATATGCCAGCTATTACTTATCAAAAGAAAGAAGATAGCAGATATCTGATGATTTCAACACCATATTTTGAACTTACTTATGCGAAGAATAAACCATTTTATGGTGGAAAAATCAATTCTATGGGAAATCTTAATATTAAATTATTAAATACGGATCGTATTTGGTATTATGGACATCCAGAAGCTAGAAATTACGGAACACCAGGATTCTCATTAGATGATAACAAAGGAAAACTAAAATTCCGAAAAGGTCTTTATTCAACGGATGGATTTGTTAGTCTCGATGACTCGAAAAGTCTCGTATTTGAAGAGGATGGAACTTTAAGTGATCGAGGAGAAACGGCAATCGATCTTTATGTATTCATGTATTTAAAAGATTTCGCTCTCTGCTTAAAGGACTACTATGGAATCACTTCCTATCCAGCCTTAATTCCAAGGTATGCATTAGGAAATTGGTGGAGTAAAAACGAAATTTATGACGATGAAAGTCTAAAGAATTTAGTAGATGATTTCTATGAGAACAAGATACCTTTATCCGTACTCGCATTAGACCAAGACTGGCATAAAAGAAAATGGGACGATAAATTAATTGATTCGGGTTTCACTTGGAACGAGGAATCGTTTAAAGCACCAAACGATATGATTTCTTATCTGCATGCCTCTGGAATCCGCTTAGGACTCAATGTAAACCCATTTGATGGAATTTATCCAAACAATGATAATTTTGAACAAGTTGCAGCTTATTTAGACAAAGATGAAAAGGGAATTATTCCATTTAATGTCCTAAATCCAAGAGTAATTGACGTATACTTAAAATTGTTAATTCATCCATTAGATGCGACAGGAGTAGATTTTTACTGGATTGATTTTGATCAAAACAAAGATTTAAAATCCTTATGGACGCTTGACCATTATCAGTTTTACGATATGAAGCGCGACTATAAAAGAAGACCGATGATTTTAACTAGGAATGCTGGCATTGCTCCTCATCGTTACCCTGTACTATATTCTGGCAAAACAATCGTTAGTTGGGATACCTTAAAATTAATTCCATTTCATAACTCCAACGCGACCAATTCGGGAGTTACTTACTGGAGTCATGATATTGGCGGTTATTATAAAGGAACGGAAGATAATGAACTCTATACGAGGTTTGTCCAATTGGGTGTATTTAGTCCGATTCTAAAATTTGGTAGTGAACGAGGAAAATACTATAAAAGAGAGCCTTGGTTATGGGGAATTAAGACTTATTCTATCGTCCGAGATTATCTACAACTAAGACATCGATTAATTCCATATCTCTATAGTGAGGCCTATAAATATCATAAATATGGGGCACCGCTTATCATGCCACTTTACTATAAATTTCCAGAAATGTACGATGATGTCAATTATCGAAATGGATATTATTTCGGATCTCAATTCTTCATCAGTCCAATTATCCGTAAAAAGGATTATGTCATGAATCGAGTAATCCACAAATTCTTTTTGCCAGAAGGAACGTGGTATGACTTCGTGACAGGTAAAAAATTTCCGGGTGGAAAAGATTATGTATCCTTCTTCCGAGATGAAGACTACCCTGTATTTGCAAAAGCTGGATCGATTATTACACTAGGTGAAAATGATAATCTAAACGATACGACACCTCCTAAAAATCTAGAGGTACAGATATTCCCTGGAAGTAATAATACTTATATGCTTTATGAGGATGATGGAATTAGTGATCTTTACGAACAAGGATACTATTTATTAACCTCGATTGATTATAATTATCTACCGAATAACTATACGGTTATCATTCGACCAATCGAAGGAAAAAGTGGAATTGTTCCAGCACGGCGTAATTATAAACTAGTATTCCGTAATACCAAAAAGGCCAAAGACGTTATTGTATATTATAATAATGACAAAATGGATACGAAGAGCTATGTAAGTGGTTCAGACTTTATTGTTGAAATAGAAGACGTACCTACAGTAGGACAATTGACGGTGAACTGTAAAGGAAAAGACATTGAGATTGACGCAGTTCATATTATTAATGAAGATATCGCATCAATTATATCTGATTCGCAGATTGAAACAGAAATGAAAGAGAAAATAGATCATGTACTGTTTAGTAATTTACCAATCAAGAAAAAGAGAATTGAAGTTAGAAAACTTGGTAGAAAAGGTTTACACAGAAGCTTTGTTCGATTATTCTTAAAACTATTAGAATATGTTGATCAAGTGTAACAAAAAAGAAACAAATAAGTTTCTTTTTTGTTACAATATTGTTAATTTTTATGCTAAATAGGAAAATATATGATATAATCACGATAAAGAGTATTTAGGGGGATTAGAGGGAGTAGTAGTAAAATGACTGATTTGGAAAAGATAAACAAATTAAGTAGAATGTATCAAAAGGAAGGAGAAATGTCTAAGATCATTGATATTCATTGCACAAATGTAGATGGTAACAATAGAACAATTGCTACAAATTATATGGGAAGTGAACAAAATGTTTCTTATATATTTGACACCACAAAAGAAGATACTAGAAAGATTGTAACGGAAATTTGTGGAATGTACATTGGTCTTACGCCAGGGTTAAATGAATTATTATATGGTGAGGAATTAGAGTATGGAGATGAGAAAAAAGAATCTGAGTTTTTTCTTAATGAAACAAACGCAGATGGGAATGTCATCTCACAATTATGTGTACATAATTTAAATTTGCCAAAAATAATAACTACCAGTGAGAGTTTCATCTCAAAAAAACCGAATGGGATTTGTTCAGACATAAATACTTACAATGAAATTTATCAAAGAAATAAGCGAAATATTGCTATTTTACAACGAGCTAATGCTATAAATTATAATTATAATAACCGTTTGTTAGAAATTTTTCATCTATTAGAAGAAAGTAGTTTAATACAATTTGTTAATGAACTTACAGTAGAAAGAATAGCACAGTTGGAAGATCTTGATTTAACTAGAAGAGAAGAGATTAAATTACAAGCGGCACTTTATTATGCATCAATTAGTAAGGAATTACTAATCCGTTCAATTTTAGAACAATTAAATCCGGAAGACGTTTATCAAGGTATAGGGAAAAATATTCAAAAAAGATTAAAAAGAAAGTAACGGATGATAAAAAATAGTTGAAATATACTATTTTTTGTTATACAATGTATATAGTTTTTTAAGACGAAGAAAAAGAGTAGTAATCTTTCATTCCTTAAACAGAGACAAAGTGGTTGGTGAAAACTTTGAAGGGAAAAAGATGAACTTGCTTTGGAGTTCTAGTAATAGCGTGTACTCGCGTTAAGAGTTAAAGTTGCATAAAGTATTATGAATTAAGGTGGTACCGCGGAATCATTCGTCCTTAAACATAATACTTTTTTGTGCATTAAGGAGGATTTATGAGAGAGTTAATGATTTCAATGATTGTGTTTCTAATTATCTACTGTTTTTATTATTTATTTGTAATTAAAAGAAAAAGAAAGTTAGAACAATTTAAGAAGAATATTTATGTTCTATATTTGGTCAATACATATGGTATTGATTTAAATAAAATTTCATTTAAAAATTTAGCAAAAGCGATAGCAGTGTCTAATGCTTTTATTATCGCACTTACTTTATTTGCGATCAGTGCAATTCCGAACTTCATTTTAAAAATGATAAGTGGATTTTTGTTACTGATTCCATTTCAATTCTTTATCTATCATCTAATTGGTAAAACTTATCAAAAGAAATTAAAAAACAATTTATAATTTAGGAGGATTAATATGTATAATTTTAAAAATATAGAAGAAAAATGGCAAAGATACTGGGAAGAAAATGACACATTTAAAACAGATATTTATGATTTTAGTAAACCAAAGTATTATGTTTTGGATATGTTTCCATATCCATCAGGACAGGGATTGCATGTTGGACATGTAGAAGGTTATACAGGAACAGATATTATGGCCCGTATGAAAAGAATGCAAGGATATAATGTACTACATCCTATGGGATTTGATTCCTTTGGATTACCAGCAGAGCAATATGCGATTAAAACTGGTAATCATCCAGAGGGGTTTACATTGAAAAATATTGAAACCTATAAACGCCAATTGAAAATCTTAGGACTTTCTTATGATTGGTCAAAAGAATTATCCACTTGTGACCCCAAATTTTATAAATGGACGCAGTGGATTTTCACAAAACTTTATAAAGATGGTTTAGCCAGAAATATAAATATGCCAGTAAATTGGTGTGAGGAACTTGGGTGTGTATTATCGAATGATGAAGTTATCGATGGAAAAAGTGAACGTGGAGGTTTTCCGGTCGTTAGAAAAAATATGAAACAGTGGGTTTTAGATATCCCATCTTATGCAGATAAGTTAATTGAGGGACTAAATGACATCGATTGGCCAGAATCAACAAAAGAAATGCAACGTAATTGGATTGGAAAGTCAGTAGGAGCTCATGTTAATTTTAAAATAGCTGAGCAGAATGAAATATTTACTGTATTTACAACGAGAGCAGATACTTTATTTGGAGCTACCTACTGTGTACTATCTCCTGAGCATGCCTTAGTAGATCAAATTACAACATCAGAGCAAAAAAAGGTTGTTGATGAATATAAAAAATGGTGTGCAACAAAAACAGACTTGGAACGAACAGAATTAAACAAGGAGAAAACAGGAGTATTTACAGGAGCTTATGCAATTAATCCTGTTAATGACAAAAAAATTCCGATTTGGATTGCTGATTATGTTTTATCTACTTATGGAACGGGCGCTATTATGGCAGTACCCGCTCATGATGAACGTGATTATGCATTTGCCAAAAAATTTGATTTAGATATTGTTCCCATTATAGAATGCGAAAGCATAGAAAATGAAGCATATGTTGGAGATGGAATTCACATTAATTCTGGATTCTTAAACGGTCTTGGAAAAGAAGAAGCAATTTCCAAAATGATATCGTGGTTAGAAGATAAGAAAATTGGAACAAAAAAAATAAACTATCGATTACGCGAGTGGATATTTGCACGTCAACGATACTGGGGAGAACCAATACCTATTGTTTACATGGAAGATGGTACAGAACAGATTTTAGAAACAAAAGATCTTCCGCTTGTGTTACCAAGTTTGGAAGATTATAGTCCAAGTAAAACAGGTGCATCACCACTTGAAAAAGCGACTGATTGGGTAAATGTTTCTATTGGTGGCAAAAAGGGTAAGCGTGAGACTAGCACCATGCCAGGAGCTGCAGGATCTAGTTGGTATTTCTTACGTTATATTGATCCCAATAATGACAGGAATATTGCTGATGAAAAATTATTAAAGCATTGGATGCCGGTTGATTTATATGTAGGCGGTCCAGAACATGCTGTTGGGCACTTATTATATTCTCGTTTTTGGAATCGTTATTTGTACGAAAAAGGTTATGCTCCAACCGCAGAACCATTTAAAAAATTATGTCATCAAGGTATGATTTTAGGATCAAATGGTGAAAAGATGAGTAAAAGTAAAGGCAACGTTGTAAACCCTGATGATATGGTAAATAATTATGGAGCAGATGCGCTTCGCCTTTATGAGATGTTTATGGGACCAATTGAATCTGCTAAACCATGGGATCCTAACGGTATTGAAGGATCTAAAAAGTTTTTGGACCGCGTATGGAGATTGTTTATAGAAGAGGATCGAATTACTGAAGAAGAAAATAAAAATCTCGAAAAAATTTATCATCAAACAGTTAAGAAGGTTACAGAAGACTATGAACAAATGCAGTTTAATACAGCTATTAGTCAGATTATGATTTTTATCAACGCTGCTTATAAAGAAGAAAAAATACCAATTACTTATGCAGTAGGGGTTATAAAATTATTAAATCCAATTGCTCCACATATAACAGAAGAAATGTGGAGTAAATTGGGAAATTCAAATGCGATAGCTTATGCCTCTTGGCCAACATATGATGAAGAAAAAACACAAGATGAGACTTTTGAACTAATTGTTCAGGTAAATGGAAAAGTTCGTGGAAAAATGACAGTTAATTCAGACACAACCGAAGAAGAAATGAAAGCACTTGCTCGTACTATCGACAATGTGAATAAATTTTTAGAGGGACATGAAATTATAAAAGTCATTACCATTCCAAAAAGATTAGTAAATATTGTAATAAAATAACAGACTGTTAATGAAAAACTCATTAGCAGTTTTTTTCTAATTTGACAATTAATTGAAATAGTGATACTTTAACCTCCCATGTTAGGAGGGATTTTATGGGTAAAGAATATAAAAATATAAAAGAAATGTTAAATAACTCAGCAGTAAAATATAAAGATAAAACAGCATTCATCGATATTAATGAGAATGATAAGTTAGTTTATATTACTTATGGAAAGTTGAAAGAAGATTTAGATGCTCTTGGTACTGGAATGCGGGTACTAGGGTTAGACAAAAACAAAGTTGTTATCATTGGTAGGAATCGCTATCATTGGGCATTGTCGTTTTTAGCAAGTACTTGCAGTAATGGTATTACGGTTCCCCTTGATAAGGAATTACCAGATAACGAAATTCAAAAATGCATTAATCGTGTAGAAGCAGACACCATTATTTATTCTTCTGAATTTGAACAAAGAATTGAAGATATGAGTAAAAATATATGCATTAAAAATTTTATATCAATGGATAGCAAAGAGTTATGTTCCGAAGAAATTATAAAAGTTGAAAAAGAAGAAACCGTCAAAAAGAACTACTATGATATTGATCAAACAAACAATAATAAAAAACTATCGCTTGAAGAAATCATAGCGATAGGGAAAGAAGAAATAGCGAAAGGAAATCGTGATTATATCGATCAAGCAATTGATAATGATAAAGTGTTTGAACTTTTATTTACTTCTGGGACTACAAGTGATCCAAAAATTCCTATGCTATCCCAAACAAATGTTATTAGTAATGTCAATAAAGCTATAAGAAGAATTAAAATATCAAATAAAGATGTATTACTATCAGTATTGCCACTTCATCACACTTTTGAAAATACATGTGGATTAATCGCACCACTTTCAAGAGGAGCAGCAATTGGGTATAACGCTTCATTAAAAAATGTCATTAAGAATATGCAACAAATAAAACCGTCAATCATGTTGGTTGTTCCTAGATTTTTAGAACTTTTTGTTACTAAAATGGAGAAAACAATTGAAAAAAATGAGCAAACCAAAGAATTTAGTAAAGCTGTGAAAATTGCAAAATTTTTCCCTAATAGCATCAAAAGAATTGTCTTCTTTAGAAAAATGCATAAAGCATTTGGTGGAAGAATGCGAATGTTTTTAGTCGGTGCGTCTGCTATGAATCCAAAAGATGCAGAGCACATGCGTAAAATAGGAATTATTACACTCCAAGGATATGGAATGACCGAATGTTCTCCAATTATTACATTAAATAGTGAAAAGCATTTTAGAGATTATTCTGTAGGTTATGTCTTAGAGGGAACCACCGTAAAAATTGATAGGCCAGATAAAAATGGAATTGGTGAGATTTTAGTAAAAGGTCCTCAAGTAATGAAGGGGTATTACAAAAATGAAGAAGCAACCAAAGCGGTTATGACAGAAGATGGTTTCTTACGTACAGGTGATTTAGGGTATTTTACGAAACATCGTTTTTTAGTTATCACTGGAAGATGTAAAAATATGATTTTAGGATCAAATGGTGAAAATATTTATCCGGAAGATATTGAGTCATTGCTTAGGAAGAATAAATCTATTGTGAAGGAAACATTTGTACATGCTGAAAATGAAGGTGCAAAAAATATGAAATTAATTGCAGAAGTTGTTTTGAGTGATGAAATTGCTAAAAAAATTATTAAGCACCCAGAGTATGATGAAGAAATTAAAAAGGTAATAAAAGATTATATTAATGAGATAAATAGTCAATTACCAGCTTTTAAACGAATTAATCAATTTCATACTTACACCGAGGAATTTCAAAAAACAACAACCTTGAAAATTCAACGAGAAAAGGTTCTTGAAAAGCAAAAAAATAAAAATAAATAAGTAATTATTATAAAAGTAAGAATTAATTCTTACTTTTTGTATTTTTTTTAGATTATGTTATAATAATGAAATAGAGAAAGTAGGAAATTTATGCGGTTAAAACATATCAAAGGATCAGAAGAGACAATTAAAAAATCTCCATATGTTGTTATTGATCCAGAGAAACATCGTGGAAAATGGAATAACATATTTGAAAATACTAATCCAATTAAAATTGAAATTGGGATGGGAAAAGGAAACTTTATTATTGAGAATGCATTAAGATATCCAAATATCAATTTCATTGGTATTGATAAATATCCTAGTGTTCTAATTAAAGCAACGGAACGATTAGAAAATATTGAAATCCCAAATCTTAGATTACTATGTACCGATGCATCTAGTATTGGAACAATGTTTGATCATGAAATAGACACCGTTTATCTAAATTTTTCCGATCCATGGCCGAAAAACAGACATGAGAGAAGACGACTTACAAGCTTTCCTTTTTTGGAAAAGTATGAACTGTTATTCAAAGAGAAATCTCATATTACATTCAAGACGGACAATCGTCTCTTGTTCGAATTTTCTCTAATTTCCGTAACTGAATTTGGATATCATTTGAAAAAGGTCTGTTTAGATCTTTATCAAGAATTGCCTGAAGACAATATTCCGACAGAATATGAACGTAAATTTGCTAGTAAAGGCTATCCAATTTACTTATTAGATGCTGAAAAATAAGTAAAAAATCAAAAAACAGTTTCCATAGTGCTTGAAGTTTGATATAATTATGGGGAGTGATGAATATGAAAAAGAAAATGATACTCGTTTTCATGTTGTTATTTCTTATAACAGGTTGTACCGTTGTAAGAATTGATACTAACAGCATTGATAACATCGTATCTGTCATTTTATCGAAAGATAATAAATTATATAATCGTGTTGGAAAAGGATATAAGTATTATGTCCCAAGAAGTGTTTTATACATTGATACCAATGAATTAAACGATAAACTTTATTCAGATGGAAATTACTATTATCTGTATATTGATGCAGTAAGTTATTTCTATAAAAATAAAGTGGAGTATACAGAACGCGATGATGTCTATTATTCAAAAAAGATTGAAGGAAATAAAGAGGGTTATCTAGAAATCGTTCAGGAAAGTGATAAATATAAAATTACATTTGTTTACAATTATGCAAGAATTGAAGCTTTAGTTGATAAAAAGGATATTAATCAAGTGGTATTAAATGCTAGCTACATTTTATCAACTGTAAAGTTTAACGACAATGTAATTAAATTAATGCTGAATGAGGAATATTTCACAAATAAAGAAGAAAAATATGATAAGTTTGATAAGAAAGAGGAAACTACCACAGATGAACATGTGATAGGAGAAAGCGAATAAGGTGATTATATGGGAATCTTAGAAAAATTTAAAAATCTTTTTACCGAAGAAATAGAAGAAGAAAATGTTCCAGTCAAGAGAGAACCAGTTGTTCCAAAGCGTGAAACGAGAACTGTTGAACCAATCGTACCAAAACGAACAGAACGTACTGAAACGGTAATTGAACGTGCAAATGATATTTTAGTGGAAACAGAAGAGCCAGTAAAAGAAGAAAAGTTTGTATTTCCAGTTTACTTTGATGACAAAGACTTTGATGATTTAAAGAAACCAGAACCGAAAATAGAAAAAAAAGAACCAATTAAAGAACCAATAAAAGTGAAAGAACCTTATCAAGGTGCAAAGCCACAAATCGTCGTAGAATCAAAGAAGAATTTTACACCATCACCAATTATTTCACCAGTATATGGAATCTTAGATAAAAATTATAAGAAGGAAGATATTGGAAAACGTGAAAAACCAAAAGTTGAGTATCATCGTAGAACAGAAAGATTAACTGTAGATGACATTCGGAATAAAGCATTCGGAACACTTGAGGATGATTTGGAAACAAATTTATTTGAAACCAATTCAGAACCAGTGATGGAACCGATTATCGATGATACTAAAGAAGCTTTAAATCTTCTTCAAGAATTAAATTTTGAAGAACAGGACATTCTTGTAAAAGAGCAAGAAGAGCAATTTGAAAGAGCAGAACGAGAATTTTTAAATATGGATACTACTGATGAGGAAAATGAAGAAAATGATTTGTTAGATCAAAATTTCGAGGACACTGAAATAGTAGAACCAGTAAAAATAGATCATGATTATGATACGGATACTGCTGAATTAGCTCGTCAATTAGAAGAGCAAAAAAGAAAATTGGAAGAAATAAACCAATTTATCAATGAATCTAAATTAGTAGAAGAAAAAGAGGAGACACGTGAAGAGAGACTTAACCAAAGTGAATCCCCTTCAGATGAAGATACAGAAGAGGCTTTAAATGAAAGTGATTTGTTTAATTTGATTGATTCAATGTATGAACAAAAGGAGGATGAATAATGGAGTGTCTAGGAACTGTATTTCCAGTTGTACTTTATGGATTAGGATCTATACTATTAGTAGTTTTGATTGTACTCGTATTTCGCCTTATGAAAACTTTAAAAAAAGTTGACCAAATCATCGATGATGTACAGTATAAATCGAGTAAGATTGATGGTGTATTTGACCTTGTTGCACAAGCGACAGACGCTGTTTCTATCCTTAGTAATAAGATAGTTGAGTCAACGGTTGGAGTGATATCTAGTTGGCTTTCAAAGAAAAAGAAAGGGAATGAAGAAAATGAGTAAGGACAAAAAAAGAGGTACAGGTAAATTACTTGCAGGATTAGCTATTGGAGCAGGACTAGGAGTTTTATTTGCTCCGAAAAAAGGTAGTGATACTAGAAAAGAATTGAAAGTGAAATTTGATGAATTACTACAAAAGGCAAAAGATCTTGATATGAAAGAAGTAAAGGAAAACATCGAGACAAAAATATTTGAATTAAAAGAACAGTTATCAGATCTTGATAAAGAAAAAGTATTGGAAATCGCAAAAAGAAAAGCGCGTGATATTCAGGATGCTGCAGAAGATTTAGTAGAATATGCAGTAGAAAAGGGAACACCAGTATTAGAAAGTACAGCTAATAGTGTTCGTGAAAAAGCAATTGTAGTTACAAAAGAAATATTAAAAAAATTAGAAAAGGGAGAATAATTCTTCTTTTTTAGTTATGAAAGAACCTTTTTAAACTTCATCCAACTAGTCGATAAAAATATTGCCCATTGATTACAAATAATGATTGTGTTATACTTATCTATAGTGATTTTGAGTAATTATTAAGATATTTATTTGAATTTAAAATATAAGTGAATGAAGGGATTACTTCATGAAAAATATTAGAACAATAATAAAAAATAATTGGAAAATAATCATATTTATATTAACACTATTGATTTTTTTATTTATTGCAGAAGATGTTTTAGAAAAACAACTGTTTACATTTGATACAAGTCTTTATCATTTTTTGGTGAAACTTCGTAACCCAATTTTAAATGGGTTCTTTATAAGTATTACGCATTTAGGTGGTTTTATTGCATTAGGAAGTATTAGTTGCTTAGGAATAATATTTATTAAGAATAAAAGTGATCGGATTTTGATATGTGTTAATATTGTAGTTTCATTTATAATGAATGTTTTATTAAAATATGAATTTGCTAGACAAAGACCGATTGAAGATCGACTTATTTCAGAAATTGGTTATAGCTTTCCATCTGGTCATGCGATGGTATCAACAGCTGTATACGGATTGTTTATCTATTTTATCTATACAAAACTAAAAAATTATCGATTAAAAAATTTCTTCATTGGACTATTGGTTTTATTGATAATATTAATTGATATCAGTAGAGTATATGTGGGAGTCCATTATGCTAGTGATGTGTTAGCGGGAACATGTTTTTCAATTGCTTATTTGATATTAATTCTATCTTATAAAAAAGAATTTGATGTAAAGAAGTTTTTTATCCGCAGGCATTATAATTAATGGTGATACTAAATAGGGAGAATAGTTCTTCCTTTTTTCATATTCTAATTCTCGCTATCATATTATGTATTGTAATGAAAGAGAGTTGAAAAAAATATGGAAACATTAAAAGTCAGTGCAAAATCAAATCCTAATTCAGTGGCTGGGGCGTTAGCTAATGTCTTTCGTGAAAAAGGAAGCGTTGAAATTCAAGCAATCGGGGCTGGAGCACTCAATCAAGCAATAAAAGCGATTGCAATTGCGAGAGGTCTTGTAACTCCAGAAAACAAGTGATTGAATTCAAACGTAAAAGTAATTTGCAAAAGGGAAATAGACCTTATATTATGGGCGTTTATATGTATTTATATTATTGACAAAGCAAAATCTAAAAACTATGTTTAATATAGTTTTTTTATTTATACAAATATAAGTATAAAGTATCAAATGATAAAAATATCGTATTTTAGCAAATTATTTCCATTTTTTGGAAATAATCGTTGATTTTATAAAAAAATATGTTACAATATGAAAGTGTTTATAATTATTTTCTAAGAAGTGTGTAAAACTGGTCTTTGAAAATTTAGAGAAGTAGCTGTTCTTTTTAGTTACTTCTTTTTTTTAAATATTTGTATAGTGAGATGGTGAGAATGATGATAGGCATTACAGGTATGGGTGGATCTGGAAAAAGTACGCTTGCAAGAAAACTCTGTGAATTAAATAATAAATGTGTGCATTATGAATTGGATGAAGTTAGGCAAGAAGTATTAAAACTTAATGAATTAAGACAAACTTTTATTTCAATATATAGTGACAGAATATTAACGGATGGTATTTTTGATAAAAAAAAGCTGTTCGAAATTGGATTTAGCAATAGTGATGAGTTAGATCTAATTAACGAAGTTATCATAAAATATATGTATTTAATAATTGATACATTTATAAATAAAAATAAAGAAAAAATAATATTATTAGATTGGTTTTTATTGGATAAGACTAAGTACTTTAATATTTGTAATAAAAAAATTTTGTTGATTGCCAATAAAGAGAATAGGTATAGTAGAATAAAACTTCATGATGGGATGGCAATTAATAAAATAGAAAAAATAGAAGCAATAACCTCAAATTATTCAAACAGTGCATTTGATTTTGTAGTTTCAACAGATAAGCCAATTTCAAAAGAGTTAATAAATAGAATATTAGGTAGTATGGAGGATCTTAAATGAAAAAATTGAATAACGTAAAGATTTTTTTAACCGATTGTGATGGTGTTTTGACAGATGGTGGTATGTATTATTTCAATAGTGGTGATGAAGCTAAAAAATTTAATACACGAGATGGCATGGGTTTTAAGATTTTGAAGAGTAAGAATATATTGACTGGAATAATAACAGGAGAAAAAAATAGTATAGTGGATAATAGAGCTAAAAAATTAAAAGTTGATATATTATATATGGGTGTAGAAGATAAACTTAAAGTGTTAGAAGAAATTTGTAATACTTATAACGTTACATATGATCAAATTGTATATGTTGGTGATGACATTAACGATTTGCCAATAATAAAAACTATTAAAAATAGTTTTGCTCCAGTTGATGCACACGTAAGCGTTTGTGAGTCAGTAAGTTATGTGTGTAGTACTCATGGGGGAGATGGAGTAATACGGGAAATAGTAGACCAATTTTTTTAGAGTAGTGGAGGTTAGCATGAATTTAGAATTTGAATCAGAGTTAAAAAAATTTAATGAGATAATTGAAAAATATAATGAAGTATTAGATGATTCACTGGTAAAATTAAAAAATATAGATAAATTATATCAACATAGTTTTGAAGAAATGATGATTGAAAAAAATAAAGTTGATAATAAAATAAAATTAATAACAAGAGGAAAATTAAAACCGTATTTTGCAAGAATAGACTTTTATAATAATATCAATAGTATTAATGAAAAATGTTATATTGGAAAAGTTGGTGTTATGGATTATGATAATAAGATAGTGACTGTAGACTGGCGTGCTCCAATATCTTCACTGTATTATGATTCCAATATTGGAAATACATCTTATAATGCACCAGACGGTATAATAACAGGAGAATTAACCTTAAAGAGGCAGTATGATATTGAAAATGGTAAATTTATTGGTTTTAATGATGTTGATTCTGTAAGTAATGATGAATTATTAAAGCCATACCTAGGGGTTAATGCCGATCATAGATTAAAAAATATTGTAGCAACGATTCAGGGAGAACAGAATTCTATAATAAGAGAACCATTAAACAAAAATATTATAGTACAAGGTGTTGCTGGTAGTGGAAAAACTACTGTTGCACTTCACAGGATCGCATATTTAGTATATAACAATCGTGATATCGTTAATAACGATCAGTATATTGTAATTGGACCAAATAAATTTTTTGTCAATTACATATCATCTGTTCTTCCTGATTTAGATGTTACAGGGATCAATCAGTGTGATTTATTTGAATTATCAAAAAATTATATTGGAGAAGATTTTAATATTAATGATGATAAGGAAGAAATATCAAAAGTACTTAAAGGAATTAATGATAATATATCAGAATTTAAAACATCTATGCATATGAAAAATTTAATTGATAATTTTGTAGATGAATTTGAAAATAAGTTATTTCCAAATAAAAACTTTGAGGTAGATGGATTTGATATTCTAAGCAGAGAATATGTGAAATCAGTATATCAAGAATTAAATCCTAGATTTCACAAGTCACTTAAAGCAAGAGTAGATAAAACATTACTTATTTTGACAAAATATATAAAGGATCATCAGGAGTCTTACATTCAACGATTAAATCAATATATTGATATAAAATATATCGATGAAAAAGAAAATTTAGAGATGTTGCGAAAGAAACGAGAAAAAATAAGAGAAGAAATAAAAAGTGGTTGTACTTCCTATTTAAAGACCTATTTAAAAAAAATTAATATTAAAATATTACCATTGTACTACGATTTTATAGCTAATATAAATGTCAATAAAGATAGTTTAATAGAAAAATTAGACTTTCCAGAATTAGTTAAAGGCAATTTAAACTCTAATGATTTACCTGCAATTATGTATATGAAATATAAAATTAAAGGATCAAACGGATATGAAAAATTTAAACAAGTAGCTATAGATGAAGCACAAGACTACAATGATTTTACATTTTATACATTAAAGAAAATTTTCCCTAATGCATCATTTAGTATATATGGAGATTTAGCACAGTCTCTATATTCGTATAGAAGTATAAAGAAGTGGGAAAGTATTATGAACTCTACTTTTAAGAATAATGTTGAATTAAAGATTTTAGAAAAGAGTTATCGTACAACAATTGAAATAATGAGAGAAGCCAACAAAATAAATAAACACTTGAATTTAAATTTGGCACAACCCGTTATACGACATGGAAAAGAAGTGAAATACATTGCAAGTCAAAACGAAAGCAATATTAATATTATTGTTGAAATTATTGAATCGTTATATGAACACAAATTAAAAACAATTGCAATTATTTCTAAAACAGATAATGAATCACAAGAAATATTTAATCAATTAAAAACGAGAATAACATTAGTAAATATAAATAATAATAGTCAGGTTTATGATGGTGGTATATGTACTATAACAAGCCATCTGTCTAAAGGATTAGAATTTGATGCTGTTATTATTAATAATGTAAACGAAAATTCATTTAATTCAGATATTGACTTAGACATGAAATTGCTATATGTCTCTATGACAAGGGCATTACATGAATTGTATATAATTTATAATAAGAATTTAACTAAAGTTCTTATAAATGAAGAGAAAGTGGGGATATAGTGATGAGTATATGTGGAGAGACTAGAGATGAAAAATATTTACTCAACCTATTTAGTATAGAGGGGGTTTGTGTTGAAGTACCAACAATGTGGTTATTTAAGAATAGTATGAAAGATAATTTATATAATGCACATTTATTAGTTAGATATATTGCAATTGAAAGATTCTATAATAGAGATGATAGTTGGTGGAAAGTATATAATGAAATGCAACGAAAAAGAGTTGCAATGATTCCTATTATACCTAGAGAAAAGGCAGAAAACGAGGAAGCTTTTAAAAAATTAATAATGAGTTTCGAGAAAGATGGGTTTATTAAAGATTACCCCATTTTGGTTAATAAGGATTTAAGATTGGTCGATGGATCACATCGTTTAGCATTAGCTTTATATTTTAAAATCGAAAAAGTACCTATTACAATAACAAAAGAATATTTTGATTTAGATCCTGAATATTCCTTGGATTGGTTTAAAGAGCATGGATTTAATGACATTGTGGCAAAAATTGTCGATAAATATGATGAAATTCTTGGTAAAGGGGAGACGTTATGAAAAAAGTAAGAGTAATGGCAGAGATGTGCTGTAATCATTGTGGGGATATTGAACTAGCAAAAAAAATGATTTATGAGGCAAAGGTCAATTGCAATGTTGATATAGTAAAATTTCAAAAAAGAAATATTGACATTTGGGCAAGTAAAAAACCAGAAGTTTATAACAGTGAACATCCAAATCCTACCAATTCATTTGGAAAAACATATAGAGAACATAGGGAATTTTTAGAATTAACATTTGAACAGCACAAAGAATTAAAAAAATATTGTGATGAATTAGGTGTAGATTATAGTGCATCAGTATGGGATATTCCATCTGCTAAAGAAATAACAAGTTTAAATCCAAAACTTATAAAAATTGCTTCAGCCTGTAATAATTATTATGAATTATTAGAGTGGATATGTGAAAACTTTAATGGTGAAATACATCTTTCATTAGGTATGACCACAAGAAAAGAAATTGAAGATATAGTTAATTTCTTTATTGAAAAAAATCGTAATAAGGATCTAGTATTATACTGTTGTACCTCTGGATATCCAGTAAAACCCGAAGAGGTTTGTCTATTAGAAATAACAAGATTAATAAAAGAATACGGTGATAAAGTTAAAGAAATTGGATTTTCTGGTCATCATTTTGGAACGATACTTGATATAGGGGCTTGTAGTCTAGGTGCAACTATAATAGAAAGACATTTTTCTATAGATAAAACGATGAAAGGAACAGATCAAGTTGCTTCACTAGAAACAGCAGAAATGGCAAATTTGGTTAATAATCTTGATGAAATTACAAGAGCCTTGAATTACAAAGAACAAGAAATATTAGAAGTAGAAAAAAATAATAAGGAGAAACTAAAATGGTAAAAGAAAAGTATGTAGTATTAATTCCAGCAAGGGGTGGTAGTAAATCTATTCCTCTAAAAAATATTCAGACAATTGCAGGACAACCATTGATATACTGGTCACTTGATGCAAGTGTTAATAGTAATCTCGTAGATAAGGTTTATGTTTCAACCGATTCTGAAATTATTAAAGATTGTGTGTTAAGTTATAATAAAAAAAATAAAGAAAAAATAATTGTTGTTGATAGAAGTAAAGAGGCATCGACAGATACTGCAACAACAGAAGATGTAATGTTAGAATTTGCAGATAATTACGATTTTGAGAATATGGTTTTTATACAATGTACAAATCCGTTAGTAACGACTCATGATATTAATGAATGTATAAAAAAGCATCCTAATTTTGATAGTATTCTTTCAACGGTTGTTCAAAAAAGATTTTATTGGAGTTTAAATGATGATGGTTCAATTACTGAAATCGGACACGATATAAGAAAGCGACCACGTAGACAGGATTGGAATGGTGTCTTAGCTGAAAATGGTTCTATATATGTTATTTCAAAAGAAAATCTTTATAAAGGGAAATGCAGGTTATATGGAAAAATAGGAACTCACATTATGAATGATGATTCCTATTATGAAATAGACGAACCTATTGATTGGTTGATTATCGAAGAGATTTTAAAGAAAAAGCACAATTTGTAACTGTGTTTAAGGGGGTATTGTATGTTAAGTTTAGCTATAATTTGGAATAGTGCATATCAATTTAAAAATCAAATAATAAGTGACATGAATAAGTATGGAACAGTACTTGGCAATTGCGATATATTGTTTTCATCTGATCAAGAATATTCAAAATTTGTATATGATGTCTATTTTCAAGAGAATATGGAAAAATGGAAAATAGATAAAAAACTTGCTCATATGTTAGTATCCAATTCTTCAAGGAGTGTAAATGTTGTTTTTATGGATGTAGATATTACTAAAACAGAGTATCATCCACAAAAGAAAATTCTGGTTTATAAAGATTTAAATGATTTAAAGGTTAATATTAGAGATTATTATAGTCAATATATAAATAATTACTGTTTTGATATAGTAATCCATGCAACTGATGATGAGAAGGAGTTTTCACAGGGATATAAATTAATAAGGAACTATCTAAAAGATTGGGAAGAATTGAAACAGATACCACAAATTATACAATGTGATGAAGGATACCAATTAAAGAAAACCTTTATTCAGTCAAAGGTAGGTAATACTGATGAATAAGAAAAATGATAAATTAACAGATCGTATAAAAGAAATAACCGAGAGGCAAGATAAAAAGTTATTACCAGATTTTCCAAAGAAAAACTTGTTGATAGAAGTCTCCAATATATGTAATAGTTCTTGTATTTTTTGTGCTAATCGCAAAATGACAAGAACTAGAGGGAAAATTAATGAGGAATTACTTAAAAACATATTAATTGATGCCTATGATTTAGGAGTTAGAGAAGTAGGTTTTTATACAACAGGAGAGCCTTTAGTTAATACAAATTTAAATTTGTATATAAAAATAGCAAAAGAAATAGGTTATAATTATATCTATATCACAACTAATGGAATATTAGCACAAATTGATATAATGAAAGAATTGATTTCGGCAGGTTTAGATAGTGTTAAATTTTCGATAAATGCAATTAATCAGAATGATTATAAATTTATTCATGGAAATTCATTATATGATCTTGTTATGAATAATTTAAAAGATTTATATAATTGGAGAAAGATATCGCAAAATCAGTTTAAAATATATGTATCTTATATAGCAACTAAATATACAGAATATAGTAATGAAGAAATAAGAAATAATTTTCTGAATTATTGTGATGATGTAATGATAGTAAATGTTCGAAATCAATCTGGATTAGTTCCAGAGAACACTGAATTATTGTCATGTAATATAACAGACGACAAGATAAAAGCAGAAAGAAATTTACCTTGCCATTATCCTTTTAATACGATTTGCGTAACCTATGAAGGATATTTAACAGCTTGCTGTACAGACTTTCAAAACTATCTCGCTTATGCTAATTTGAATGAAGAAAATCTAAAAGAAGCTTGGCATAATAAAACTATTACAGACTTAAGAAAAAAACATATAGATAAAAAAATTGAAGGAAGCTTATGTGACAATTGTATTAATAATTGTTTAAATTTGCCAACTCCATTGCGACAAGATTTAGCAACTGAGATTTCTTCTAGTTTTTTCGAAGATAAAACATTAGTACTTAATCGAATAAAACAGTTTAAAAAATAATCTATATGCTTATGTTCTAAAAAATATTAAAACGTGTTATAATTAAGGTATAAGGATATAAGAGAAAGGGGAATTAATAATGGAATTAGTAGATGTGCTTAATGCAAGAAAAGAATTAACAGGAGTAACTTGTGAAAGAAATGAGGTTCCAGTGGGAGGATATCGCCTATCAATTCATATTTGGATTATAAATGATAAGGGTGAACTATTAATCCAACAGCGTTCTTCAAATAGAAAAATGTTTCCTAATATGTGGACAAATACTGGTGGAGCAGCATTAGCTGGGGAAAACAGTTTTGAAACTGTCTTAAGAGAATTAAAGGAAGAATTAAATATTGAACCTGATATTGATAAACTAGAGTTAATATCATCATATAAAAGGAAAAATGATTATGTTGATGTGTGGGTTTTAAAGGAAAACTTTGAAATATCAGATTTAATATTTCAAGAGGAAGAAGTACAAGATGCAAAATGGGTAACGGTTGATGAAGTTGATGAAATGATAAAAAACGAAGAATTTATAAAATCATCATATGATTTTTTGACAAAATATTTAAATGGAAAATTTTAAATTAAATAGTCAACCGTTAATTTCTGTTATTGTTCCTGTTTATAATGTTGAATTATATATTAAAAGATGTGTTGAAAGTATAATTAATCAGAATTATAAAAATATAGAAATATTATTAATTAATGATGGATCAATAGATGATAGCCTTTTGGAATGTAAAAAATTGGTTGATAATGATTCTAGGATAAAATTATTAGATCAGGAAAACATGGGTGTTTCAAGTGCTAGAAACCGAGGAATTTTGGAATCAAAAGGGGAATATATTGTATTTGTCGATTCAGATGATTGGATCGAAAATGATATGATTTCAAGTATGTATGATGTTATGATTAAAGAAAATTCTGATGTTGTTTCTTGTGGAATTGCTGTAGTAAATAGAGATGGTAGTGAATTTGAACGATTTAATGATGGTGGTATAAAAACTTATTTTGGTAATGATTTACTAAAAGGTTATTTATTAGGAACACTTTCTCATGGGTGTTGGGATAAATTGTATAAAAAAGAATTATTAAAAAACATTTGGTTTCCTACAGGAACAATTGCAGAAGATCGTTATTTTTGTTGGGATATATATAAAAAGACTAATAAATTAACTGTTTTGTCCGAAGTGAAATATCACTATATTCGGAGAAATAGTAATTCTATTACAGCTACAAAATTTTCAAAAAACAGTATGACAAGAATCGAGCAAGCTTTAAAAGTAAAAATCGATATAGATATTCATTATCCCGAATTATATGAAGAATGGGTATATTACTATTTTATGGGATTAGAGAATGTACTGAAAAAATATGTTGAGGCAGTAACAACCAAATTAAGGAATAAAGAATATGATAAATTTGGAAATTATTTAATTAGTAGTATAAATAAAACTATTGAGAAAAAAACTAAATATTTAAGTCATTCTGACTATGAAAAAGCAAATGAATCAATAAAAAAACTTCAATTATGAAGTTTTTTTGTTGATTAAGAGGTCTACCTCTTTTAGAATGTTGTTTAGACTATCTTTTTTCCATATTAAATCTATTTCTGATTCAATTGGTTTTTCGATTCCTTTTTGTAATAGACTTATAATATCTTCAGGAGTATCTACACTGTAAACGCCCTTTGTCATAAAACTCAAAACGTTCAATGTGTCAGAAGAACCAATTAAATCATTTATAATAAATGTTGGAAGTTTAAAAGATAATCCTTCATATACTCCCGTACTATAAACGCCTATTTGGGCAACACAATATTTATGAAATTGATAAATTTCTTGTCGTAAGTCTTTAATTTCTATAATATTGGGATGCTTTAAAATTGGATATTCACGAGCTATTTCATTAGGATGATATTTATATATAATTTTATACTCAGGTGCAACTGTTTCTAAGATATGTGCTAATTTTGATGTAAATATTGTCATTTCATCTCCCATTATAGACTGAGATATTACTAATATATATTTATGTTTATCATTTATAATACTAGGAATCTCTAATTTTTGATGTACTTTATCTTCTAAAAATGAGTATCCCACGTATTTAACATTTTCCTGTTGGTAAGCTAAATTGTTAAAATTAACTAATTTTTCTCCAAAGGCAAAGAGGTAATTTGGTGTTGTTAACCAATTGTGTCCATTTTTGATTTTTCTATCCAATGGTTCTTCTTTAGAAATAACACCATGTTGTAATTCGACAGTTGTTATGTTGAGCTCATTACAAATCGATGTTATTAGTGTTTTAAAATTAGTAGGTCGGTAGTTTACTAACATTATTTTTGGATTTATTTTTTTGATTAATTTTAAATATTTCTTTCTCATTAATAAAAAATATAACCAAAGATTGATAATATATTCTTTTCTATCCATAAATGAAAAATAAAACTCTTTTTCTATAATTTCAGCTAAATAATAAAACTCTTTTTCTATAGATTGTAATGACGATTTTTGAAATTTCATAAATAATCGCTTTTTTCTAAAATATGACAATTCGTAAAAATCTACATAATTTATATTCGAATTAACATTTGGAGTAAAATGAGCCTTTAAACCATAATTCCAAGCTGACCAATTGGGTTCTTCTAAGGCTAAACATGAATATTTTTCTTCTAATTTTGTCTGAACCTTATCAATGAAAACATTTTCATATTTTCCATCTTGATTGATTTTTCGTGGGTCTACAAGTAAGACTATATCAGTTTTACTATTTCGTGTAAAAGGGATATAACGATTAAAATGCTTCCAATCTATTTTTTTCTCTTCTTTAGTGGGAATCTTTGTATCTACAACATTGTCAGATTTATTATATCCAATTTTTATTTGGTAAAGGAAATAAATACGCATATAATCCCAATAATAAAATCCTAAAACATTTCTGTTTTTTAAATCATACTTCTCTTCAAAATCAATCATTTGTTCAATGGTTAACTTCATAATATCACACTCCTTAATGCATTTATTATATCATAGTAGTACAAAAATAATAAAAAAGAACTCAATATTTTTTTAAGTTCTTTTAATAGCACTATAGTTTAAATTATTAAAAATAAAATCTATTGAATAATGATATTTTTTTGCTAATTTAAATAGGTAATCTGTTAAGATTAAAATATTTCCATTTTCTATTGCACTAATAGTTGATTGCGTAGTTTTTAAATATACAGCCCATTCTTTTTGGGTACAATTATATTTTTTTCTTATTTGTTTTAAATTCTGACCTATAATTTTTTTGTCTACAGATTGGATATTGTTTTTTTCTTGATTAGCAGTTAAACCAAATAGATAGTCAAGATTAACATTATAATATCTTGCCAATTTAAGTATTTGTTCTAATGGGATAGTTATAGTGCCATTTTCCCACCTTGATAGACAAGATTGATTAATATTTAGAAATTGAGATACTTCATTTTGTTTTTTCCCACAACTAATTCTAACTTCTTTTAATCTTTTAAATTTCATATTCATTATTTTCTTCAATTTTTTCTAGAATCTGATCTATCGAAAAATTATATTTTTTAGCCAAAATATATAGTTTGTTCAAATTAATGATAGTTTTATTTTTTTCGTAGGCAGCATAAGCTGGTTGTTTTGAATTTAGTTCATGTGCAAAATTTTCTTGAGTTAATTTGTTTTTTCTCCTAATATGTCTTAATTGTTTTCCTAAATTGTTAAAGTTTGCTTTATTAGGTTTTATTGTATATCGCTTACTTTTATTAAGACCAACTAAATAATCAATACTTACATTATAGTAATCAGCTAAGATAGATATTTTTTCTAATGAGAATGATACTTGATCATTTTCCATTGCAGAATAAAGTGCACGAGATATTCCCAAAACATTCGCAACTTCTTTTTGTGTTAGATCAAAATCCTCTCTGATATTTTTAATTCTTTCAAAATACATAATGTTAGCCTCCTAAAATTCATTATATATATAAAATGAAAACCCAATTATTGATGAAATATATAATGATTATTTGAAAGAAAAAATGATAAAACAATAAACTAATATTAGGTTTAAGAATAATTGTTAAATATGATTTTTTCGATTATATTAAAGATAATTTATATAAAATATAAAGATATAAATTTCTAATCACTTTTCTCTAACAAAAATGGAGTGATTTATATACTTATATTTGTATTTGACTTTATTATTTTGCAAATGATATAATAAGTTATATAATAATTTGACATTTTATGGAAAAAGTGTATAATAAACACAATTTACAAAAAGGGGGTTTTTGTATGAATCTAGAAATAGAAAAATTAAAAAATTTTAGAAATGAAATAACAGGATATCCTACAATTGATAAACCATGGGAACAAAATTACATAAAAGGTGAATTAGAAAAAGTAAGACCTAAGAGAACTGTTTATCAAGAGGTGTATCAGAACAATGAAAATTATTTGAGCGACTTATCACTTGAATATTTTGGGGCAAAAATCAATTATAATATGTTATTTAATAAAATTGATGCTACTGCCAAAGCGTTTGAGGAATATGGAATTAAAAAGGGCGATTTTGTTACTATCTGTGTAGCAGGTATTCCTGAAACAGTTTATTCATTCTACGCATTATCAAAAATAGGTGCAGTGGCAAATATGATTGCACCACACTTTGATAAAAAAGATCTTATTGAGCGAATCGCAGATTGTGAAAGTAAAGTACTTATTGTTATGGATAAGTTCTATGATGAAATAAAAGTTGCAGTTAAAAATTCTAACATTAAAAATATTATTGTTTTACCAACAATGAATTCATCATTATTGAAACTTTTTACTGAAAGATATAAACTTGAAAAATATAGTAATGAATTATATTGGAATCAATTTTTAAAAGACGGAAGTAAGAGAGTTGATAGTTCTACAGTCAATTACGAACCGAATATGCCACTAACCATGGTATATTCTAGTGGAACAACAGGAGCGTCTAAAGGAATTTTATTATCAAATGATAGTTTTCAAAATTCAATTCAAGCATATCCTGCGTCGGGTGTAGATATATCAAGAGGACAAAAATTTTATCAAATTATTCCCCCATGGTATTCAACAGGATTAAGCACTTCCATTCATTTACCATTAAGTTATGGTACATCGGTATTTATGGATCCACGTTTTGAAAGAGATGTATTTGTTAAAAACATATTAAAGGCAAAACCAAATTATACGGTAGCAGGTACTTCGATGTATGAGGGATTTTTAGATGAAAAGTTATTAAGAAATAGAGATTTATCATTCTTTAATTATCCATTCGAGGGTGGAGAACCTTTAAGAGAAGAAGTTGCTAATAATATTGAAAAAGTGTTTAAGGAACATGGCAGTGATGCAAAATTACGTGTGGCATATGGACAATGTGAATGTGGTGCAGCAATTACCACTCAAACGCAAAAAAGCAATCATTCTGCAGGATCTGTTGGTATTCCATTACCAGGGGTAATAGTTGGCATATTTGATGAAAAATTTAATGAGTTAAAATATAATCAACGTGGGTATATATACGCCAATACTGAATGTAGTATGTTAGGTTATTATAATAATCCAGAAGAAACAAATAAATATTTCCATTATGATTCTAACGGAACGAGATGGAATGGTACAGGCGACATTGGTTATATGAATCAAGATGGTAACTTGTTTGTTGAGGGCAGGGCAACAGACTATACTATAATAAATGATAAGAAAATTTATAATTTTGATATTGAAAACATCATTATGTCATTAAAAGAAGTTAAAATAGTAGATGTATTAGAAAAAATGGATGAGAATGGAAATCCATCTTTAGTTGCACATATTATTTTTGAAGAAGAATATTTAAATAGTAATCCCAATTTACAAGTTGAATTTGAAAAAATACAACAATTAGTATATAACAAAACAAATGACTCTGACTGTATTCCTTATATGTTTAAAGTGAGAACTGAATTTCCTTATGCTAAATCAGGAAAAAGAGATACAGAAAAAATGAAAAATGAAACCGATGACTTTGTGATTCTAGATAATAAAGAGTTGCAAAGTGTTAAAGTGAAAAGATTGTCTTAATGATGATCTTTTCTTTGCTTATAAATGGTTTACATTATAATTATTCGATAAAAAAAGGAAAAAAATGTCAATTATTATCCCCAAAAATAAAAATAATGTGCTATAATATATGATAATGGAGGTACAATATGATTATTACAAATTTAACTTTGTTAGTAGTATTTAGTATGTTGTATGTTGTAGGCTTATCTTACTTATATTTTTCTAAAGTAAGAATGAATAATGGAGAAAATAAAATTTATAAAATAATGTTAGTATTAAATTTATTTGGTTTAATATTACAATTATTATGTGACTATGTATCATTAGAATATAATAATATTCCAGTAATTATAAGTGATATAATTTTAAGAGTATATTTGTGTTATTTTATTGCATGGATTTCACTTATGATATTGTATTTAATCGAGGTTACCTTTGAACATAAATCGAAAGCAAGAATTATAACTGTGATAATTGCCACAGTACAAATGCTTTTGTTATTTATACTTCCATATGAACTTTATAGGGATGTATCTAATCGTATATATTATACATATGGTGATGCAGTTCAATTAACGTTTATGTGTTCTGGAATCATGAGCAGTATAATCTTTTTTATATTAATTATAAAGAGAAAGCAGATAACAAGTAAAAAGGCTTTACCTATATACCTATTTCTAATGTTTGGTCTTGGAACAATGGTTGTCCAAATGATTCATCCAGAATTGGTTATAACAACTGTAATGGAAACACTTATCTGTTGTCTGATGTATTTTACAATCGAAAATCCTGATATGAAGATGATTGAGCAATTAACAATCGCCCGAATTTCTGCAGAAAAAGCAAATCTAGCAAAAAGTGATTTCTTATCAAGTATGAGTCATGAAATAAGAACACCATTAAATGCAATTGTAGGGTTAAGCGAAGATATAGCTAGTTATAAAGATAGACTTCCAAAGGAGGTCGTAGAGGATTCTAGTGATATTATAAATGCATCCAATACTTTGTTAGAAATTGTTGGGAATATTTTAGATATTAATAAAATTGAAAGTGAAAAATTAGAAATTGTTGAAACAACATATAATCCTAAAAAAGAGATTGAGTCACTGGCAAAAGTGTTAGCAACTAGAATTGGTGATAAACAAATCAATTTTAAAGTTAATTTTGCACCTGATTTGCCCTATGAGTTATCAGGGGATAAAATACATATAAAACAAATAGTCAATAATTTACTTAGTAATGCTATTAAATACACTGAATATGGGGAAATTAATTTAAATATCAAATGTATAAATAAAAATGATAGTTGCTTATTAATTATTAGTGTTCAAGATACTGGTAGAGGAATAAAAGCTGAGTATATTAATAAATTATTTACGAAATTTGAAAGGTTAGATATAGAAAAAAATACAACGACTGAGGGAACAGGACTTGGGCTTGCAATTACAAAAAAACTAGTAGAACTGATGGGTGGAAACATAAATGTGCAAAGTCAGTTTGGAAAAGGTTCTATTTTTATTGTTCAAATTTCTCAAAAAATAATTAAACAAAATGTAATTAATAACAGTCAAGAATTAAATCAGGGAATGGTTGAATCCTCAATTAAAAATAACGAAACTACATTAAAAAAGAAAGTTTTACTCGTTGATGACAATATGTTGAATATAAAAGTTGCTAGAATATCATTAAAAAATTTTAACTTTATTATTGATGAATGTTATAACGGTATTGAATGTTTAAATAAAATTAAATCAGGTGAAAAATATGATTTGATATTAATGGATATAATGATGCCTGTCATGAGTGGAGAAACAGCTATTAAGGAATTACAAAAGATAAAAGGTTTTAATACTCCAGTTATTGCACTAACAGCTGATGCGATGGAGGGAGCAAAGGAAAAATATACAAGTGAGGGATTTGTAGACTATATTGCAAAACCTTTTACAAGAGAAACTATAGAAATAAAATTAAAAAAAATTTTTAAAAGTAAAACAAAACAAATTGATTGGTCAGATGTTCCCGAAATTGTTATTGGAACAAAAAATGATAGAGTTTAATATAATAAAAGACTATAGTCTATAGTCTTTTTGTAAACTTTTTAATTTATATTTTTTCCAGTTAAATAATCTGCTGAAATGTCCATTAATATACAAAATTTGTTTAAGTATTCGATAGGAAGTAATAATTTACCACTTTCGTATTTACTCCATGCTTGTTGAGTACAATTCATTTTAAGCGATATTTCACGCTGTGATAGATGTTTGGATTTTCTAACTTCTATTAAGTTGTCACATAAAATTCCATAGTTAATTGGAAAATTAGTTTTGTATTTTTTCTTTTTTGAAACTCCGAAAAGATAATCCAAACTAACATCAAGTTTAAGAGCAATTTCATCTAAAGTTTTAAGAGACATTGCTCGTATTCCAAGTTCATAGCTATTGTATGTAACTGGTTTAAGTAATAACATCTTTGCAAATTCGTTTTGTTTTATATCTAAATCTTCTCTTAGGTTTCTAATTTTTTCGTAATACGGAATATACATAGATTACACCTCACTATAAATAGTGTATAATTATTATTTATGCAAACGCATAAAATCTACTTTGAGTTGTGAAAAATGTTGTAAAATAAATGATAAAATGGTAAAATTAAACTAGTAGTATGATGTCTAATTAATAAAAATATAGGTGATAAAGGTGAAAGAACAACGAATTAATGAAGTGATTAAAAAAGAACTACAAAATGAGGCAAGAAGAATTATGCAACATCTCCTACAAATGTATCATAATGGAAATAAAAGCGACTTGCCATTTCATGAAATTGTTTTGTCCATGACAAGTAATAAGTATAAGTTATACAATTATAGGATATTAAATTTGGTGATAAAAGAAATTCCACTCGACTTATACATATCGCCAAATGGCAAGAAGATATTTGTTACAGAGTCCGAATTTTATTTAATCTTAGAAGAAGAAAGCAACATCAATATAGATAATTTTGTTAATGTAGATGCAAAAAAAATTGCTGATTATCTTTTTGAATTGTATAACAATAATGAATATATAAATATTGATATTTTAGATATTCTTTATTTGATTTTAAAAAAAGATTACGAATTTTATAGTGAAGAAAAACAAATTAATAAATTACTAAATAAAATTAAAATTTATATGAAACAAAAGGGGATAGACTTATTAAGTTATTTTCCAATCAATTTTACTTTATTAAATAGTAGTAATTGATATTAAAAGTTGAATAATTTTATAAATTTGTTATAATTAAGTTGACAATAGTAATGCTAAATGTTAGCATAGACAGTACGAAATCTGAAATTTATAACCAACTACCATGATATTTCATAAAGTAAGAAGTATAAGTTATCAATTTAGAAATGAAAAAGATCAAAGTACAAGGGAAAGATTAGATGAAGAACTTAAAAACATCCTATCTAATTTAAAAAAGCAGGCAATAGAGAAATTTCAAAGTGAGAGTGATCTTAAAAAATTTCTAGATAATGTTATTAAATTTAATAACTATTCTTATAATAATCAAATGCTGATATGGTTGCAGAATCCTAATGCTGAGTATGTAGCATCTTTTAAAACGTTTTCTGATTTAGGATATAAAATTACAAAGGGTGAAAAGGGGATGGATATATTAGTTCCATCTCTTTTTTATATGGTAAAAATAAAATTGGAAAACAATAATTATGAAGTAAAACCGTATTCATTATTAACAGAAGATGAAAAGAAAATTTATAAAGATAAAAATAATGATAAGATTACTTTTTATAACGAAAAAATAGGTGGATTTAAAATAGGAACGGTATTTGATATATCACAAACAAATATGCCAATTGAATTAATACAACACCAGTTAAATCCATCTCTTGAAGATAATCGAGTAGATGGAATAGAAGATTTATTTATAAAAGCAATTTATCGTGATGGATTTAAAGTCAAATATGAAGAAAAAATCGGGAATGGTGCTAAAGGATATTGTGGCCATAAAAATAAATTGATCGTAGTAAAAAAAGACTTAGGAAATTTAATGCGATTAAAGGTAGTCGTACATGAGTATGCTCATGCACTTGCTCATACGCACTTAGAAAACAACAACAAAGAGTATAAAGAGCATCGTAATCAATATGAAAGCGAAGCAGAAAGTATTGCATATGTAGTATGTAAATATTTAGGTTTAGATACAAAAGATTATTCAACCATGTATCTTTATTCGTGGAGTAAAAATAAAGATTTTAATGAAATCGATGATTCGCTGAATACAATTGTTAATTATTCAAAAAAAATCATTGTCAATTACAGCAGTGTCTTAAAAAAATATTTAGAAAATAATTATATGCTAGAAGATTCTTTATATGGTGATATTAGTAGTGAACAAATACATATATAAATTAATTACTATAAATGGATAAAGTAAAGATTGATATTAACTTCTGTTTTTCTGAAATTGATTGCAAAAGAAATAGTTAGAAAAATAAATAAAATAAAAAAAAGACTTGCAAAATTCTTTTTTTGAGTGATTAATAGAATGAGTATAATTTGTGATTCAACATTAAGGTGTTGCTTGGTATCAAATTATAATGCAAGAAAGAAAGGTGAAATTATACAATAATCAATTATATACTTTAAGAAATTGAGGTAATTAAAAATATATGTAAATTGTTATTTCAAAACCTAGTATTTTAAATAATGATTTATATTGAATATTACATTCTCACATTATTAAGATACTATGTTTCAAAAAATGTCAAAGAAATGGAACACGGTAATATCGAGTTCTATTTTTTTTATAACTTAGTATGTTTAATGTGAGGAGGGATAAATTTGAGTGATATAATCAATTTAACGTCAGAACTAACTTTAATAGATTTTAAATTAGCCATTGTGAAAGAGTTATATAAAAAACAGGAAATAACAATCAAACAGTTAAATTATATATCTAATATATACAAAAGAAAGCAAGCTGTTCTGCAAAAAAAATTAAAATCTGAAAAAAATTTATCCTCAATTACACTTAATGTAAACTACAGTAACAAATAATAAGTGGAGGTGATCTTATGGATTTATATGAAATAAAAAATTTGCTTTGTCAAGGTAAAAATATATATGATCTACCATTAAGAGTTACCTTTTATGCCAGAGTTTCTACTGATAGGGAAGAACAACTTAATTCCTTAGAAAATCAGGTTATGTATTTCAATAACCTAATTAAAAAACAAGACAATTGGACTTTTGTTCAAGGTTATGTCGATGAGGGCTTAAGTGGAAAGTCAGTAAAAAAGAGAGTTCAATTCCTAGAAATGATAGAAGATGCAAGAGAAAAAAAATTTGATTTAATTTTAACAAAAGAAATTTCTAGATTTTCACGAAATACTTTAGATAGTATACAATATACTCAAGAATTATTATCCTATGGCATAGGGGTTCATTTTTTGAGTGATAATATAAATACTTTTCAAGCTGATTCAGAATTAAGATTAACAATCATGGCAAGTATTGCACAGGAAGAAGTTAGAAAATTATCAGAAAGAGTTAAGTTCGGTTATAAACGGAGTGTTGAAAGAGGTATAGTTAGTGGTTCTAATAATATTTATGGATATTGTAAAAACAATGGAAAGTTATTAATAGTAGAAGAAGAAGCAGATATAATAAAAAAAATATTTGATATTTATGTTAATAAAAATATGGGAACTACAAAAATAGGGATTTATTTATATGAACAATTTGGGATTAAAAATGCCAACGGTAAACCAATCCACGGTACTACAATAAGGGGAATAATAAAAAATCCTAAATATAAAGGATATTATTGTGCAAATAAGACAGCAACTTTAGATTATAGGACAGCTAAGAGGAAAAAATTTGGAAAAGATGATTGGGTAACATATAAATCAACTGATGAAATTGTTCCAGCAATAGTAGACGAAGATTTGTGGATAAAAGCAAACGAAATGTTAACTTTACGTGGTAAAAAACATTGTAATAATGATAAAAATGTATATTTTACAAAGTATCCATTATCTGGAAAAATACTCTGTTTTCATGATGGGGCTACATTTGTAAGAGGAAATTACAAATTAAAAAATTGTAAAAGAATTTACTGGGCTTGTAGCAATTATAGATATACTGGAAAAAAGAAGTCTGAAAGTTGCAATACTCCATTAATTTATGAAGATGAATTAACGGAAATTATGCGTAAAATGGTTCGAATGATAAAAAATAACAGAAAAGATATATTATCAGAAATAAAAGATTTAATAAATGAATCTTCCAGTCAAAAAGATTATAAAAAAGATTTAATAAAAATGTCCGAAATTCTAGAAAAAGCAAAATCAGAAAAGGACGAGTTAATAAAGATGCGTATGAGACACGAAATAGATACATCGGAATATCAAGAGTACAAAAATAAAATTGATGTGGAAATTAATAAATATGAAATAGAATTGGAAAAGTTAAAAAGAAATGAACTACTAGAAAAAACGGATAAAATGAGTTTAGAACAATTTGAAAAGCGAGTAGATGAAATTGTTATATCAGATGATCAGAGTGTTATGTCTGTGGCAGAAACTCTGTTTGAAAAAATATATGTGGAAACAAATACAATTGATAAAACACATAAAAGAACAAATTTACATATAAAGTTAAAGGTTAGTGATACAAATGAAACTGACCTTTCTTTATCGCAATTAGCACTTGTTTTCAGGAGTGACGAGAGGTTTTGTCGCACCATCAGGTAAAAATTTAATTTGTATCCCAGCATTTACGGATATAATGATTGATGGGGAAGAGAGAACGGCAATTAAACTTATCGTAGAAGCGATGCAATAATATAAAATAAATATAAAAAAGGCATAGCCTTTTTTTTTTGACTAAGTGTAGTAATGGATTGTCATAGAAAATCATACGGAGTTTATGCTAAACTCTTCTTTACTTACGAAATAAAGCATAGTATAATAAGCCCAAAGGAGTGGTATTATGGACGCAGAATTCAAAAGAGGAATTATTCTAGATCATTATCAAAACCCGAGAAATCGTGGATTAATTGAAGATCATACATATTTAGAAGCAAATACGAATAATGAATCGTGCATTGATGAGATAAATTTAATGGTAAAAATTGATAATGGTGTGATTGTCGATGCAAAATTTGATGGAGAGGCCTGTGCCATATGTACAAGCTCAACTTCTATTATGATTGATACGTTAATTGGAAAAAAAGTGGAAGATGCAATTAAAATTTATGAAAACTTTAGTGCAATGATTGAAGAGAGACCATACGATGCAGAAATCTTAGAGCAGGCTGTTGTCTATGATGATATTTATAAACAACCTAGCAGAAAGAAATGTGCATTACTCCCATGGTGGGGTTTTGAAAAAATAATAAATCAGTATAGGAAGTAAAATAATTAGGAAGTAAAATAATATGGATGTAAAGAAGTTAGTATATATAGCAGAATATTTTGGTTTTTCAGAAGAGGAAAACTCTATAAAATTAAATTATTTTTATGGGCTTGTCACAAGAACAAACAAAGAGAATCTAGAGTTAGATGGGTATATTGATTTAAATCAGTTTAAGTTTATTTTTGATTCTTCAAAACAGCAAGAAAAAAATCAAAAAATATGGATTGAACCCGATTTTTTATATATAAAAAAATTATACCCATTCGATAGTAAATTAGAAGATTTAAAGATTCCGGTTGAACAAAAGGAATCTTTGAAATTGCTTATGAATGATGAAATAGAGTTAGCAAAAAGGGTTTCGTTAGCGAAACGATATAGTTGTTATTTAGATTATTTTGATCTTCATGATTTCTGGTATGAAGGAAAAATTATATGCTTGAAATCGAAACAAGGGAAAATAGAATGTAGTTGTGTGAAAACCAGTAAGGTGATGACTAATAATTATTATTCTGTTGATTTAGAAACAATGGAACGTTATCCGTTAAGGTATTTTATTTCTAATAAAGAAATGCAAACGGGAGAGTCTTATTTTGTGCCTTGTTTTAGAGCAGACAGGAATAATTTACCATCTAATAAACAATTTGTTGAGAGCATGATTATCGCATTTGAAAAATTAGATGAGGAAAAGATACAACCAATTACACAAATCTCTGATTATCGGTATTGTAAAGTAAAATAAAATATTCTAAAGAATACTTTGGTATAATATTTAAAATTCTATGAAAGCATAAAGAAAGTATAGTGGGTGCAGTATGAGTATAAGTAGTATAACGGACATTTCCAAATTGGTTTTTGGTGCAAAATATATTTCATCGACAGAACTATATAATAGAAATCCCCAACACGAGTACAGTTTAGTGATGAAATCAAGTAGTGTTTTAATGGACTATGTTGAATTGAGTAAGCTCATTCCAATTCAAAAATTTCCAACAAAAAAAGAAGATATTGTTTATGACGATTCGGTTTATTATTTAGAAAGAATCGTTTCTTATGGGGAACTAATCACAGTAGACAAAAATCAATTCAGTTGGTTACCTGATAATCAATTATATTATTTTGAGGAGGATAAGTTAATTGAAATTACCGAGGAAGACACTGTCTTGATGGAGCAAATAAAATTAGCACACCAGTATGTCAAGTGTATGGAAGAGATGGATTTATATTCCGGTCTATGCACAACACAGATTGTATCAATCGATAATTTTAAAAAATGTGAAAAGAATTGGATTCATGCATTTCAAAATGGAGAATCTGCCGTTGATCTTGAAACACTTCAAATTTATCCAATTTTAAAAATGGACGAAGATAATTTTGGAATCATGAAATCAGGAGTAGAATATGTATATCCACTTTGTCCATATGAAACAAAATATGAAAATGGACAGTTTTTAGACTTCCTAGATTCTAATAGTGATATCGAAGTAATTAAAAAAATGATAAAAGCCTATCATCGATTAGAATATTCTAATCCAACAATTTTAAACTTTGCAGACTATCAAAAGAAGAAAACAAAATAAGAGAAAGGCAATTATTATTACGAAAAAGAAGACGAGAACTAAAAAACAGAGTAATTAATGAATCAAAGAGGAAAGAAGCTTTCATTTCCTCCTTTTTTTTAGTATAATGAAGAAGCGGTGGTCTTATGAAAATAATAAAAAATCACTTAACAAGTGAAAAAATTAAAGAATTATCAAAAATAAAAAAAGAACCAAAATGGATGACTGATTTTAGGCTTCAAGCATATGAATCTTTTGAGCGAATCAACCAACCAAAATTTGGCCCAAAATTAGAACTTGATTTTGATCTTTTTACTTATTATAAAAAAATTAGCAATCAGGTTGAAAACAATTGGGACAAAGTAGATACAAAGATTCATGAAACTTTTGATCAAATCGGATTAATTGATGCGGAAAAGAAATATTTAAATGGAGTAGGTGCTCAATTTGAGAGCGAGGTTGTCTATCATAATATGATAGAAGAATTAATCCAGAAGAATGTTATCTTTTGTGATACCGATACAGCTTTGAAAAAATATCCGGATTTGTTTCAAAAATATTTTAATCAATTAGTAAGTTATGATGAAAATAAATATACAGCTTTAAATAGCGCAGTATGGAGTGGTGGAACATTTATTTATGTACCGCCGAATACAACTATTGATCGTCCATTACAAAGTTACTTTCGTATTAATACAAAAAATATGGGGCAATTTGAACGAACAATTATTGTCGTAGATGAAAATAGCCATCTTCATTATATGGAGGGGTGTACGGCTCCGACTTACACCAGTGATGCCTTGCATGCAGCTGTTGTTGAAATTTATGTTGGAAAGAATGCTAGTTGTCGCTATACAACCATTCAAAATTGGTCTACTGATATCTATAATTTAGTAACAAAAAGAGCGATTATAGAAGAAAATGGATTAATGGAGTGGGTTGATGGGAATGTTGGCTCAAAAGTCAATATGAAATATCCAAGTTGTATTTTGAATGGTCCCTACGCAAAAGGGAATTGTATTAGTATTGCAGTAGCTTCTGAGAATCAAATACAAGATACAGGTGCAAAAATGATTCATCTTGCACCTCATACAGAAAGTAGTATTATTAGTAAGTCAATTGCTAATAAAGGTGGGAATGCTACTTATAGAGGAACAGTTCACATTGGAAAAAAGGCAAATTATGCAAAAAGTACTATCAAATGTGATACGATTATTTTAGATGATTTATCAAAATCAGATACAATTCCTTATAATATAGTCGATAATAAAACAGCGAGTTTGGAACATGAAGCAACGGTTTCTAAGATTAGTGAAGAAAAATTATTTTATTTAATGAGTAGAGGACTTAGTGAAGAAAAAGCAAAGGAACTAATCATTATGGGTTTTATGGATGAGTTTAGAGAAGAACTCCCAATGGAATATGCGGTGGAGCTAAACCATTTGTTAAAAAGTTATTTTTAAGCAGCAACAATTGTTGTTGTTTTTCTATTATGATTTGACAAATATAAAAAAGCTGTTATAAATAAAACTCATACAGTACCTATTAATTCATTAGTTGATAATTTAACAATTGTAACTTCACCTGCTCCAGTTATAATTACTGGAATAGCAGCACTTGTAGCAGGAGCATCATTGGTATCAATCGGAATGAATACTATGAATGCTAACATGCTAATTGATGAACTAAACTATAGAAATAGTAATCAAGAAGAACAACAAAAAGTATATCAAAAAGAGATTAACCACACAAGTTAGTCGTTTTTAATATAAATTATGAAACTGAATATATTTCTAAAATTTAATTAATCATGATAATAATTTTAGAAATGATTTTAATGATTTTTAAAATATAGTAAAGAGTTAAAATCAAATTTATTATAATTCGCATTTGTCTTGTTTATAATAAAACGATATTATGTTTCCAGAAGGGAGGCATTATATGCTGAATCAAGCAGTTTTAGTAGGAAGATTGGTGAGAGATCCAGAACTTTATGAAACTGAAAATGGAAACAAGGTGACAAATATCACATTAGCAGTTCCGAGAAGTTACAAAAATGCAGAAGGAACATATGATACTGATTTTGTTCACTGTGTTTTATGGAAAGGTGTTGCGGAGAACACGGTAAATTATTGCAAGAAAGGAGATCTCTTAGGAGTGAAAGGACATTTGCAATCACGTATGATTCAAATGGATGAAGAAACAAAGCGCCAAGTAGTTGAAGTGGTTGCTGAGAAAGTAACCTATTTAAGTAGCCGAAATACAGACGAAAACCACAGTTAATTGTGGTTTTTTTCTCAATTTGACAAATATATAAAAAAGGTTATAATAGTTCGTCCAAAGCGAGGGATTGAAATGTTAGATAGGTATGATATTTTAGGAAGTATTATATTAATAGACAATATTATTTTCTACAATAAGAATGGAACAAGACAAGTAGATCATTCAAAAAAAGGAAGACCATGTGTTATTGTTGCAGAATTAGAACAATATTATTTTTGTCCGTTCACATCACATGTGGAATTAGAACGATTGAAGTATTATCAAGGGCGTTATTATGGGATTGAAGAAAAAGATACAGTTGTTGAACCATATTACGAAACACACAAATTAAGACCAAGTTATATTAATCTTCAAAATATTATCAGTATGGAATTATTTCGTCTAAATAAATATGGTGAAATTAAACCAGAAATCTATTATCAGATTTTAATAGATATACTTGAAACCGATTATCAATATTTTGACACAGACAACATATATAAAATAGAAGATAATTTAAGATATCAGAAACAAAAAATAGAAGAAAAATATCATTTAGTAAAGAAGGCATCATAAGAAAACCACAAAACCACAGTTAACTGTGGTTTTTATTTCCTCGATTTTCAATAACTATTTTCATATCTTCATATAATAGATCATCGGGCATTAGACGAAAAACAGAAGCTAACTTTAGTGAAAGATCATAACTAATTCTTCTAGTGCCTTTTTCAATTTGCCAATAATAGGTTTTACTAATCCCAAGTTTATTTGCCATAAATTGGCAACTATATCCATGCTGGGTACGAAATTCATATAAGGATTTCATATTATCACCACCGTCTTCATTATAAATTAATTATAAGTTAATTTCAAGCCTTTTTGTTAATTTTTAGTTAATTTACAAAATTCTTGCATTTATAACCATTTATTGATATAATATTAACGATTAGATAACGGAGGATATTATGATTGCAGGAGATAAAATAAAAAATGAACGAACAAAACGAAAATTATCTCAAGAAGATTTAGGGAAACTAATAGGAGTTACTAAAGTATCTATTTGTGGTTATGAAACCGGAACTCGAACACCGACTATTGGAAATCTTTTAAAACTTTCCAAAGTTCTTGAATTAAATCCGAATGAAATAATTGGAGGAACTGTTTTTGCGGTAAGTGAAGAAGGTACTCCATACGAATTTGTAATGAGTGAAAAAGAGATTACAGCAGTACAGGAAATTCGAAAATATGATATATTACATGATATGATCTGCAATCAACCAGAAAAGACAATCAAACGGATCGTAGAGTTGATCAAAGAATAGCATATAGCTATTCTTTTTTTTGACAATTCGTGCTATAGTGAAAATAGGAGTGATGATATGTTATTAAGAATAGAAAATCTGTCAAAAACTTATGGAAAGGGGAATACTTTAGTAAAAGCCCTCGATAATGTCAGTTTTAATGTTGAAAAGGGTGAATTTGTTGCTATTGTTGGGGCAAGTGGAAGTGGAAAAAGTACATTACTACATATTCTAGGTGGAGTAGATCGTCCAACAAGCGGAAAAGTGTTTGTTAATGGAAAAGATATTTATAAATTAAATGAAACAAAATTAGCTGTTTTTAGAAGAAGAGAAGTTGGACTTATCTATCAATTTTATAATCTAATCCCAATTTTAACTGCCGAGGAGAATATTACATTACCAATTTTATTAGATCGTAAAAAAATAGATGAAACATATTTAAAGGAATTGATTGCAACTTTGGACTTGGAAGAACGTAAAAATCATTTACCAAATGAGTTGTCAGGAGGACAACAACAACGTGTTAGCATTGGGCGTGCTTTGATGAACAAACCATCAATTTTATTGGCCGATGAACCAACTGGAAACTTAGATCGAAAAAACAGTGAAGAGATTATCCGACTTTTAAAATTATCCAATGAAAAATATAATCAAACAATTATTATGATTACCCATGACCAAGAGCTTGCATTACATGCAAAGCGAATTATCACAATTGTTGATGGAAAGATCGAAAAGGATGAAGTGATAAGATGAAAGTAATAATAGACTTTACAATCAAAAATTTAATTAAAAACAAAAAAAGAACGATTGCAACCATTCTTGGAGTAATATTATCAACAATTCTTTTGATGACTGTTGGTTTTTCCTTTTCTACCAGTCGAGAGAATGCCATTGAACAAACAATTCTCAATAATGGTGACCATCATATAAAAGTAGAAAATCTCACATATGATAAGATTGATATATTACAAAAAAATAATGAAATTAAGGAAATAAAGAGTGAACCAATTGTTGAAACCATTGATTTTCGTTCCATTGTTCGCAGTAGTTATGTAAATCAAAATTATGAGTTAGAAATTCATGGAATCGATCCGACAAGTACTATTGAACTAGATAGGGGAACGTTACCACAAAACGCGCAAGAACTTCTGCTACCTAATTATTTAAAGTCAATGATTAATATTGAAATTGGTGATTTAATAGGGACTTATAAAGTCGTTGGATTTTATAAAAGAGCATCTAATATTGCTTATAAAGATAATGATTATGTGAATCCTTTTATCGGCTATACAAAAAAAGAAAAAGAACAAACAGATAAGGCGATATTTTGGATAACGTTTAAAGATAGTAATAATATTACTGATAAAGTAATAACAATAGGAAAATCTTTAAATTTAAAAAGAGAGTTTCAAGTGATTGGGAAACACTTGAAACCATCCTATGAAGGAATTACACAAAATACTTCTTTACTATCACTATATGGGACTCAGGAAAATGACGCTACTTATGCCATGTACTTTATTATGATGCTTCTTTTACTAACCATTTTTTCCATTGTGTGTATCCTCTTAATCTATAATGCCTTTGCAATATCTGTTCAAGAACGTAAAAAAATAATGGGAATTTTATCCTCTTTAGGAGCAACTCCAAAACAATTATTTTTATCGGTTATTTTTGAAGCATTTCTAATAACTGTGATTGCTTTTCCAATTGGTATTATATGTAGTGGGCTTATTGTTAATGGAGTCTTGGCTTTTATCAATGAAACTTTAAAAGAAACATTAGCAACCCCTTATAAATTTGCTGTTTATCCTTTGTTCATGCTTGTTCCATTTTTAGCCCTTTGCCTCACAATCTTTTTTTCAGCATTTTCTCCTGCAATGCGGGCATTTGAGATCACGCCAATGGATGCAATTAGAGGAAATAAAGATATTAAGTTAAATAAGAAAAAACTAAAAACCCATTCAATTATGATGAGACTCTTTGGAATTGAAGGAACAATTGCATTTAAAAATCAAAAAAGAAATAAGTCTAAATATCGGATTACTTTAATCTCTATAATAACAGGGATCGTCTTTTTCATGACAGCCTCAACAATAATTAATTTAATTCTTGATTCTTATCGCATCCAGCAATTAGAAGATAATAGTATCTCTATATCAGTTCATGGGACGGATGAACAAAAGTTCATAGAAGATTTAGTTACTAATTTTTCTGGAGCTGATTTTACTATTCTAAAAAAGTCTCCATTTTTAGCAATTCCTATTTTAGATACCGAAACAAAAGAATTTAGGAAATTGTTTTCTGAAATAGGTTATCGTTCTGCCTATTTGGTAAAGCTTACGAAAGAGGAAGAAAATGAATTTTTTAAAACAAATAAACTAGAGAAAAAAATAACCATCATCAATCAAATAGAGACAAGTAATGAACCTGTTCAGTTATATTCTAATTTAGAAACTTTACCCATCTGTTTAAGAACAACAGATTTTAAAATATCGGATCAATGCATTCATATTGAAGATTTTAATATAACAGATAATATTCCTAAATCGTTACAATCATTCTATGCAGTTGCAATCATTGTTCCCATGAAAGAATGGGAACAAACCTTGAATCGTTTTACATTAGAAGATAGTGAAAATTACCAGATTTCGATTGCTAATGTAAATCCTAGTAAATTAAATACTTATATCACAAATGAAAAAGATAATTATAACTTCGATTATTTTTATTATAATAATGCACCATATAACTATCACTTAAAAGTAAAAGAAATTCGAGCTTATCAAATATTATTTTATGGAGCATTAGGATTAATTTTCCTAATTAGTTTAACAAGTATGTTTCAAACAATTGCTACTAGTATTCATCTTCGAATGAAAGAGTTTGGTGTCTTAAAGAGTATCGGAATGACACCAAAACAATTTAAAAAAATGATGAATTTGGAATCAATCTTTTTAGGGATAAAATCCCTGCTGTACGGAATTCCATTATCATTAGGAGTTATCTATCTATTTGATAAAATTTTTGGTTTACAATCAATAGATAATCCTGGAGAAGTTTATCATATTCCTTTTCCAACCATTTATCTAATCTTTTGTATTAGTTTTGTTCTATTTTTATTACTAATGGTTACTTATTATGCTACCAAGCAAATAAGAAAAGCGACAATTATGGATGCTTTAGAAAAAGAATAATCTTGTTATTTTAAGGAATTACTTGTATAATGAAACTAGTAAAGAGTATTAAGGGTGATTATATGAACATGATTGAATTGATTGAAAAAAAGAAAAACCGTTTAGAACTTACAAAAGAGGAAATTAAATGGGTTGTAGATCATTATACAAATGGCGATATTCCTGATTATCAAATGAGTTCTTTTTTGATGACAATCGTATTAAATGGAATGAGTAATGAAGAGACTTTTTCACTTACTAAAGCTATGATTGAAAGTGGAGATGTACTAGATTTAAGTGAGATTGAAGGAACCATTGTCGATAAGCATTCCACTGGTGGAGTGGGCGATAAAACTTCAATTATCCTTGCCCCTCTAGTTGCTGCTTGTGGTGTTAAAGTTGCAAAATTTTCAGGTCGAGGACTTGGACATACCGGTGGCACAATCGATAAATTAGAAAGTATTGATGGATATCAAGTCGAGATGGATGAAAAAACATTCATAAAACAAGTGAATGAAATTGGAATTGCTATCATTAGTCAGACTAAAAATTTAGTGCCAGCAGATAAAAAAATATATGCTTTAAGAGATGTAACTGGAACGACCGAATCAATTCCACTGATTGCTTCTAGCATCATGAGTAAAAAAATTGCCAGTGGAGCATCTGCGATGGTGATCGACGTAAAAGTTGGAAATGGTGCACTAATGAAAACCAAAGAAGATGCCGAAAGATTAGCAAAACTAATGGTGAAGATTGGGAAGTATTTTAATCGTGAGGTTGTATGCGTATTAACCAATATGGAAGAGCCTCTTGGATGTACCATTGGAAACGGGCTTGAAGTAAGAGAATGTATTGAGGTTTTACAAGGTGCTGGTCCGAAAGATATCACTGATTTAGTACTCTTCTTAGGTAGTTATATGGTATCACTTGGAAAGCATATTGATTTAAAAGATGCTCGTAAAGAAGTTACAGAAGCATTGTTTCAAGGAAAAGCTTATAAAAAGTTTGAAGAATGGATAAAAAGGCAACATGGCAATTTAGAGAAGATTGCAATTGATCCAGATATCATTTCATTAAAAAGTAAAAGTGATGGTATTGTCTCTGAAATTAATGCTTGTGAACTTGGTGAACTTGCAAAAAGATTAGGTGCAGGAAGAACAAAAAAAGAAGATAAAATTGATTATGGAGTAGGTTTTGTTTTAGGAAAGAAAGTCGGGGACTTTGTTTTGGAAAATGAAGAACTAATGAAAGTATATTATAATGGTTCAAATGTAACCATGGGAGAATTACAAAATTGTTTTACTGTGGAAGAACATAGCAAAGAAAGAATTCCACTTATTTTAGAAGTGGTGAAAAGTAAATGATCCTCGTTGTTCTAGGATTTATTTCATTCTTTATATTAGTTGTAAGTTACTGGGATAAGCTTAATCCTGTTATTTTGGTGCCAGTTTTCCTATTTTTAATCATGATTTTATTTAAGATAGGAAAAGATTTCGCCAAATATGGAATAAAAGGAGCACTGAAAGGAATCCGTTTTAAAGATCGAAAACCACAACGAAAAGCCATATTATTTGAAATGGTTTCAACTTTACCAGCATATCAACAAACAGTAATTACTGGATCGGCTGGGTCTGATTTTCTTTATCTCGCTGAAAATGGATTATATCTTTTTAAAATGATTGATTTAGTAGGTACCATTGAAGAGAGTGAAAAACCAGAATTTTGGGTAATTATAGATCGAATGGACAAAGCATTCTATCCGAATTTACTAAGACAACTAAAGAAAGAATCGATTGAATGGAGTAAATATCTAGAAAAACATGTACAACCATTTCTGGTATTATCAAGTTTTTCAAATTTGATAGGACCAAAGGATCCAGAAGTAATTGTAGAAAAAGAGAGAAACTTTATTTATGAATTAGATCAGAATGCGAATAAAAAGATCTATACAAAAGAAGAGATTGACAACCTTTACAGAAAGGCAATGATGTACAGTGTTGTCAAATAATGTGAAGTTTTGTTGTTTTTATTGAAATATCAAGTAAGGAATGATAATATGATTTTAGGGGAGATGATAGTATGATTTATCCATCAATTGATAGGCTTCTAAATCAAGTTGGTTCAAAATACTTGCTTGTTAACATCGTTTCTAGACGAGCTCATGAAATGAAAGAGAATGATCATTATCAAATGAAAGAAAGCCAATATGTGTCAAGAAAAGAAATTGGCAGAGCTTTAGAAGAAGTTGCAAAAGATTTGATACACATTGAAACAAGGGGATAAGGATCCTTTTTTTGTTCTCCTTTAGTTTTATATTAAAATATTTCCAGACAATTAAAGGATATATCCTATTGATAAAGCTATTTATTAATAAAAAACAGAAAATCTATTAATGATTATAGTCTTGATGTTATCGTCGCAACAATGTTGGTAAATTAGTAATAAAAAGATAAAAAAATAAGAAAAAAGATAGAAATTGAGTTAACGTTCTACTATTTATTCTTTTATGTCGTAAAAAGATAGTTTTTTTGTATTATTTTCATTGACACGCATAAAATGAAATGGTATAGTATTACTGATTTGATTAAGGTTTACCTCGGTAAATCTTTAATTAAAGGAATTTTGAAACACCTGGAAGTGTGGAATGGAAAGGAGGACTAACATGCCTACAATTAACCAATTAGTAAGAAAAAGACGTTCTGATAAAGTAAGAAAAAGTAAATCACCAGTTTTAGGAATTGGATACAACTCAAGACAAAAGAAAGAAACAGGATTAAATTCCCCTCAAAAACGTGGTGTTTGTACTCGTGTTGGAACAATGACACCAAAGAAACCAAACTCAGCGCTTCGTAAATATGCTCGTGTTCGTTTAAGTAATGGTTATGAAGTAACTGCCTATATCGGTGGAGAAGGACATAACCTACAAGAGCACAGTGTAGTATTGATCCGTGGAGGACGTGTAAAAGACTTAATCGGTGTTCGTTATCACATTATTCGTGGTACTATGGATACTGCTGGAGTTGACAAACGTCGCCAAGGTCGTTCTAAATACGGAACAAAAAGACCAAAAGCTGGAAAATAATAGAAATTAATACAATATAAAAGCAGGAAGGAGGATACTATGAGAAAAAGACGTGCTGTTAAAAGAGATGTACTAGCAGATCCTATGTATAATTCTAAATTAGTTACAAGATTAATTAACCAAATTATGCTTGATGGTAAAAAAGGAACTGCACAGAGAATTCTATATCAAGCATTTGATATGATAAAAGAAAAAACGAATCGTGATCCAATGGAAGTTTTCGAAACTGCAATGGAAAATATTCGTCCATCTCTAGAAGTTAAAAGTCGCCGTGTTGGAGGAGCTAACTACCAAGTACCAATTGAAGTTAGACCAGCTCGTGCGCAAGCATTAGCGCTTCGTTGGCTAGTAAATTATTCTCGTTTACGTGGAGGACACTCTATGGCAGAGAATTTAGCAAATGAAATCGTTGACGCATCAAATGGTGTTGGTGCTGCCGTTAAAAAACGTGAAGAAACACACCGTATGGCAGAGGCTAACAAAGCATTTGCTCATTACCGTTGGTAATATTAAGAAAGGAAAAAACGTATGGCTCGTGAATATAGTTTAGAAAACACCCGTAACTTGGGAATCATGGCACATATTGATGCTGGAAAAACGACTTGTACCGAACGTATTTTATACCATACCGGAAAAATCCATAAAATTGGAGAAACTCATGATGGAGCTGCTCAAATGGACTGGATGGCACAAGAGCAAGAACGTGGTATCACGATTACCTCAGCAGCTACGACGGCTTTCTGGAAGGGTCATAGATTTAATATCATCGATACTCCAGGCCACGTAGACTTTACTGTTGAAGTATCAAGATCACTACGTGTTCTAGATGGTGCAATCGCACTATTAGATGCCCAAGCAGGTGTAGAACCACAAACGGAAACAGTTTGGCGTCAAGCTACTGAATTTAAAGTACCTCGCATGATCTTCTGTAATAAGATGGATAAAATGGGAGCTAGCTTTGAATTTAGTTTAAAGACCATTAAAGATCGTTTGGGTGTAAATGCAAAACCAATTGAATGGCCAATTGGTTCAGAAAATGAGTTCGATGGAGTAATTGATTTAGTAACTCGTACAGCTTACCATTATGATGGTAAACCGGAAGAAAATTCTACTACAATTGATATTCCAGCAGAACTAGTTGATATCGTTGAAGAAAAACGTAACGATTTAATCGAAGCAGTTGTTGAATTTGACGATGAAATTATGGAAAAATATCTCGGTGGAGAAGAACTTACTATCGAAGAAATCAAAAAATGTATTCGAAAAGGAACTCTTGCAGTTGAATTCTTCCCAGTACTTTGTGGTACTGCGCTTGGAAACAAAGGCGTTAAATTACTTCTTGATGCTGCAGTAGATTATCTACCATCACCAATTGATATTGAATCAATTAAAGGTGTTGATCTAGATGGAAATGAAATCGAAAGACATCCAGCTGATTCTGAACCATTTAGTGCATTAGCATTCAAGGTTATGACAGATCCTTTCGTTGGTAAATTAACATTCTTCCGTGTTTATTCAGGACACTTATCAAGTGGTTCATATGTATTAAATGCGACGAAAGATACCAAAGAAAGAGTTGGACGTATTCTACAAATGCATGCAAATCATCGTAGTGAAATTACTGATGTTTATGCAGGAGATATCGCTGCTGCAGTAGGTTTAAAAAATACTACAACAGGAGATACACTTTGCGATGAGAAAAAAGCATGTATTCTAGAATCAATGGAATTCCCAGAACCAGTTATCGAGCTTGCTGTTGAACCAAAATCAAAAGCAGATCAAGATAAAATGGGTATTGCTTTACAAAAACTTGCAGAAGAGGATCCAACTTTCCGTGCAAGTACAAACCGTGAAACAGGGCAAACGATTATCGCTGGTATGGGTGAGCTTCACCTTGATATCATCGTTGACCGTATGAAACGTGAATTCGGTGTTGAAGCAAATATTGGTAAACCACAAGTATCTTACCGTGAAACACTTACACAAGCTGCTGAGTGTGAAGGTAAGTACATTAAACAATCTGGTGGACGTGGACAATATGGTCACGTTTGGGTTAAATTCGAACCAAATCCAGATAAAGGATATGAATTCGTTGACGCAGTTGTTGGTGGAGTTGTTCCTCGTGAATATATTCCAGTAACAGATAAAGGAATCCAAGAAGCCCTAAAAACAGGTATTCTTGCAGGATTTCCAATGGTTGACGTTAAAGCAACTTTATTTGATGGTTCTTACCATGATGTCGATTCATCAGAAATGGCTTTCAAAATTGCTGCTAGTATGGCACTTAAAGAAGCTAAAAATAAATGTAAACCAGTACTTCTTGAGCCAATCATGAAAGTACAAGTAGTTGTTCCAGATGAATATCTTGGAAACGTAATGGGAGATATTACTTCACGTCGTGGACGTCCACTAGGACAGGAATCACGTGGGAACGCTTTAGCAATTGATGCGATGGTACCACTTGCTGAAATGTTTGGATATGCAACTTCACTTCGTTCAAATACACAAGGTAGAGGAACCTTTACAATGGTATTCGATCACTATGAAGAAGTTCCAAGAAATATCTCTGAAGACATCATTAAACAAAATGGTGCAAATTAATTATTGAAAACGAGGGAAAGTACTTGATATTTTCCCCTAGTTTCGATAAAATAGAATATGTAAGTAAATATAAGGAGGAAATATAATGGCAAAACAAAAATTTGATCGTTCAAAACCACATGTTAACATTGGTACAATTGGACATGTAGACCATGGTAAAACTACTTTAACAGCAGCTATTACTAATGTTCTATCAAAAAAAGGATTTGCAGAATTCGTAGATTATGCAAATATTGATAAAGCACCGGAAGAAAGAGATCGTGGAATCACAATCAACACTTCTCACGTTGAATATCAAACAGAGAACAGACATTATGCTCACGTTGACTGTCCAGGGCATGCTGACTACGTAAAAAACATGATTACAGGTGCAGCGCAAATGGATGGTGCAATCCTAGTTATTGCAGCAACTGATGGACCTATGGCTCAAACTCGTGAACATATCCTATTATCACGTCAAGTAGGAGTACCTCGTATGGTTGTATTCTTAAATAAATGTGATATGGTTGATGACGAAGAGTTATTAGACTTAGTTGAAATGGAAGTTCGTGAATTATTAAACGAATACGGATTTGAAGGAGACGACACTCCAGTTATTCGTGGTTCAGCTCTTAAAGCTCTTGAAGGAGATGCTAAATACGAACAAGCAATCCTTGATTTAATGGATGCTGTTGATAGCTGGATTCAAACCCCAACACGTGATACTGAAAAACCATTCTTAATGCCAATTGAAGACGTATTTACAATTACAGGTCGTGGAACTGTTGTTACAGGACGTGTAGAACGTGGACAATTGAAATTAAATGATGAAGTTGAAATCGTTGGTCTTAAAGATACTAGAAAAACTGTTGTTACAGGAATTGAAATGTTCCGTAAACAATTAGATTACGCTGAAGCAGGAGACAATGCCGGAGTTTTACTTCGTGGTATCTCTCGTGAAGATGTAGAACGTGGTCAAGTATTATCTAAACCAGGTTCAGTTACTCCTCACAAGAAATTCAAATGCCAAGTTTATGTATTAAGCAAAGAAGAAGGCGGACGTCATACTCCATTCTTCTCAAATTACAGACCACAATTCTATTTCCGTACAACAGATGTTACAGGAACTATTGAATTACCAGCTGGTGTTGAAATGGTTATGCCTGGAGACAATGTTGAAATGACAGTAGAATTAATTCATCCAATTGCACTTGAAAGCGGAACAAAGTTCTCAATTCGTGAAGGTGGACGTACAGTTGGTGCTGGAAACGTTTCTGAAATTATTGGATAATTAGCTAGAAAGCAAGGAAACTTGCTTTTTTTCTTGCTTTTTTTTAATATTTTCGTTATAATAACGGCAAAAGAGGGGTATGTATGACAGAGTTAGAGGAATTGATCGCTAAGAAAAAAATGGAGCAGCAGCGTAGTAAAACTACATTACAGGAATATTTTCATGAATTTCCAATGGAAAATATTATCTATCTAGTGAAGCAGTTAGATGAGGAATCAACTTATTATTTCAAGCAATGTTGGGGAAATGATTTCTCTACTGAATATGTAGAACCACAATTGTCGCAATATCAAAGAACAATTATTAATGATAGTCTAAAAATGATTTTAAATGCATTATATACTGCAAAAAGAACATCTTTGGAAGGTGCAGCGAAACAAATCAAGAACTCTCATCAAGCGAAGCAATATGGATTATGTAATCTGCTAAAAGTACCTATTATGGATTTGGCGCCAACTGTAGAAGAATACTTTCAAAAGCTGAATTGGAATGATAACTCAGCAGTATCTAATATTATTACATTGGTTTATGGATCCGGCATATATTATTCTGATCAATTTACTTATGATCGTTTAAACGAATCAGAAAAGGAACAATTTGAACTAGTGATAGCTGAACTAAAATCCGCATATGAAAATAGGAATAAAATTAGTACTAAAGATGAGAAGTTAACAATTGTCATAGAAAACTCTCAACCAATCAAAGATATTAGAAGAAAATATTTTGAAATAGACTTTTTTCCGGATTTTACAGAACTTGAGAAGAAGGCCATTTTAGGGATTTTAAAACAAAAAAAAGAGAAATTATATTTGTTATGTTCTCATAATAAGGAATATATTGAAACAGAAGCTTTTGATAAATTACAATCGGCCGTAAAAGAGTTGAAACAAAACTTTATAGTTTCGGTTAAAAGAACACCTATTCTAAGTGAAGAAGATAAAAAAAACTTGTATGCTCTTTCAGTCAATGAATGGAGAGAATATTTTCCGGAAAACACAAGTGAATTGATTTTGCCTTCTATTTGTGATATTCAAAGTAGAGTAGGTCAAAAGGATAAAAACACTGGATTGATACCATATACAATACGAACAGTTATCAATCGTGCTAAAGAGACGCGAGGAGTATTCCTATTAAATGATCAAAGAGAAGAATTATTAAGGAATATTCTTTCATATGAAGATAATTCATTAGCTAGATATTATCATGAATATATTGCAAGTGGAAGAAAATTGCCAGATGTAAAATCAATTGCCATAAGAAAATTAAGAGAATGGGATGAACGAATATATCAAAGACAACGTTCCTATAAGGATCTTATTAATGTTATAGTGAAACATCCACCTGTTTTAATTGGAGACTATAATGAATATATCGATGATTTTAATCGAAATAGTCTTTATTATAATGGTTGTAAGCAAGAATTGGAACGATATCAACAAAATAAAAACCACTCTTGTTGTGGAATAGAAGCTTATTGTTTGTTAAAATCGGCAGAAATAGCAAAAAGAAATTCATATCAAAAAAGAAAGTAAAGAGGTAGTAGTATGATGGAAGATGTAAAAATAACAACAATTACAGGAAGAACAATAAATTGTGGTAAGCAAATGGAGCTTAGTGAAATTTTAAATGAGAAGAGCAAAAAAGTAATACCAGTATCAAATGGCAATACTAAAATTGAAATTAAAGAATCAAAAAAATTTCAAAATTATAAGTTTAGTGAGCAATTTCCTGGAGTTTCAGATCATGATTTGAAAAAAATCGTCTTTGATTTTATGAAAAATTCAGATTCTTATAAGGTATTTGTACAGATTTTTGAGGAAGCACATGGGCAAAGTGTGATTACTAATCGAGTTGTGAATCAGAAAACAGTCCAGTCTCGTAGCTATAAAATGGGAGTTGATGCAGTGAAGGCAATTATTGCAAAACAAAAAGCAACAGGAATGCCACTTCCTATTTTATTATTAAGACTAAAGAAAAAGGAAGAATTAAAAAAACTCGAAAGATTACAAACACTAAATAAAAATATGGTATCTGAACCAAAACAATTTGTAAAAACAAAATAAAAACGTTAGATTCTAACGTTTTTATCTTTTTAAAATACTCCTCATTGGTCCGGCATTATTGTACATAAAGTAAAGTGTATTATTGGTTACTAACTCTAAATCACCAATATATTCAAATACTTCCGCATGAAATCCAATTTTAAAATGATTCAATCCAAGATAAGGATTGTTTGCTTCTTTAAAATCTGTCATTCCACCTAAATTTAAGGTTTTATAACCACTTTTATTATAGCGTTCCATCAATTTCCAAATTAATAGGTGCTTTCCGTTTAACTGCTTATATTTTGAGTCATATCCATCCATCAAAATATAAGCCCTATCTCTCATTTTAATAACTAAAGTGGATGCTAGAACAATTCCATCAGGATAATCTCTAAGAAATCCGGTAGCTGTGATCAGCTGGGTTTTATATTGACTTACATATTTATCCGCTTCTATTTTTTGATTAATTAGTTTTTGCTTACGCGATGGGTTTGCATTCATGATCTCTTCATTTAGATTTGCAATATTAGCTTCTTGTCGCGCATAAGCTTTTTGGGTCTCTGTTAAATATTGTTTCGTATCCAATTTTGCATAAAAGAAATCGACATGATCGTGTTTTGAAAATAAATCATAGCAATTTTCAAAATAATCTAGCTCGCGAGGATATTTTCCTCTTGTTTGATCAGCGAGAATGCTAAGGTCTTCTCTAGTTCCTCGATAGATTTTAATACCATTCCGCTCGGCACTTCGGACTTTGGTTCTGGTTTCTTTTCTCATATTATGAAAAAGCATATAATATGGTAAATCCAAATTAATAATTGCTTCAAAACGAGGTTTTAAATTATCAAATAGTGGATGATATCCAAGATGCTTGTAATCTAATTTTTTTAAATTTTCAAAAATTATATCGTAGTAACCATTCTTTTTTTCACTATTGTATTTAAAATCATAAACATTTCTTACAATAAGAGGACAGAGTTTTACAGCCATAATACTTCTTTTACCTAAAAACTTTTTTAAATAATCAGTGAATGTTTGTAGTAGATTATAATTGTTATAATCAATTAGAAAACCTCTCGGTGCATAAGCATACTTAAAATGTGAGAATTTTTCAACTAAAATTAATGATGCAGCAACGATCTGATTATTGTCATCGATTAGTCCTACTAACATACTATCAAAATTTTCGCGATTCATTAAAAAAGCATATTCTAAAGTTTGATAAACAGAAAAAGGTTGAAAAACACTGGTAAATTGGCTAAATTCTTGATTTGTTAATTCCCTTAATTCCATTGTTTCACCTCAATAGTTATTATATCATGATATAATGATAACATAGCCTAAAATACATAATTTAACGAAAATATTAATGAAAGAATAGAAATTGTTTTTAAAACAAATTATTGACATATATTGTTATGAATCATAAAAATGAAGTTAACAAAGCTAGATAATGATGATATAATTAGAAAGGGTGATCTTATGTTTCAAAATTCAAAAATATTTATACTAGGAATGGCTAGAAGTGGCTATGAAGCCGCTAAGTTTTTAGCTACCCAAGGAAACCAAATTTTTGTTACAGACTTAAAAGATCAATCAGAAGATCAGAAAAAGGAGTTATTAGATTTGGGGGTGTCTTTTGAGGTATTGGAACACCCTGAAGACGTGCTTGATAAAAGCTACAGTTGCTTAATTAAAAATCCTGGAATTCGCAAAGACCATCCATGTGTTTTAAAGGCAAAAGAGTTAGGGATACCTGTGATTAATGAAATGGAAATGGCCTATCATTTTTTACCACAAGTAACCATTGTTGGAATCACTGGATCAAATGGCAAAACAACAACGACAACTCTTCTTTATGAAATGATTAAACGTGATGGAAAGAGAGTACATTTAGGTGGGAACATTGGATATCCTCTATCAAGTTTACTTGGTGAAATCGAAACAGGGGATATACTAGTATTAGAAATTTCTGATCATCAGTTAGTTGATTTTAAAGATTTTAAGACGAATATTAGTATTATGACAAATCTGTCAGAAGTGCACTTAGATTTTCATGGTACTTATGATATTTATAAACAAGTAAAGAAGAAGATTTTTGAACATCATACTGATCAGGATCTAGCAATTATCAATAGTGGAGATAGTGATGTCATCGATTTAACAAGTGATATTCCTTCTAAAAAAATTACCTTTTCAGCTTTGAAAGAAGCAGATATTTTTATTTCTGAAAATATGATCTGCTATCAAAATGAAAATGTAATTTCATTGGATGAAATTAAGTTAAAAGGAAATCATAATTATGAGAATTTTATGTGCGCTTGTGTAGTTGCCTTAAAACTAGGTGTTTCTATGGATTCTATTAAAGAAGTGGCACATAATTTTGGTGGGGTAGAACATCGATTAGAATACGTAAGAACAATCGATGGTGTAAGCTATTACAATGATTCAAAAGCAACAAATATTGAATCAACAATTATTGCAGTAAACTCTTTTAAAAATCCAATTCACTTAATTTTAGGTGGATTAGATCGTGGGCATGCATTTGAACCACTCAATCCTTACCTAGGTCATGTAAAAGAAATCTATTGTTATGGTGAGACGAAAGATCGTATAGCTGATTGGGCAGATACGAAAAAAATTCCAGTTCATGTTTTTGACACATTAAAAGAAGCGACTATATGTGCAAGTAATCAAGCTGAGAATGACGAGATCGTTTTACTTTCACCTGCTTGTGCATCTTGGGATCAATATCCAAGATTCGAAGATCGCGGCGATGAATTTAAAAACATAGTAAACAATATATAATGGGAGATGAGATTATGAAAATTAGAGACGTTAAAGCAAGAGAAATATTAGATTCAAGAGGAAATCCAACAATCGAAGTAGATGTGTATTTAGAAGATGGATCTATGGGGCGTGCTGAGGTTCCAAGTGGAGCTTCAACTGGAGAAAGAGAAGCTCTAGAACTTCGTGATGGAGATAAATCACGTTATTTGGGAAAAGGGGTTTTAAAGGCAGTAGCGAATGTAAATGGGCCTCTTCGTGATTTAGTAGTGGGTATGGATGCTTATGATCAAAAAGCATTAGATTATGCTATGATTGAAGCAGATGGAACCGATACAAAATCAAAATTCGGAGCCAATGCCATTTTAGGTATTTCTATGGCTACTTTAAAAGCTGCTGCTAATTCAAAAGGATTACCATTATATCGTTATGTTGGAGAAGGAAAAACACTTCCAAGACCAATGATGAATATTATTAATGGTGGAGCACATGCTGACAATAAACTTGATTTTCAAGAGTTCATGATTCTGCCAGTTGCAGAAACAGTAAAAGAACGCGTTCGTATTGGTTCTGAAGTATTCCATAATTTAAAGAAAGTATTAAATGAAAAAGGACTTGCTACTGGTGTTGGAGATGAAGGTGGATTCGCACCAAATCTAGAAAGCAACAGCGAAGGTTTTGAACTTATTATGGAAGCTATCACAAGAGCTGGATATACTCCTGGTGTAGATGTTAATCTAGGAATCGATGTAGCAGCAAGCGAATTCTACGATAATGGTAAATATGTTTTAGCTGGAGAGGGAAGAAGTCTATCAACAGCTGAACTAGTTGACTTTTATGAAGAATTAGTAAATAAATATCCAATTATTTCAATTGAAGATCCAGTAGATGAGAATGATTGGGAAGGATTCGCTCTTATTACAGAACGTTTAGGAGATAAGATCCAACTAGTTGGTGATGATATATTTGTTACAAATAAAAAGTATCTTCAAAAGGGAATTGACCATAAAGCTGGTAATGCCATCTTAGTTAAAGTAAATCAAATCGGAACAATTACAGAAACAATTGAGACGATTGAACTTGCTAAAGCGAATGGATACAAAACCGTTATTTCACATCGTAGTGGAGAAACAGAGGATACAACAATTGCTGATTTAGCAGTAGGTCTTGATTTAGGACAAATTAAAACAGGATCTTTATCTAGAACCGATCGTGTTTGCAAATACAACCAATTAATGCGTATTGAAGAAGAATTAGGAGAATAATTCTTCTTTTTTATATCCTTTACAAATGTTTTCACATAATTTTCACAAATATTTCACATAATTTTCACAAAACATTGTAAATCGAATATAATTATGTTAAGATAATAGTAGAAAGAGTGAAAATATGGAAAAGAAAAAAAATAATATTATTTATGTTTTAATTGTGGCTATCTTCTTTGTTATTGCTTGTGTCTTTGTTTATGATATGGTAAAAGAAAATGAACCAGTACGACAAACTTTAGATGTTAAAGAAAAGTTAGTAAAGGATGCTCTTACAATGTTAAATAAGGGTGGTGGATGTTCCAATACAATTTATGATCAAAAAACTGGAACAGTAACTGCAGAATCTATGGATGTTGCTATCAAATGGATGATGAGTTATACAAATGTTCCAACTTCTGATTATAAAACAGAATCATGTAGTAAATTTAAGCCATCTGAATTGTTTACAGAATCAGAACTTCAATATCAACCCGGATGTGGTAGAGATTTTAATTATGCACAAGGAGAAAAATTTGTTATAGATGATGGAAGTGATGGAACAACTACTGTAATTAGTGAAGATGTAATAAAAAGAGAATGGGAAAATATCTTTGGACCAGATACTTATAAAAGAGTAGAAGCTGTTACTGATGGAAATAAACGTTTTAGTTATGTAGATTCTATAAAAGGTTATGTTCTAGGAATTATGCCAGTGGGAGGAACTTGTGCAGGTTATCAAGACACTGTAAAATCTTCTTATAAACTTGATAATACAGTTGTGATTACTTCTGAAGTAGTTTTTGATGAAGCAAATATTGGCACAAAATCAACAGTTTATCAATATGTGTATACATTCCAACAAAATGAAAAAGATGGAAGATATTATTTTACAAAATTAGATAAAGCAGCAAAAAACTAACTCATAGCATGAAATAAGGATAAACCCTTATTTTTTTGTTAATCTTCGTAATTGCGGAATTTTATATACTGTATATTGAACATTTGTTCTCTATGTGATAAGATTAGTAAGAGGTGGTTTCATGTATGTTTATGTTTTAATTGAATTAAAAGTAGAACAGTTAGATAAAACATTTACTTATCATGTTCCGCAAAATCTAAGAGATAGTATATCTGTTGGAGTACGTGTAACCGTTCCATTTGGAAAACAGTCGTTAGAAGGTTTTGTTCTAAAAATTGAAGACAATTTTGATGCTGATTATCCAGTAAAAGATATACTTGATGTTGTTGATGATCATCCTGTGCTAAATGAAGAATTATTAGAGCTTGGACGCTACATGCGTCAGAAAACATTATGTAATTTGATCGGAGCCTATACGACAATGTTACCAGCTGCTTTGAAAACGAAATATGGTCGAACTATAAATAAGAAAATGGTTCCTTATGTTAATTTAAATCTTCCTTATGAAGAAGCGATTGTTCTAGCAAGTAATGTACAGCAAAGACGTATTGTCGAATGTCTTGGTGATGGTGAGGTAAAGAAATCTGATGCATGTGGAATATCTTCTTCTGCAATTCAAACACTATTAAAAAAAGGAATAATTCAAATAATAGAAAAAGAAGAATATCGTTTAGAACCACAACTAGAAGAGATTAGCGCAAGAAGAGAATTAACCGAAGAACAGATGGTGGCACTCAATACAATTAAAATCCAAAATGAATTTCAAACTTATCTTTTACACGGCGTAACTGGAAGTGGAAAAACAGAGGTCTACCTAAGACTAATTGAAAAGGTAATACAGCTAGGACAAGAAGCAATCGTATTAGTTCCAGAAATTAGCTTAACGCCACAAGTAGTGGGTATATTTGGGAAACGGTTTGGTGAACAAATTGCTATTCTGCATAGTGGTCTTAGTGATGGGGAAAAATACGATGAATGGCGAAAAATTGAACGAAGAGAGGTTTCGATTGTAATTGGAGCCAGAAGTGCTATATTCGCACCATTTAATAATCTTGGAATTATTATTATTGATGAGGAACACTCAACTACTTACAAACAGGAAAACACACCAAGATATAATACGATTGATATTGCTTTATGGAGAGCAAAGAAACATCAAATCCCATTAATTCTTGGAAGTGCAACACCATCTATTGAAAGCTACACAAGAGCTAAAATGGGTGTTTACAAACTTTTAGAAATGAAAAGGCGTGTGAATAACAATTTACCTTCTGTCAGTCTGTTAGATATGCGTGAAGAATATAAACAAGGATGTAATATTTTATCTCGAAAATTAAAAGAAAACATAATTGATCGCTTGGAAAAAAAAGAGCAAGTAATTTTATTATTGAACAGAAGAGGTTTTTCCACTGTTTTAAGATGTAAATCGTGTGGGTATACAGAAAAATGTCCAAGATGTGATATTCCTCTTACTTATCATAAAAAAAGAGGCGAAAACGTATGTCATTATTGTGGATATTCCAAACCTAGATTATGGGAATGTCCATCCTGTAAAAAAGAAAAACTAGTTGATCTTGGGATGGGTACAGAAAAATTAGAGCAATATCTTGGGGAAGAATTTAAGAATGCTAGAATACTTAGAATGGATAATGACACAACATCCAATAAAGGTAGTCATAAGCGAATGATTCAATCCTTTGAACAAGGAGACTATGATATTTTAATAGGAACCCAGATGATTGCCAAAGGTCTTGATTTTCCTAGAGTTACTCTAGTTGGTGTTGTAAATGGCGATAGTACCCTAAATTTGCCAGATTTTAGAAGTGCTGAAAGAACTTATCAATTATTAAGTCAAGTAGCAGGAAGAGCTGGCAGAGGTGAAAAAAAAGGTGAGGTTATTATCCAGGGCTTTAATATGGATCACTATAGTATGATTGCAACTGAAAATCATGATTATATTTATTTCTATAATCAAGAAATGAAAATTCGAAAAAAATTAAATTATAGTCCCTATTGCAATCTAATTGTTTTAACATTAAAAGGGAAAAAAGAAGAATTATTATATGAGGAAGGCAACAAGATAGTAAAGCATTTAATAAGCACAAAAAAAGAGGATGTTTCTATTTTAGGTCCAACCGGTGCTTCTATTCCAAAAGTTAATTTTATTTATGAAGTCCAAATTATCATTAAATGTAAAAAGAAAGATTGGATTTATAAAGAGTCACAATTCTTAAAAGAAGTGTATCGAAAAAATAGAAATTTAACATTCGATGTTGATTTTGATCCGATCTATATTTAAGAAAAAGCTTTGTCAAAATAATTGATAAAGCTTTTTATTTGAAAAAATGAAAAAAGCGTTAGATAAAAAGTAAAGTGC
>DICM01000015.1 GCA_002416285.1 Caryophanales bacterium UBA5026
CTTGACAGGTACTAGTATCAAGTCCTAATTTTTTTCTCTTGTTTTTCTAGTAATAATATTTGTAATAATAAAAAATATGATAGAAAATCCTAAGATAATTCCCATTCTACCAATAATAGGAGAAATAGAGTTCCAATCAAATTTTGCTAATGAACAAATTGAATCATTATTTTTAATAAACCAATAAGATGGTGTGAACTTGGCAATCGACAGTACAAATGCACCTAGATACATTTGAGGGACGAAAGATCCTGAAATAAAACTAGAACCAAGAGAGACCACATTTGCAATTCCATTTTGTGCCTCTTTATTTTTTACGGTACTTCCTAGTAAAAATCCGATTGATAAAGCACAAATAGCAAAGACAAGCGTATTTAAAAGTAATAATAATCCAGCACTACTAAACATTACTGTTCCATAAAGTCCAAAACTAATGCAGGCATATAATAACCAAATAAGGAGAGCAAAAAATGCATTACCTAATAACAATTGAAAATTAATATTCCGATAAGAAGTAGAACTTACTAAATTTCTTCTTTTAATATTCTGGTCTAAGAAACTAGACATAATAATTCCAATAATAGAGATTGTAATTGCTAATAAAGCATAATTAAGAAAGTTGTAAAAATAATTTACTTTTTCTAGTTTTACTTGATCTTTCGCTAGAAAATTTACCTTTCCATCTGTCTGCAAATCTTTTAAAAGATGCTCTTTTAATTCCGGATCGGTAAAATTACTCTTTTTATAAACAACAGCACTATTCATAAAGCGATTTACAAATTGATCTACTAAGAAAGTTGCTGCTGAATCAGGAACAGACTTAATTCCTATTTTAGGATTATCGAAAATGTCCTTTTCAAAATTATCAGGAATTGTAATAATAGTATCTGCTTTCCGATAAAACAGTGCATCAGCTTGATCATCCACATCTAACTCGATAACTTTCGTTTCCGTCTTTAAATAATCTTTCATTAGATTGGATAAGGTTGAATTATCATTATCAATAATCGCTACTTTTGCTTTTTGAGCTGAAAATGAATTTGCTGTATTTCCAGATGTTGATGCTGCAATAGCAAATCCAGTAAATATAAATGTATAAATAACGATAATAGAAAGATACTTTTTTATAATTTTAAAATATTGCTTAAATACTGTCATATTTTTTCCTCCTTAATGCGAGGTAAGATAGAGCAATCATTACGATACTAAAAATAGTTAAATAAAGAATGTTAGTCCAATAACGAGTTAAATCAGTATAGTAGTAAAGTGAATATAACCCGTCAGTGATAAGACTAACTGGATTGATGTAATTTAAAAGTGGGAATGCCTCAGAAATAATATATTTCATAGTGACAATCATCATTCCGGCTAAGAAGGATAGTACCATTGAAAGAGAAACAAAAATTGTTATTTTACTATCCTCGTCTTTTTTACTCCAAGCACCAAAGAGAGTACCAGCAGATATACCAGCTAGACTTCCGAATAGAATTAGTAATAAAATATACCAAATTTGATTTCCAAAATCAACATGTAATACAAATAGTAAATATCCAAGTAAAATTAATAGTTCAGTATACTGAATGACCCAACCTGCTAAAATATTGGCTATTAAACTTTTCAATTTGTGAGTAGGGGAAACATTAATTCGAGCACCTCTTACACTTAAATTTGCTTCACTTTCATTTACTGCACTAATTCCAAAGAATCCTGCATACATACATACCATACCCATTAGAGTATAAAAATAAATAACAGTGACGTCCATATTTTTATTACTGTCATCAGTAATATAATTTGTTTCCTTTTGCATTTCTGCTAAAACACCAGCTTGTAGAGCTTCCGGATGCGTTTTAGAAAGAGTAGAAATCATATTGCTCATCTGGTAATACTGATCAAGTACTACTTTCATAACAGTTTGATCCACGCCATTCGCACCAATTACCATAGTAATTGGATCACCGGTATAATATCCAGCAATTGTCTTATTTTCTAATTTTGTTTTCGCATCGTTCTCAGTTAGAATACTTAACTCAATTACTTTATTCTGATCATTACTCAATATTTTCAAATATTCTTTGAAATCATCATTAGTATCTGCAACAGCAACTTTAGGAGCTTTAAAGGCCTCGCTGCTATTTAGATTAGAAAAGGCTAGGTTAAAAAATGTTCCAAGTGCTAAAGGAAATATCAATGTCCAAAAAATCACTGTCTTTTGTCTCAATAGAACCTTTATCCTTGTTCGAAATAAGGACCAAAACATATTAATCACGAAGTTCCTTTCCAGTTAGTTCTAAGAAGACATCATTTAATGTTGGAAGCTCTGAGAATAATCTATGATAAGATCGTTGCTTGTATTTTAAATAATCAATTAAATCACCTAGATTATGATTCCCTTTGTCATAGGTAATATAAAGTACAACACCATCATAGGAAGCAGATTCGACATGTTCCATAGATAAAATCTCATTTAATTCCTCATCTGAAAGTTCATCTACTTCAACACTTACTTTCTCGCTAGTATTAATAAGAGATTTTAATTCCTCTTTTGTACCTGTTGCAATCGTCTTTCCTTTATCAATGATGATAATACGATTACATAATTGTTCAACTTCTTCCATATAGTGTGTCGTATAAACAATTGTCGCACCGTCTTTATTTAAGGTTTTAATTCCTTCTAGAATATTGTTACGACTCTGTGGGTCAACCGCAACTGTTGGCTCATCTAAGAAGATTAACTTTGGTTTATGGGCAATACCGCAAGCGATGTTAAGACGTCTCAGAAGTCCTCCTGACAATTGCTTTGGACGAAATGTCGTAAACTCGTTTAGACCAACTAAATTGATCGCATCTCTAACGTATTCTTCTCTTTGTTTTTTATCTTTGATATATAGACCGCAAAAATAGTTAATGTTTTCAAAAACAGTTAGTTCTTCAAATACGGCAACCTCCTGAAATACTACACCAATTTTGGATTTTATATCATATGAGTCAGGTGTCATCTCTTTACCTAGAATTTGAATCTTTCCTGAATCGAATTTTAAGAGGGATAGTAGACAATTAATTGTAGTTGATTTACCACTACCGTTTGGTCCTAATAAACCTAGTATTTCACCTTCATAAACATCGAATGATAAGTGATCTAAGGCCTTTAACTTTTTATAAGATTTTGTAAGATCTTGAACTTCAATAATTTTTTGTTTCATAACTTTCTCCTTTACCTTTTCATAATATCAAAAAATTTAAAAATTTCCTAGCAATTTTTAAGTGCATTGACGCAAAAGTTGGTTGCTATTTAAAAGAATTCGTTTCCGTGAAAAAACATTCGTCATTCTGCTCAATAAAAATCATTTTTTCTTTATTTAAATTATCCAATTCTTGTTCTGTAAGAATAGTAGAGTAAGTGACATATTCGGTGAATGTTTTTGTATAGGGTTGTGACAATTGTCTTTCAATGGAGGATTGTTCCTCATAAGTAACCCCGAATGAAACTTGATATCCTTTTATAAGTGGCATGATTGTAGAATGATCCAGAGCCTCTTTTATACTTCCACTATAAGCTCTAACTAGTCCACCAGCTCCTAATTTAATACCACCAAAGTAACGAATCACAATCGCCAGAACTTGATTAATATCACGCTTTTGTAAAATGTTTAAAATTGGCATGCCAGCAGTTCCACTAGGTTCACCATCATCACTTGCTTTTTCCATTCCATGAAAACGGTATCCATAACAATAATGATTTGCGTTTGGATACTTTTCTTTTATCTCGTTTAAAATATTCTTTATATTGTCAATGTTCTCTAGTTTTATTAGTTCAACAATAAATCTAGACTTTTGTATTACTTTTTCATGAGTTACATTATTTAAAATAGAATACATATCATCACCAAAGATATTATAACATTAACTGCTTTCTGTTCTGTCATATATAGTAAAAAAATTGTGAATTATATTCAGTTGCTTTTTTAGTATCTAATTCTATTGTATAATAATTGAAAAAGGAGGCATATTATGATTCATGAAAAATCATGTGGAACAATTATTATTCACGATAACAAAGTTCTTTTAGTAGAACAAATTTCTGGTTTCTTTGGATTTCCAAAAGGACATATGGAAGCTGGTGAAACTGAAGTAGAAACAGCGATTAGAGAAACAAAAGAGGAAACTAATTTAGATGTTGCAGTTGATAGCAGCATCCGATTTCAGATATCTTATATTCAAAAGGAAACTATCATGAAAGAAGTAGTATATTTTATTGGAACGATTGATAATTCAGAATATTTAAAAGCCGAAGAAACAGAAATTCAAAATATATTTTGGATAGATATGGATAAAGTAGAGGAGACATTGTCATTTGAGAATATTAGAGCATTATGGCGAGATGTTCTAAAGAGAATAAATAACTTATGAAGATTGACAACGAAATAAAAAGTTGATATTATCTTAATATAAGGAGGATATGTGATGAACAGAGAAGATATAGCGGCACAAAGTGCATTAATAGCTGCACTCCAAGCCCATACAGATGCTCTAACAGTAAATACTAGAGCAGTTGTTGAACAGACGATTGAAATAAAAAAACAAAATGCATTACTCAGAATGGCGAATCCTGCTTTAAGCTCTGAGGATCGCACGATGGCTTACAATGAATATGAAGCAATGAAAAATCCAGAGAAAAACACTAATGCTTCTTCATTAGGACCAATTTTGTAAGAATTATAATCATAGGAAATTGAAATATCAATTTCCTTTTTTCATAATTTGACAAAACTAAGTTTTTCATTTAGAATATGTCCCAAGAAATGGGGGAAAATAAAATGCAAGATGAATTTAACAATCGGTGTGATGGTACTACTACCCAAAATGAATGTCAACGATGTGGTGGTGATGGAACACCAAGAAATATAAATTACAGCAGATCATATTTCAGCGATTATCAATACAATGTAATGAATAATCAAATTCAAAGAGCAGTACAACAGCAAGTGGAACAGCAATTAGGGCAGTCTCAAATGGGACAAATACATCCAGTTGAACCAGGTGGAATTGCCAAAGTATTAAAATGGGCTAATCAGCCAAGAAGATAAAAAGAATTGATTTAATTCAATTCTTTTTTGTTAACTACCGCTACTCTTGTAATGTTTCAACTTAGATGTTTTTCTACATCATAATGTTTCTCTTTAAAAAATAATATTAGAGAATAAAGTAAATATCATTTATCTTTTTTATAGAGAAGTATGGTAAAATAAAGGAGGTGATTTTATGGATCAAATTAAAGAACATATCAAACAAAAATTAGCTTTGCTTCCAAATAAACCAGGGTGCTATTTAATGAAAAACTGTGATGGTGTTATTATTTATGTTGGAAAAGCAAAGAAATTAAAAAATAGAGTGAGTTCTTATTTTAGGGGAACTCATACTGGAAAGACAGCAAAATTAGTAAGTGAAATAGTCGACTTCGAATACGTAGTAGTCGGGAGTGAAACAGAATCTTTTATTTTAGAATTAAATCTTATTAAAGAACACGATCCAAAATATAATATTTTACTTAGAGATGATAAGACATATCCATATATTGAGCTCACAAATGAAGAAGTACCAAGATTATCAGTTGTCAGAAGCTTAAGTCGAAAAAAGCATAATGGTAGATTATATGGTCCTTATCCAAACGTTACCGCTGCAAGAAATACCGTTAACCTACTAAATCGCATGTATCCTTTAAGAAAATGTCGAACATATCCAAAAAGGCCTTGTCTTTATTATCATATTGGGCAATGTCTAGGTTATTGCACACATAATGTCGACCCAGAAAAAGTCAAAAATATGGAACAGGATATTATTCGTTTTCTAAGAGGAGATCACACATTAATTACTAAACGAATCGAAGATGAGATGCGCTTAGAAAGTGAACATATGAATTATGAAAAGGCCAAAGAACTTCGTGATTTATTAGACTATATTCGAATTACTTTAGTAAAACAGAAAGTAGAAATCAATGATCAAGTGGACCGTGATTGTTTTGGATATTTTGTTGAAAAGGGATATTTATCAATTCAAGTATTCTTTATCCGTGATGGAAAGATATTAGAACGACATTCCAAAATTGTCCCATATATAGATGAAGTTGGAGAAGAGTTAACTCGTTATATAGCAAAATTCTATGAAAAGAATATATTATTACCGAAAGAGTTAATGGTTCCAGAAATTGTCGATGCAGAACTCTTATATGAATATTTAAAAATACCTGTTCGTATCCCAGAACGAGGAGTTAAGAAAAAAATAGTAGAAATGGCGAATAAGAATGCCGAAATCGCTTTAAAGGAAGAGTTTGATTTAATTCAAAGAGATGAGAATCGAACGAGTGTCGCTAATGAAGAATTAAAGGATTTATTAAAATTAACAAAATTAGATCGAATTGAGCTATTTGATAACTCACATTTATTCGGTACTTATAGTGTTTCTGGAATGGTTGTATTTAAGGATGGGAAACCAAGTAAAAATGATTATCGAAAATTTAAAATTAATGTGGACTCTAATGACGAATATGGGATGATGCGAGAAGTCACTTATCGAAGATATTTTAGAGTTTTAAAAGATAATTTAGAGAAACCAGATTTAATCATTGTCGATGGTGGAATTGGTCAGATCAACATTGTAAGAGAAGTGATAGCGAGTTTGGGACTTCCAATTATGGTAGTTGGACTTAAGAAAAATGATAAACATGCTACTAATGCTTTACTAGCTTTTGATCCAATTATTGAACTTCCAATCGACCGAAAGAGTAATTTATTCTATTACTTAGAAAGAATGCAGGATGAAGTCCATGAATTTACAATTCATTATCATAAACAAATTAGAAGTAAAGGAACATTGAGCAGTGTTTTAGATAATATTGAAGGAATTGGTGATCAAAGAAAGAAAATTCTCTTAAAAAAATATAAAACAATTACCAAATTAAAAGAACTTAGTATAGAAGAATTAAAACAAGATTTACCTGAGAAGGTTGCTGATAATTTATATCAATTTTTACAAAGCTATGAAAAATAATAAAATTATAGGGAGGTGTTGTAATGACTGATAATCAAACACCCGATATTTTATTTTTAAATATAAATAAAATATTTTGGGAACGTCTGCAAGAGGAAACATTTAACCGACAATTTCAAAATTTAATGAACAATATAAGGGAAAATTGTGAAACATCTCGTTTGCATATTTCAATTATTACAGATGAAAATGAAGACTTTTTCAATTCTATTAAAACATCTTTATCAAATCAGTTTCCAGAAGTAAATTATAATGAGCATTTCGTTACAAGAAACTGTAATCAAGATGGGAATATAAAAGCAAGTATTTTTTTAGGAATTCATACTTGTGTGCGAATGGATAATTTTAGTCAGGATCGTTTTAAAATGCAATATATTGAAAGATGGGGCTTTACTTCGCCGTGGCAACTGCATCTATCTATTGAAGGAGTACCTGTGATCGAACAAATTTCAATCACGAACAATTATGATGGATACAAAGAATTATCTTTGAAAGCACCACAAAAAAGATTAGTGATAGCTTAAAAAACATATAACCTTATTTTTATATGTTTTTTTATTCCATTGACTTAGTGAAATAGCTATGTTAGGATAAGCTTATGAATGTGTTTTTAGGAGGAGTATTATGGAAAGTACATTAGACAGAAAGATTAATATGAATGGAGAGAGAGCTTTAAATATTGGAAAAAACTTAGTTGTAGAGGAAATTAAAGAAGACTTAGAAGCTCAGACTAAATTTGTTTATGAAATGTTTATTCAACCATTAGTAGATCATGCTAGAACAGAATCTTATGAAGAATATGTTGCAAATGAGAGTTATAACAAATATCTTTTTGGATGTTTTAATACAGGTGTTAAAAATCAATTTTTAAAACATTATAATATTAAAAATCACGATGATATCTGGAAGAAAATGCCTAACAACAAAGATATTTTTATGAAATTATTTATTGATTCTGAAGGAAAAGATATTCTTTATTTCTTTTATTTTAGTCAAATAATTACTCGATTGGAAGCAGAAAATGCGAGACTAAATAGGACCAATGAAAGATTAGAAATGATAATGAAGATGCTTGAAAATCCAAAGCTAAAATCTGATGAAAAAAAAATAAAACTAGAAAAGATAAAAACTATTTTGAAAGCAAAACAAATGAAACTAGAAGAATCAGCATTAAAGGTTATTTACAATGATCCAAAAGATGAATTTGTTCAAGTTAAAGTGAGACAATATCAAAAAACAATTGGAGAACAATAAAAAAGTAACGAAAAGTGTATAAAATTACTTGAACTTTCATCTGATTTATTGTATTATGTATTCAGTACTTATTCCGTGTTTAGAGAAACTCCAACTCTTTACTCAGAATAAGCGAATAGGAAAGAGGAGAAAATATGGCTTTATCAAAAGCAATCAAAGAAGAAATCGTAAAGAAATACGCACGAAATGAAAAGGATACAGGTTCTGCTGAAGTTCAAATTGCAATCTTAACAGAAGAAATTAAAGAACTTACAGAGCATTTAAAAGAACATAAACATGATTTCCATTCACATCGTGGATTACTTAGAAAAGTAGGTCAAAGACGTAATATGTTACAATATCTTTTCAAAACAGATGTGACAAGATATCGTAACCTAATCCAAAGTTTAGGATTAAGAAAATAAAAATAAATAGTAGGCACTCTTTTTTGAGTGCCTTTCGTTTGTAGAAATACAATTAGAAAGAGGTATATATGAAACAAGTATTTGAATTAGATTTTCATGGAAGAAAAATAGTTGTCGAACATGGTGAACTTGCCAAACAAGCAAATGGTGCAGTACTTGTCCGCTATGGAGATACAGCTGTATTAACAACATCAGTCGTTAATAAACAAGTCAATCTTTTAGCAGATTTTTTTCCACTGATGGTGTTATATCAAGAAAAATTATATTCAGTTGGTAAAATTCCAGGTGGATTTATTAAAAGAGAAGGGAAACCGACAGATAATGCGACATTAGCCGCTCGTATGATCGACCGTCCAATGCGTCCTCTATTTCCAGAAGGATTTAAAAACGAGGTTCAAATTGTCAATACCGTTTTATCAGTAGAGCAAGATAATTCTCCAGAATTAACTGCACTATTTGGCTCTTCACTTTCAACATCCATTTCAGAAATTCCATTTGATGGACCAGTAGCTGCTGTTAAAGTAGGACGAGTAAATGGAAATTTTGTTTTAAATCCTACCGTAGAAGAAGTAGAACTAAGTGATATTGATCTAACAGTTGCGGGAACAGAAGATGCAATCAATATGGTAGAAGCAGGTGCCAAAGAAGTAAGTGAAGAGGATATGCTTGAAGCACTTATGTTTGGTCATGAAGCTATTAAAGAATTAGTTGCATTCCAAAAAGAAATCATTGAAGCTATCGGTAAACCAACAATGGAGTACGAAATATTAAAGATTGAAGATACTCTTAAGGAAGAAATCCGTGCTTCTGTTGAAGAACCTTTGAATAAAGCAATGCGTATTGTTGAAAAATTAGAGAAATATACAGCAATTGATACCATTAAAGAAGAAGTTGTCAATAAGTATTTGACAGAAAATGAAGGGTTAAAACCGGAAGAATTAAAAGAACTAATTACTAAAGTAAAATTGGTGTTAGAAGAAATTGAATATGAAATTTTTAGAAAGATTGTTGTAAAAGAACATACACGTGCCGATGGACGTAAAATGACAGAAATTAGACCATTATCAACCGCGATCGATTTACTTCCAAGAACACATGGATCAGCTCTATTTACAAGAGGACAAACACAATCTTTATCTGTTGTAACACTAGGTGCTCTTGGAGAACATCAAATTTTAGACGGGGTTAGTTTAGAAGATGAAAAAAGATTCATGTTACACTATAATTTTCCAGCTTTCTCCGTTGGAGAAACAGGACGTTATGGAGCACCAGGACGAAGAGAAATTGGACATGGAGCATTAGGAGAACGTGCTTTAGCGCAAGTAATTCCAAGTGAAGATGAATTCCCATACACAATCCGTGTCGTATCAGAAATCTTAGAGAGTAATGGATCCTCAAGTCAGGCGAGCATCTGTGCTGGATGTATGGCACTGATGGCTGCAGGAGTTCCAATTAAAGCACCAGTTGCTGGAATTGCAATGGGACTTATTACAGATGGTGATGATTATACTATCTTAACAGATATTCAAGGTATGGAAGATCACCTAGGAGATATGGATTTTAAAGTGGCTGGTACTAGAAATGGTATTTGTGCACTTCAGATGGATATCAAAATTAAAGGTATTACAAAACAAGTTTTAAAAGAGGCTTTAGCGCAAGCAAGTGTAGCTCGTGAGCAAATTTTAGATGTAATCGAAGCACAAATCAAAGAACCACGTAAAGAAGTAAGTAAGTATGCACCAAAAACGATGACATTCCTAATTGATCCAAATAAGATTAAGGATGTTATTGGAAAAGGTGGAGAAATGATTACAAAAATCATTTGTGATGCAAGCAATGTTAATACAGTAACAGATGCAAATGCAGTAAAAGTAGATCTTGAGGATGACGGTCGAGTTATTATCTATCACTCTAATCAAGAGATTATCGATAAAACAGCAGAACTTATTAAAAATATTGTTCGACAGGTTGAAGAAGACGTTGTATACGAAGGAAAAGTTGTTAAAGTAGAAGACTTTGGTTGCTTCGTAGAATTATGGCCTGGATGTGAAGGATTAGTTCATGTATCTCAACTTGCTCATGAAAGAATAGAAAAACCAAGTGATATTGTTAAGATAGGAGATATCATTACAGTAAAATCACAAGGATATGATAAACGTGGTAGACTCAATCTTTCTAGAAAAGATACGTTACCAAAACCGGAGAAGAAAGAGGAAAAAGAAGAAAATTAATTCTTCTTTCAGACTGTTGACAAATAAGTAAAGAGAGTGTAAAAAATTCTGTGT
>DICM01000034.1 GCA_002416285.1 Caryophanales bacterium UBA5026
ATTACACTTTCATAGTACCAAAAATGATCATAAGATCATTTTCTTTAAATTTTCTAAGCCACTTTTTTCTAACCTTGAAATTTGAGCTTGTGAAATACCAATCTCTTCTGCTAATTCCAATTGCGTTTTTCCTATAATATAGCGTTCTAGTAGAATATAACGCTCTTTCTCTTTGAGACGATTTAGACCTTCTTTTAATGCTAATCGAGTGTCCAATGAATAGAGTTTCCCTGAAGAATCTTCTAATTGATCCGCTAGATAAATAGTGTCTCCACCGTCATTATAAATCGGTTCAAACATACTAATTGTATCCTTCGTCGAGTCAATCGCATTCGTAATTTCATATTCTGTTTTTCCGAGTTGATCTGCAATCATCTTAATTGTTGGTTCCTGGCCTAATTCATTCGTTAATTGTTCCTTTACACGCAGTGCCTGATAGGCCATATCCTTTGTGCTTCTCGCAACTCGTACACTACTACTATCCCGTAGATAACGCCTTATTTCTCCTAAAATCATCGGTACTGCATAGGTACTAAATCGAACCTCATGACTGAGATCAAAATTATCGATCGCCTTAATAAGACCAATACAACCGACTTGAAAAAGATCATCCATATTATCTGTTCGATTGGTAAATTTTTTTAAAATACTAAGGACTAATTTTAAATTTCCCTGAATCAAATCATCTTTTGCAAAAGAATCTCCTTTTTGTAATTTTTTAAATAATTCTATTTGTTCTTCGTTTGTTAAAACTTTAATATTCGCAGTATTCACGCCACAAATTTCCACTTTATGACGTGCCATAGAAATCTCCTTTCTAACCTATTATGAACATTGGTAGAAACTTTATACATCTATTTTTACCTTTTTTTACATATAGTACAGTAGGGTGGTTGTATGCGATTGTCTGATCTACAAAACAAAAATATTATTAATATTGAAGACGGAAAATTAATTGGAACAATTATAGATGTTTTAATTGATAAAGAAGGATTAACACAATCTTTGATTGTTCAAAAGAGCAAATTTTTTGCTAGTTTTTTACCATCATCAACCGAAGTAGAAATCAAATGGAAACAGATAAAAAAAATAGGGGAAGATGTAATTTTAGTCAGCATGTCACTTTAATTGCTTGTTTTTTAAAGCAGTTTTTGTTACAATTAAAGCGGTGAGAATATGAAAGTATTACTTTATACTGAAGGTATGAAAACAATTGGAAAATCTGGACTTGGAAAGGCAATTCAACATCAGATTCGCGCTTTAGAATCAAATGGAATTACCTATACAACTGATTCAAAAGAGAAAGGTTTCGATATTGCTCATATCAATTTTTATGGGCCAAAATCATTTTTACTTGCACGTAAATTAAAAAGACAAGGAATTAAAATCATATACCATGCTCATTCAACGGAAGAAGATTTTAAAAATTCATTTATTTTTTCAAATCAACTTTCACCTCTTTTTAAGTGGTGGATTTGTAAATGCTACAATCTAGGAGACAGTATTATTACACCAACTATCTATTCTAAAAAATTGCTTACGAACTACGGAATTAAAAGGCCTATTTATGCTATCTCAAATGGAATTGATACAAAATTTTTTGAACGTGATGTAGAGCTTGGAAAAAACTTTAGAGAAACGTATCACTATTCTGATGAAGATAAAGTGGTTGTTGGTATTGGTTTGTATATTGAGCGAAAAGGGATTTTGGATTTTGTCGAAATGGCGAAGCGACTCCCTCAATATAAATTTATTTGGTTTGGCTCAAGTCCTTTATCCGCATCGCCTCAAAAGATTCGTGATGCTGTACATACAAAGTTACCAAATTTAGTCTTTGCTGGATATGTAGAACAAAAGATGATTCATGCAGCACTTTCTGGAGCGAATTTATTCTTTATGCCGACACAAGAAGAAACCGAAGGAATTCCTATTATGGAAGCTAGTATCTCTAAAATACCAACCCTTATCCGTGATATTCCTATCTTCGAGGATTGGTTTAAGGACAATGTCGATATTTATAAAGGTAAGACACTCGATGAATTTGAAAGCAAAATTCAACAAATATTAGAGGGTCAAATTCCAAATTTAGTAGATAATGCCTATCATGTTGCGAAAAAAAGAGACGTGAAAATTGCAGGTGAACAATTAATCACTGCTTATACTGAAACATTAGATGGAACTCAACAACCAGATAAAATTAATTAATCACAGAAATGTGATTTTTTATTTTTATGAACCATGATATAATATGATTGGTGATAATATGCAGAAACAAATTAACAAAGGTATTTGGATCGCCGCTTTATTCTTAATGATTGTATTGATCAGTGTTATCGTATATCGATCTAACAATAGTTTAAAAGTGGTAACAAAAAATATCTTTTATATGGACACACAGATTTATATTAAACTTTACGGAAAAAATGAAAAAAAACTAAATGACGCCCTTCTACAAGTAGAAAATCTCTATAAGGAATACCATCAATTAACCGATCGTTATCAAAGTTATGATAATGTCATTAATCCATATTATATCTATCATAATAGTGATCAGTCAGACACTTTAACAATTGATGAGAAACTTTATGCAGTTCTCAAATTAGCCCAAATGTGGCATGAAAAAAATAATTTATTTGATATTACAATTGGAAATGTCATCGATGTATGGAAGAAATACCGCGAAGCTGGAACTGGTATTCCTACCGAAGAAGAGTTGGCATCAGCAAACAGTCAAAAAAAGGAATTAGTTCTTTTAGACGATTATGCAATTAAAAACAACCATGTAAGTATTGATCTAGGAAGTGTCGCAAAAGGTTATACGACCGAAGAGGCAGGAAAACTATTAAAAAAATTAGGAATTTCTACTTATTTAATCAATGCTGGTGGGAATGTAATTGTTGGTGATTCTTATAATAAAAAAGATTATACAATCGGAATTGAAGATCCAACAAACAATCAAAAAGATATCTTTACTGTTGTTCATGGGAAAAATATCAGTGTTGTGACGAGTGGAGGATATGAGCGTTTTTATGAATACAATGGTCAAAAATACCATCACATCATCAATCCTATAACACTCTATCCTAGTTCTTATAGTAAAAGTGTAACGGTCATTACAAAGAATAGCGCTAAAGCAGATATACTCTCTACTATTTTATTTCTTCTTCCTATTGATGAAGGTATGTCTCTAGTGGAAAGCCTAGATGATACAGAAGCGATTTGGTATACAGAGGATAACTTAATCGTCCGTTCTTCAGGAATGAAAAACTATGAAACGAAATGATTTAATTTTAATAGGGATCGTTTTAGTAAGCTCCCTTGCACTATTATTTTTTCCTAAAAAAAGTGGAGATACAGCAATTGTAACACATCAAGGAAAAGAGGTTTTAACAATCGATTTACGGCAAAAAGAAGAAAAAGACTATGAAGTTACCGGAACCAATGGAACTGTTAAAATTCATATACGGGATGGAAAAATAAAAGTTAATGAGGAGAATAGTCCGTTGCATTTATGCTCAAAGCAAGGATATATTGAGAAAGCAGGGGAGAGTATCGTCTGTTTACCTAATGAAGTTGTAATAGAAATCATTGGTAAGCAAGAGTTAGATACCGTTGTAAGGTGATAGGATGACAATAAAAAAAATAACACGTTTATCAATGCTACTTGCAATTTCGATTGTGTGCTCTATCATAGAATCTTTTTTCCCGGTGTTAAATGGAATGATACCCGGACTCAAACTTGGCTTAGCGAATCTTGCAATCTTAGTTACACTTGATCTTTACGGTGTAAAAGAGGCCTTTTTTCTTTCGATAACAAGAGTGATATTGGTGGCTCTTTTAAGAACAGGTCTATTTAACGTATCCTTTTTCTTCAGTTTATTTGGTGCAATTTTTAGTGTACTAATGATGTCACTCGCTTACAAGTCAAAGTTATTTTCATTTGTCGGAATTAGTATTGTCGGTTCGTTAAGTCATAGTATTGGTCAAATAATAGCAGCAGTTCTGTTTTTAGGAGCAAACATGATTCACTATTTACCAGTACTCTTATTATTTGCCCTTCCGACTGGCTTTTTTATAGGAATTTTAAGTCAAAAGTTTTTAGAATATTCCGTCAACATCTTGAAAGAAGCATAGAATATGTTATAATTAGAATAGGGAGAGGATTTAGAATGAAAAAATTTGTTGTTTTGATGGTTTTACCAGTGTTACTTCTATTAACAGGCTGTGAAAAGGTAGCTGAAGGAAAATATAAAGAAGGAACTTACATGGGACATGTAACCGATACTTATGGTGGTTCTAATCAAGCAATCGCAGTAATTCATGTCAGTAAAGAAGGATTGATTGATTCAGTATACTTAGATACTACTTATACCAAAGATGATGCTGTTACAACAAAGAAAGCGCTTGGAGATGACTACAATATGAAAGCTAATCCAGCGGTTACGAAAGAATGGTATGAACAAGTAGATTTACTTGAAAAGGCTGTTATTAAAGAGCAAGGAATCGATTTTATCAATTGGACAGATAGTGAACAATCTAAAACAGATTCTATTAGTGGGGTAACGATTAAGATTGATGCTTTGTACCGAGCTTTGGATAGTGCTCTAAAACTTGGGAAAAAATAGGAGCGAAAGCTCTTTTTCAATATGCAGAAATGGATTATTACCTTATCCCCACACGAAAAGAAATGTTACTATCTATATCAATACGAACAGGCAAAAAAGAAGAATGACATCGTGTTGATGAATTATTATTTAACACTTTTGGAAGAAATGAAGGAGAATTTCACAAAAGAATCACATTCATCTGTATAATATAACACAGGAGGGATTAAATGAACGTATTAGTAGTAGATGATGAGGAAGGAATTCGTCTTGTCATTCGCGAGTATTTAGAGAATGAAGGGTATATTGTTAGTGAAGCCTGTAATGGAACTGAAGCAATTAACCTTGTTAAACAAAACGATTACGACCTCATTATTATGGATATTATGATGCCGGTTACAGATGGCTTTATGGCGGTAGAAGCGATTAATAAAATCAAACCAATACCTACCATTATGTTGTCTGCTAGAAAAGAAGAATATGATAAGTTAATGGGATTTGAACTTGGGGTCGACGACTATATGACAAAACCATTTAGTCCTAAAGAGTTAGTAGCTCGTGTTAAGGCGCTAATGAAAAGAGTCCACCCGTCTCACGGTGACTATTGGTCTTATCAAAATCTTCGGATTGATTTTAAAGCACATGCCGTATTTTTAGCAGATAAAGAGCTTTCGTTAACACCAAAAGAATATGATTTATTGGTATATTTTGTCGAAAATGAACATATAGCGCTTTCTAGAGAGATTTTGTTAAGTAAATTATGGGGATATGATTTCTTTGGAGATGACCGAACAATTGATACACATATCAAAATGCTTCGCAACAATTTAGGACCTTATCGTGATTTGATTACCACGGTTAGGGGAGTAGGTTATAAATTTGAAATCACAGAAAAATAGTCTAAAAGCGAAAGTATGGTTCTATCTAATTTTATTTTCATTCGCTATTTTAGCTTTTCTATGGTTTTTTCAAGTTGTATCAATTAATTCATTCTATGAATGGTCGAAACGAAAAGAATTAACAACGGTTGTCAATGAAGTATTCTCAGCTTATGCGAAAGATGACTTTGTATCATCATTAGATAAAATTTCTAGAGATTATGGAGTCTGTATCGAAGTATATAGCTATAATCAATATACCTATTTATCAAATGATTATGGTAGAGGTTGTATGGGAGATGGGAATTTATTTTCACTAAATCAATATAAACGCGAATTTATCGAAAGTAACAAAAGTGTACAGGGTTACATCTTTTCTAATCCAAAATTTGATAATAAATCTTATATGTATGCACTCAAACTAAATACATCAGAATATGCCTTTATCAACGTATCCTTAGTGCCACTTGATTCTACTATTAATATTCTAAAAAAACAGTTCATCTATGTTTCGATTGTGGTTCTATTACTTTCTTTAACAATTGCTTATTTTATTTCTAAAAAAATATCAAAACCAATTGAGAAAATGAACAAATCAGCAAAACTCTTAGCAAAAGGAAACTATGATGTAACGTTTTCTACTAATGTTGATATCTCTGAAATACAAGAACTATCCAACACACTAAATCAAGCAAAAGATGAATTATCTAAAACAGAGGCTTTGCGAAGAGAATTTATGGCTAATGTAAGTCACGATCTTAAGACCCCACTTACAATGATCCGAGCATATGCGGAAATGGTTCGTGATTTAACTTATAAAAACAAACAAAAAAGAGATGAAAATTTAAATGTAATTATCAAAGAAGCGGATCGATTAAATATTTTAGTAAATGATATATTAGAACTTACCAAGATTCAATCAAAAACACAACCATTGGAAATGGCAACATTCGAACTAAATGAATTCATAAAAGGAATTTTAAAACAATATCGTATCTATGAAGAACAACAAGAATTTCAATTCATTTATTCTGGCGTTGAAAATGCTGTTGTCAAAGCAGATTTAAAACGAATCGAACAAGTAATCTATAATTTAATCAATAATGCGATTAATTATACAGGTAAAGATAAAAAAATCTCAATTATAGTAACTGATGAGGATCCTTATTATCGCATTTCGGTAAAAGATACTGGCAAAGGAATTAAAGAAGAAGATATTCCACATATTTGGGATAAATATTATAAAGTGGATAAAAATTATTCTAGAGTTTCAATTGGAACGGGAATTGGATTATCAATCGTCAAAAGTATTTTAGAACAACACCAATTTCCATACGGTGTCATATCGAAAAGAGGAAAAGGAACTAGTTTCTATTTTCTGATTAAAAAGGATCAAGGATAAAAGTACTCAGGTACTTTTTTTCTTCACTCTTTTTTCACGATTCTTTCTTATTACTTTCACAAAAAATATCTATACTGTTTATTGAAAGGAGAATAAACATGTATATTTTAAAAAATGCTTGGATAAATGTGAAACGTGCAAAAGGAAGAAATTTACTAATTGGAATTATTATTACAATTGTAACATTAGCTGCCTGTATTGCTCTTGCAATTTATCATTCTGCATCCACTTTAGTCAAACATTATCAAGAAACAAATTCCTTAGAAATCACATTTGCAATTGATCGAATGGGATTCCGTGAGAATAGAGAATCCAACACTGAACTAACAATTGAGCCTTTAAACGAGGAGTTGATTGCTAAAATCGGAGATTCTGATTATATTAGTAGCTACTATTATACGATGGAGGGAAGTGCTTCTTCCAATCAAATTACAGCGGTTACAGACAATTTTTTTGGCAATAAAGGGGACTCAAATACTGAAAACTCTAAGAATACTTCTGAAAAATTTATTAGTAGAGGTGGAATGAATATTGGAGACTATCGTTTTACTGCATATTCTGATGTTTCTTATCTCGATTCCTTTTTAACTGGTACAAGTAAAATTACTTCTGGATCGTTCTTTACGAATGATGAAGTGGAACCAGTTATGGTAATCAGTGAAGAACTCGCGAATGAAAATAATCTAGCCGTAGGAGATACCGTTACCTTTTATACGACAGATAGTACGAATACCTTTACCTTAACAATTGTTGGAATCTATTCTACCACTGAAGATACTAGTAGTGATAACTTTATGGGAATGAGCGCCATGAACGTTGGCAATCAAATTTATACCAATTTATCTACTATGAATACATACTTTAGTACAGATAATAATAAAAACCAGCTAAGTCCAAAATTTTATTTAAAAACAGCTTCCGATTATGACGCTTTTGTGGCAGAAGCGAAAGAAAAGGGACTTAGTGAATATTATACCGCTACATCTAATTTGGATACACTAATGGAACAACTAGAGCCTATTAGTAATGTAAGTAACTTTTCAATGATTTTTCTGGTAATCATTTTAATCGTAGGTGGAGTGGTTATTGCTATTATTAATTCCATTCAAATTCGCGAACGAAAATATGAAGTTGGAGTTATGCGAGCAATTGGAATGAGTAAAAGAAAAGTAATTATGCAATTTTTATCAGAAATTTGTATTGTTGCTATTTTGTCTTTACTAATTGGATCGACGAGTGGAACCCTTCTATCTCAACCAGTTACAAATCAATTATTACAATCCGAAATCAGTAAACAACAAGAAAGTGTTGATGATCGAAATACGAATTTCGGAAGAACAAACATGGATCGTGGAAGCTTTAGCATAGGGAACAATCCTAAAATAACTTATATAGACTCACTTGATGTACAAGTATCTTTTGGAACTGTTATGGGAATATTTGGAATAAATTTAGTTCTTATTATGATTGGTGGATTGATTTGTGCTATATTTATTAATCAATATGAACCAAATAAAATTCTACAGAATCGAACATAGGAGGTGAATCGATGAATATTTTAACATTGGAACATGTCAATTATTCTTATGACGGAATAAAAGATGTTTTAAAAGATATCACGCTTTCTTTTGAAACTGGTAAAGTTTACGGAATATTTGGAAAAAGTGGAGCAGGGAAAAGTACACTTCTTTCTATCATGGCTGGTCTTGAACGTTATCAAACTGGTAGTATTAAATATCGTGGCAAAGAATTAAAAGCATGGAATTACGACAACTATCGTGGAAATGAAATTGGTATTATTTTCCAAAGTTATAACTTACTTCCACATTTAAATGCTTTAGAAAATATCATTTTGTCAATGAATATCAGCCGAAAAAAAGAGACAAACCCAAAAGAAAAGGCGATACAATTACTCAAAAAGGTTGGGATTGATGAGGAACAAGCAAAAAGACCTATCTTACAACTCTCTGGTGGAGAACAACAACGCGTAAGCATTGCTAGAGCTCTTTCTTATGATGCAGAGTTGTTATTTGCCGATGAACCAACGGGAAATTTAGATAAAGATACCGAAGAAGATATATTAAATATTTTTTCAGATTTAGCGCACAAAGAAGGGAAGTGTGTCATTATTATTTCTCACTCACATCGCGTAAAAGAACTAGCAGATATCGTATATGAATTAAAGAACGGAAAAGTAGAATAAACCTCCGTTTTTTCTTTTTTCTCTTGCTGGTTACTCTGAAATGGTGTAAAATAGAGGAGTATTATCAATAAAACTAATTCACTTGTTACTTTCGCTTTTGGATGTACCATATGGTGAGAAAATTAAATTGTAGGAGTTGTTGGTATGGTATATTTATTTTATGGAACAGAACCATTTTTTATCAAAAAAGAAATAGAAAAAATAATAAAAAAATACAATTTTGATGCAATACAATGTAGTGAATATGATCTCGAGAATGATTTTCTTGAAAACGTTATAGAAGATGCAGAAACAATCTCTCTATTTGATTCTAGAAAGTTAATTGTTGCTAGTAACGCTAATTTTTTAACAGGTACTACAGTTAAAAAAGGTATTGAACAAAATATGGTAGTATTAGAAAACTACTTAGATCATCCTAATCCTGATTCTATTTTAATTTTTTTAGTAGAAAAAGAGAAGTTAGACGACCGAAAAAAAATTGTAAAAAAATTAAAGCAAATTGCAACAGTAAAAGAATTTAATCAAGTTGCAAACATTGAAGAAACTATTCAAACTTTCTTTTCTCCTTATATCATTAAAAGAAATGATTTAAAATTATTAATTGATCGTGTTGGTAATAATCTCATGATTTTACACCAAGAAGTAGAGAAAATAAAGATTTATAAAGGTGACAGTTTAGAGATCACAGAACAGGATATCCTAGAACTAACTACTAAAAATATCGATACAGATCTATTTCATTTCATCGAAAATATTGTTGATCACAAATTAGAACAGGCTTTAGAAAGTTATCATGAAATGATTCATTTAGGAGAAGAACCTATTAAAATAATTATTCTGCTAGCAAATCAGTTTCGTTTAATTTATCAGGCAAAACAATTGTATCGTCAAGGATACAGTGAAAAGGATATCGCAAGTGAGTTAGAGATTCATCCATATCGTATTAAACTTGCTTTACAGAAAGGTAGAACATTTACCGATGATATTCTATTAGATTATTTAAATAAATTAGCAGATCTAGATTATAGCATTAAATCCGGAAAAATAGATAAAGAAATCGGGCTAGAATTATTTTTAATTGAGTCTTAAGTATAGAAGAATCTATACTTTTTTATATGAAAAAAACTATCTTTCGATAGTTAAAATTCAATATTCATAAAGTCATCGTCTTTGGTTGTTACTTCTGGCTTGGCAGGCTCTGGTGCATGCTGAGCTATTTTCGTATTATCCAGGGCAGATTTTAAATCATAATGTCCACCATGATTTTGATCATTTAAATCTTCTGAATCTAATTCGATAAGTTTTAGAATTTCCTCGAAAGTAGTTTCTCCAGATACTACTTTTTCTAGTCCATCTTGAAGTAGCGTAATAACATCTGATCCATATACTAGATCACGTAATTTCTCTTTTCTAAGATTACTAGAAATCGCATCTCTTATCTCTTGATTAATTAACAATACTTCATGAATTGCAATACGACCTTTATAACCATTACCACATTCTTCGCAGCCTTCCGTCATATAAACGTGATCAACTTCTTTATGGAGAACCCTTTTGAATAACTCTTTTTCATAATTGTTAGTAGGTCTTAATTTGCGACATTTCTGACAGAGTCTTCTCGCTAATTTTTGTGATATAATTCCAGTTAAAGCACTTGCAAGTAAGTAACGTTCAACTTCCATATCAAGCAGACGTTCAATTGTATTTAAGGAACTATTAGTATGGATTGTCGATAATACTAAGTGTCCTGTAATTGAGGCACGCACAGCGATACGAGCAGTTTCAGTATCACGAATTTCTCCGATCATAATAATATTCGGGTCCTGACGCAAAATAGAACGTAGGGCATTCGCGAAGGTTAATCCAATTTCAGAATTCGTCTGAACCTGATTGATTCCTTCAATATTCATTTCTATTGGATCTTCAACTGTAATAATATTTGTATCTTCCTTATTTAATCTTTGTAAGATAGAGTATACAGTCGTTGATTTACCACTACCAGTAGCACCCGTTACCAGGATAATTCCACTAGGGGTGGCAATCATCTGAAGTACTTTTTCATAATTTGATTCACTAAATCCTAGTGCTTCAAGTCCACTAGCACTCATTGTATAATCCAAAATACGAATTACGATTTTTTCACCATCTTGAGTAGGTAAGGCAGAAACACGTAAATCGAGATTAACGCCTTGAAGTGATGCTTTAATCGCACCATCTTGTGGCAAACGTGATTCTGTTATATTCATTCCAGCAATGATCTTTACACGAGTAATTAGATTCTTTTTAATAGAATTCGGGATTTCAGCATAGTCAATTAATGATCCGTCAATTCGAATCCGTAGCTTCATGTAGTCCGTTAAAGGATCAAAGTGGATATCACTGGCTCCTCTTTTACTTGCGTCAACTAAAATGTCATTGACAATTTCCACCACTGGCATTTTGTCAAAATCAAACTTTCTTAACATATTATTCATCCCCTTTTATTCAATTTGGACTAGCTTTTATCCTAGAACTATTATATAATAGAATTATATTAATTACAATAAGAAGGGGCGAACTTCTATGAAAAAAACCGATAACACTGGATTTGCACTAACTGAAACATTGATTGTATCAGTCTTTATTTTAGGGGTTTTAGTTTACATTTTTGTACAATTTTCCGCTTTACGACAAAATTACGACAATTCTTTTACTTATAATACTGTTCCTGGCATATATGGTGCTTATCATGTTAAAAATTATATTTTAAATCAAGAAAGAGGAGTATTCAGCTCTACAATTTCCAAGAATGTAAAAACACTTGATAATCATCATGAAAACATTACTTTGTGCGAATTTGCGAGCGGAACTAATTCTAAGAATTTCTGTCAAGATTTATTTCAAAAACTTAAAGTAAAAACAGTACTAGTGGTAGAAGATGACCTTACAAATTTTAAAGAATACTTAAAAACAGATTCTACTTATAGCGAAACATTGAAGCAATTTTTGAATCACTTAGAGGGGCATCCCGGAAGTAGTGATTATAGAATTATTGTAGAATATCAAGATGGGACTTGTGCTTCAGTTCCAATGAATTATCTTTAGGAGAGTGCTATGAAAAAGAAAAACGGATTTACACTTATTGAAATGGCAGTATCTTTTTGTTTAGTTGCTGCAGTTAGTATATTACTTTTTCAAATCATTGCGAATATGAAAGAGCTTTATTTGAGTGGTGATGTAAAGACAACTTTATTAAATCGCCAAGCTATTATGTCTAAAAAAATATATGATCAATTAAATAATGACACTCTAACAAGTGTCACTAGTTGTGGAAATGAATGCCTAAAATTTCAATTTTCAAGCGGAGATTCATCTAATTTTGTAATTGATCATACTCGTGGAACGGTAAGTTATGGCGGATATCAACTTACCTATGGAGAGAGTAGTCAATTAGGTTCTCTTGAAGTTTTTAATCAAAATTATGGAACGTATTCTATTTTAAATATTGTTATTCCAATTACGAATAAAATGGTGAATGGTGATTTTGGTATTCAAATACTTGTTCAATATACCGCATCTACTACGGTAACAATTTAAAGAAACATCATCCAAACATCAAAAAGAGTCGATACTAAAATCCCAGATATTGCTGCATGTAAAAGACGGGCTGTAAAAAAGGGAAGATATTTAATTTTAGTATCACTCAGAATGCTCAATACTTGCATATGGACACTTAGTCCCCCAAAAGAAAGTATCATGACCGTCATGATGCTTTTATATTTGAGTGGAATTGCTAGTAAACTGACATATTTAAGACCTTGTGTCATTTCAACAAATCCATTTAGAATACTTTGATAATAGCTCCCCAATGATAGATTGTGATCCAATATCGTCGTCACAATTAAAAACATAGTTACCGTACCTAAAATAAGAAGAAGGGTATTTATACTATTCATCAAGGCTTTACTTACTACGCTCCCAAAACTTTTTTTACTACTCATTCGTTTTTGATGCATTGCTAAAATAGCTTTTTTTAATGAAACCCGTTCTGGTTTTTGTTTGGTTTTGTACCAATTTCGAAACAGAAACCCGATAATGAAATTGGTTATATAATGACAAAGTAAAATAAATAGACCAATTTCTTTATTTTGCAAAAACAATAAGGAAACGGTTCCTAAAATAAAAAGAGGATTGGAAAAATGAGTAAACATTAATAATTTTGTCGATTCTGATTCATCTAATAATCCTTTTAAATAAAGTTCTCTTATATATTTCGCACTGCTTGGAAATCCGGAAATCATACTCATAACAAAAACAAAAGAAGCATTTCCACTCATTCGAAAAAAGCGATACATGAATCCTTTTAGTAGTTCACTTAAGAATTCGACAAATCCATAATGAATTAATAATTCAGAAAGCACAAAAAAAGGAAATAGAGAAGGAAATATATTTTTATACCAAATTTGAAAAGAAAATAAAACGGAATTCATGATTGCTTCAGATTCTGTTAAAATTTCTATTCCTACACATACTAATACAATAAGAATGAGAATGCTCTCTAGTATTTTCTTCATAAATTCCTCCTTCATATGATACAATAGATTAGAGAGGGTGATTCACCATGATTAATAAAGTATATGAGAAAATAAAAGAATTGATTAAAGAAAATATCGGTTTTTTAGTTTTCTTTTTTGTTATTCTTTTTCTCACAACTTTTGAATTTCCATATTATATCGATGCTCCAGGAGGAACAATCGATGTAAATTCGCGAATTACAATTGAAAATAGCTATAATGGAGAGGGAAGTTTTAATCTAGCTTATGTCTCTGAACTAAAGGCAACAATACCAACTTTAATTATGGCTAAATTAAAAAAAGATTGGGATATCATTCCTAAAAGTGAAGTTGTTGCATCAAATGAGAATACATCTGATGTTGCTTTTAGAGATCAGTTGATGCTTAAAAATGCCAATCAAAATGCTATTATCGTAGGTTACACTAAAGCAGGAATGAAAGTGGACATTACTGAACAAAAACTCTATGTCACTTATCGTTTAGAGGAAAGCAAAACCAATTTAGAAATTGGAGATCAAATTATTTCGATTAATAAAACCCCTGTTTTGAATACAGCAGAAGTTTCTCATCTACTCGAACAGGTTAATGTTGGTGATACTGTTTCTTTCGAAGTAAAAAAAGAAGACAAAATCATTACTAAAACAGCCACTGTTATCAATTATAATGATAGTAAAATTCTAGGAATTATGCTCACAAAAGATCAGTCAATTACAACTGATCCTAGTGTGGAGTTTCATTTTAAATCATCTGAATCGGGTCCTTCTGGTGGTCTAATTATGAGCCTTTCTATCTATGATTTATTAACAAAAGAGGATTTAACTTGTGGTAAAAAAATCGTTGGAACAGGCACCATTGATGAGGATGGGACAGTTGGTAGTATCGATGGAGTAAAATATAAATTAAAAGGTGCCATGAAATCGAAGGCGGATTTATTTTTGGTTCCAGCCGGTCGAAATTATGAAGAAGCGATAAACTATGCACAAAAGCAAGGATATGATATTCCGATTATTGCAATCTCAACATTTGATGAAGCTGTTTCAGAATTACAGCAACAATGTTCTTAGTCATTGTTTTCTTAGAAAAAAGAGGGATACCTCTTTTTCATATGTAAAACTAATCTCTTGATAAGAATAGAAAATGGGAATACTATAATAGTTATCTTTACGGGGGTAAAAAAATGAAGGAACAAAATACTTTTAGCAAAGAGACACTAGGTGAATGTTTAAGACTACTGAGAATTACTAATGATATTCCAACAGTAGCACTACTTGTAAAAAAACAGGGATTTCTTCATCTTATTTAAGAGAGGTGGAGCACGGTAAAAAAATGATTAGCAGTGATCTTTTGTTTCGAATATTAGAAATTCATGAAATATCTATTCAACAATTGTCTGAACTATTAATTCAATATGATCAACTTCAGAAAAAAGAAAAGAATCTTTCAAAATTATATATAAAGATGTTGATCTATATTTTAGGTAACATTTATAATGTAGCAGGAAAGAAAAATAATAAAGAAAAAATAAAATTAAACGAAGATTTAAATCTTTTAAATTCTCATGTTATTGATAATCCAACGAGTGATCATAAACAAATTCAAGCAGTATTCTCTCTAAAATAAAAAATACGAATTAATCGTATTTTTTTATGCTTCCAAATAAATTGATTTATCGTATTTATGTTCACTTCTATTTTCTGTTTCTAAAGTAGAGGAACTAATTAAAAAATAGGTATCTAGTAACACATTCACCCCTGTATCTGTTACAGGATCATCCCATGTTAAATCTAAATGCTTCCATTCACCATCAATATACACTAAATTCCAGATATGAGTTTCACTAGCAACCCGATAATTTGGAATATTCATCCGGTCTAGAAATAACGCCATGGCATCCGTGTATCCACCACATATTCCAGCTCCATTAAAAAGTGGTCCATATGCAATACTCGTTTTCTTAGGATGAACAGACTTATTTAAATAATCACCAGTTTCTTCCTCTTGCAGATAAACAGTATGATTGATAATATAATCGTGAATAGCCTTAATATTATCTTTTGTTGAGCGATTACTTTTTACTAATGTAGGGTATAATTGTTCTATTTTTTGATTAATTAAGTTCATTTCGGAAGTCGTATACATTTTTTCGACATGAACTCGAATGATTCCATAACCATCAATCGCAAAACTAAGGCGCTGATAACTATTGTATGGGGCAACAAAATTATTAATATTGGCAATTTCATAATTATTGTCAATTAATTCTTTCATATCATTTGGGCAATCTTTATATTCTTTAGAACAAAAGAATGCGAAATCATCATATCCGCGATCAAGTGCAGTATAAATAATATTTAAAATGTCTTGTTTCGTCTTTGGCTCAAAGCGAGACTCCACCTGAACATATTTAAAATCGACACTTCTCTCATAGTTATTTGCACTTTTCTCTTCAAACTCTGTTTTATATATATAATTTACCATTATATATTGTATGAAATCTCGTCTATAAAAATAAATAGCCGCTATCAATAATAATAAAAATATTGTACTTAAAAATTTCTTCATTTCTTCACCTTACTATTATTATAGCATCATTCTTCTTTTTGAAACAACTAACTTCTCGGACAAATAAAAAAAGTAAATTATTCCATTGAATTTACTTTCTTAGTTAAGCGAGATTTATTACGTGCAACGAAGTTACTAGTTACAACACCAGCAGCACATGCTTTATCAATACGTTTGATCGCTACTGTTAAGTTTTCAGTTGCTTTTGCTTTATCTTTTGCTAATACTGCTTTTTCAACATTTTTGATAGCTGTTTTCATACTAGCTTTAAATTCATTGTTATTTTGTTTTTTCTTGGCAATTGTCAATACTGCTTTTTTCGCATTCTTCATATTTGGCATATTTTTCACCTCCAAGTCATTGATCTATCTTATTTTAACAAAGATTGGAAAAAAAAGCAATAAAAACTGGCTTTTTGGTCAAAATAATTCTAGGTGATAACATGAAACATGAAATTGATTTAGGAAAATATCAGGTACATACGGACTTAGCAATTGATACGATTCCAAGAGAGTCAGACTATTTAAAAATCTCTGAAAAAGATGGAGTAAAAGTTACAATTGCTGAGATTGATGATTCTACAGGAAAAACAATCGGTAAAAAAGCTGGTCTCTATACGACGATTGAATTTCAAGATGTAACAGATTTTGACAATCGAAAAAAAGTAGAAGATGTAGTAACGAGCGAACTGTCTAAATTTTTAAAACAAAAAAAGATATCAAAAGATGATCATGGATTAATTATTGGTCTTGGAAATGAAAGATCAACACCCGATTCGTTAGGTCCTTTAACAATCGATAAAATTTTAGTTACAAATCATCTTGCTCTTCTTGGTGACATGGAAGAGGGTTTTCGACCTATTTCTGCTTTTGCACCAGGGGTAATGGGGGAGACTGGAATTGAAACCAGTGATTTAATCAAAAGTACAATTACTGCTATTAAACCGGACTTTGTAATTGTCATTGATGCTCTTGCAAGTTCCTCTATCGAACGATTAAATAAAACTATTCAAATGAGCGATGCTGGAATTCACCCAGGAAGTGGGGTAGGCAACAATCGTAAGGAAATTAGTAGTGAACAGTTAGGAATTCCTGTTATTGCAATTGGTATTCCTACTGTCGTTGATGCAGTAACATTAGTAAGTGACACTTTAGTCTATATGGAAAAACATTATGCATTTCATAGACAATTCTCTAAAAAAGCAGTTAGTAGATTAGTAGTCGCTAGTACAGTTGATTTTCGAAAGAATACGATTGAAGCAAATGACTCAGATAATCAGCAATTACTTGGACTCGTTGGTTCGTTAAATGCAGAAGAAAAAAAAGAACTTCTTTTTGAAGTCTTAAATCCTATTGGTTATAATTTTATGGTAACACCAAAAGAAATTGATTTTTTAATGGAAGAACTCAGTCAAGTTCTTGGCAATGCATTAAATAGAGCACTGCATCAAAAATATTAAATCAAAAAGAAACTTGAAATAATCATCGCAACCATACCAATTAATAAAATAAGGGCAAAAATGCGTTGGGTATTGACTTTTTTCTTTTTCTTAGCCATATTTTCACCTCGTATTCCTATTATAATATATTTTTAAAAAAATTGGAATAACTAGCTTGTCTATTCATATGCTTTATTAGAGGTGGCACATGAAAAAAGTAATGGACAAACTAAAAACTAAAGTAAAAATTAACAAAAAAATGTTTTTCTTTCTCGCTGGACTAGCTATTATTGGTTTCCTTTTTGGAACATTCTTTATCACTATTTTATCTGGTAATGATCAAACCCTCGTAAAAAATTATATTTCTGATTTTATGACAATGATCGATCAGGATAAAATCAATTATCAAAATACTTTTATTAATACTCTAGTATCACATTTCAGTTTTATTGGTACTATTTGGGTTTTAGGTATTTCTATTATTGGAATTCCTATCACACTATTTATGTATTTTTCAAAGGCATTTATGTTAGGTTTTTCCATAGGTTCTTTCATCTTACAATATAAATTAAAGGGAACATTGCTGGCATTTTTTTATATTTTTCCTCATCATATTATTAATTTAGCAATTCATACCTTATTAATGGTATATTCAATAAAATTTTCAATAAAACTGATTGATAGTATCTTTCGAAAAAAAACAGTTAATTTTAAAGCAATTATAAATGTATATCTGGGAGTTTTAATCTTTTCAATAATTGTTGTTTTCATTAGTTCTATTCTTGAAGTATTTGTAGTTCCCTTTATTTTTAAGAAACTTCTATTTTTAATTCACTAAACAGTATAAAAACTACTGTTTTTTTGGTATAATGTGTCTGGTGAAGTTTATGAAAACAGTTGTTGTAGGAATGAGTGGGGGAGTCGATAGTAGTGTCGCTGCTATTCTACTCAAAAATGCAGGATATGAAGTAATTGGACTTTTTATGCGAAATTGGGATAGTAGCCTGAATAATGACATTTTAGGCAATCCAACCCTTCAAAATAATATATGTCCCCAAGAACAAGATTATAATGATGCTCTAGCTGTTTGCGAGAGGCTTGATATTCCTTTGCACCGTATTGATTTTGTAAAAGAATATTGGGATTATGTTTTTACTTATTTTCTAAAGGAATTAGAACATGGTAGAACCCCTAACCCTGATATTATGTGTAATAAGTATATTAAATTTGATATGTTTGCAAAAGAAGCAAAAAAATTAGGTGCTGATTTCATTGCTACGGGACATTATGCCAGAATGAAAGACGGTCATTTATTACGTGGAATTGATTCAAATAAGGATCAAAGTTATTTTCTATCACAAGTTAGCAAAGACCAATTACAAAATGTATTGTTCCCAGTTGGAGATTTAGAAAAACCAGTAGTTCGAAAGATTGCTCAAGAATATGGATTAATAACAGCCGAGAAAAAGGATTCTACTGGAATTTGTTTTATTGGTGAAAGACATTTTAAAGATTTTTTAGAGAACTATCTACCAAATATTCCTGGTGATATTTATAATATTGAAACAAATGAAAAATTAGGGACTCATATCGGCCTTATGTATTATACCATTGGGCAGAGACGAGGACTTAATTTAGGTGGTTCTGAAAATAGAATGTTTGTCGTCGGAAAGAATTTAAAGGATAATATTTTATATGTTGCCGAAGGAGAAGAAAGTAACTATCTATATAGTGATGCCTGTTTAATTGAAGACGTTAACTTTATCAGTGATGAAAGACCGGTAGCTTGCACAGCAAAATTTCGTTATCGTCAAGTTGATTACCCTGTTACTTTAGAATATTTAGAGGATGCCATTTTAGTAAAATATCCTGAAAAAATAAAGTCAGTCACTCCTGGTCAAGCTTGCGTTTTATATAGTAAAGAAGAGTGTCTCGGTGGGGGATTTATCAAAGAAGTTTACAAAGATGGACAAAAATTAACCTATTTATAAGAAAATATTTCTATTTTCTTTTTTTATGTACCTTTATGAAATGCAAAATTTGTCATATATTATTGAATTTATAAGATGTATATGTTATAATTAGTGTATAAAATTGTAAAGTAGAAGAAAAAATATTGACGTAGTTAAAGTATTGTGTCTTTTTTCTTTGACGATTCGGTAAGGGGAGAGAATAGCATGGATAAATTAAATGATATTTTACATGAATTAGGTATTTCAAAGGTCAAATTAGCAAAGTTTTTAGGTGTATCTAGACAAATGATTTATAATTATTTAGAGTTAGATGATATTAACAAATGGCCTAAGGATAAAAAGGTATTATTACTAAATTTACTCGGAATTAAATCTTCAGATGAATTAGATAGTATTAGAATTGATACAGATTATATTTTAAACGTTGAAAGTCGCTTAAATAGTTTGGTTGATTTAAATGCGAAAAACGAATATGGCGATAGTCTTTACAATGGTCTTGGAAAAAAACAACGTGAACTATTTTCAAATATTATTGCCCTTGTAAAAGATGGATTGGAAGATGATTCAGAGGAAAGCTATGAAACCTATAAATATCTTTATCATTTTTTACAGGCACTGGAAAACTCTGATGAACTTAAATATATTTTAGGTTATGTAGCAAAAGCAAATGGATTTGTAAAACCACTTGAATTTGTATTTGATGAGGAAAATCAATTTATGTTTGAAAGTTTTATGTTCTCTGCTATGACCCTATATCAAAATGGGAATGGGGTATCAAAGTCTAAGATTGCGGAATCACATCGTCGTTTTGTAAATCAAATTGAGCATAAAATGGAAGAGAAAATGAGTCGTACATTAGAATTAAATGCGGTTAAAGTTCAAGCATTACGAGAACTTGGTTATACTGAAATCAATGAGAAGAATGCTGCTGAAGTATTTGAAAAGATAGCTGAAATTCAATCTAGGGGAGTTTAATAAAACTTCTTTTTTATTAAAAAAAAATAGGATTTTTCCTATTCTAAAAACTTTTTACCACAGTTGTTATATTATCATTGATATTAAACTTTTCTTTCTTTTTAATTCCATCATTTGTTAGAATTCGTCTAATCCGCTCTTGAACATAATTTTTTTCATTCGGCATATTAGTATAATATTTAATTAGCTTGATATTAGCATTATCGCATATTTGATCCACTTTGTAATCCCTTTTATGTCTTTTAAAAGTATTATGTGTGTACGATCATTGATTTCTATTAATAAAAGCAAGTCTTTGTAATCAGATGTAAATATTGCAAAGTCGATATTTCGATATAATTCATTCTGATAATGAGACCCAGGTTTATCAATAATAGTTGCCAAATTGACTTGTGGCTGTATTACAATATCAAATTCATCTTCCAGTTTTTTGAAAATAGAGTAGAAGTAATATTCAGTTTTTGTCATAAATGGTTTTTTATAATAATCCTTTTTTCTTGGTAGAGTAGGTGTTTTATCAATGGAATCATTTGCATAGCTAGATTTTTCTTTCCGTTTTCTTTTGTTATTTTCTGTAATATGTCTAGCAGATATAAATATCAATAAATATGAACTTACAATTAGTATAGTTATCCATAGCATCTTATTTTATCATCCCTTCAAAACAACAAACAACATACTACTATAACTTATAACAATATTAATTGTAGCATAGAGTTCCTTGATTTAACAGAAGAGAATAAAAAAAGACTAGAACCTTTTACAATTACCGTTACCACAATTATTTCTACAATTACCACAACCACCACAGAGGCAATTAAAAATAAAATTAATAAATCCAAATATTAGAACAAATGGAAGAAATAAGAAACAAAATGGTAATACAAAGATAAAGCCTAAAAATAATAATAATATACACATAAAAATACCTCTTTTACTATGTTATTTATTATATTAAATGTGGTAGATTTCATTTTGATAATAACAGAGAACTATATTAGAAATCAATTTATTTTTATTAGTTAACATAATATAGACTAGCGAAACAAAAATGTTCTGATAAAATTTTTGAAAGGAGAATAGGGTATGCTTATTGAAAAAATTACAATATCAAAATTAATTGAAATATTGCAAGAAATGAACGAACAACGAATGCATAGAAATACCGTGCTAGATGTTATAATTAAAATCAATAAAAAACAGTCAGCTTATGACTGACTGTTGCAAACATGCTGCACTTAATATATTTAAATAGAATTATATAATATAATTCCTATTATAATTATCAATAGTGCTAGAAAGAAGAATTCTCGAAATTCTTTTTTTATTTTTTCAAACATGTTGCACCTCCAATCTAGAAAAGTCTAAGACTTTTCCCCTAATCTTAAAATTCTAGATAGGAGTATAGCTAGAGTGTGAGGCATTTTCCCACGAGCACTCTAGCTAATAAAATTTATATAAAAACCTGTACTAGCATTCTTATATCATTATTTTTCTAATATTGCGAAAAAGGCATATGGCTGAAATGCATTTTTTGAAATGCTAAAATTTCCTGTTATGATTTTATATCCGTCATTAACTAATTCATTTAATTTTTTTTCGAATTGTTTTCCTTCGGTTAATAATAAAACTTTTACATCTTTCATTTTTCTACTCCTTTCATTATTTATATAAAAATCTATACTAGCCTTTTTATAACTTAAATATCTTTTCTTAATAAATCTTTTACTTGAAACTTTTCATTATTTCCAATGAAATAAATTTTATAACCACATTGATTAGCTATGTTTTCTAGAGTTTCAAAATTAATGTCTGTTTTTTCTCTCTCATAATCACTTAAAGTAGTTCTTCCGATATTGACTAATTTACTTAGTTTTTCTTGGCTTAAATGACTGTTTGCTCGCATTTTTTTTATTGCCTTTCCTATCATAAGTCCTCCTTTTCTTTATTGTCGCAAAATTCCACAAAAAATACTTGACTTGTGGAGAAACTCGGAGTAAAATAATACATATAGATGTGGAGTTATTCGACATCAGTAGGAGGAAAAAATGAGAAAAATAAATAGTACAATAATTAATGCAGAATTAAAACAAATACCAAACGAGAAAACAGGTGTTGTTAATGAATATACAACGGTAAAATATACCATGGAGCGAGAAAATAGCGATATTGCTGTTGGAGTTGCGATTATGGAATGCTGGATACCTAAGAATTGTCTTGATGCGATTAAAGGCTACATCATGAAACCAGTTCAAATGGAACTTAGAGAAATCTTTAATGATAAAGGTTGTAAATTTCGAATTTCAAAAATAAATAACAATGCAATTTAATGTTTTAGTTACTTACCGAAAACCGAATGGGAAAACACTTACTAGAGAATTGAGTAGCTGTGATTATAGAGTAGGGCATATCAACTCTTACGGTTGGGAAGTAATTGAGATACAAGTATTTTATCAAGGAAAATATATGCAACTAGAAACGTTTGAAAGATTACGTTACCAATATGACTATGAACGTCATAAAAAGAAGAGTATATTTTCTAAGTTTTCCAAAAAAAACAAATGATGATAAATGTAATATGGGTGGTTAATTTTAAATGCTAGTAAAGGTTTGAAATTGAATAAAAATTATAAGTTAGTATTATAGCACTCCAATCTAGAAAATCACACAAGACTTAAATTTAAAGTACCTACTTACTATACTTTCTTAAAATCTATACAAGATTAGCAAAATACTTCGCTTATAAATAGGGTAAATAATAGGGAATTACATTATTATCAAAACTAAAAAAGGTTATCACAAAAAATCAGCAAGATATTATGCCGAGAAAATTATTTAAAAAAAGTCGTTTTTGATAAGCTGAAAGGCTAAAAAGATGCGAAACATCAGAGGCATACCTCTTGATGATAGCAATCCACTTGTTACATCTTTAAAATCAAAAAAACGGTTACTTTTTTAAAATAAGGAATTGGAATAAATCAACAAGAAAAAACAAGATAACCTTATCGTTCAGCGAACGGGGTAAAATTTTGCTCAAGGGCTTAGCGAAGAAAAAACTTTCTACAATTTCTATAAGAAAAAGATATTTTGAAAAGAGGGGAAAAACTTATGACAGAAGTGCAGGCAACAACATTACTAGAAGAAATTACAACAATGAGAATCTTGCTTCAAGGAGTATGTGGAATCTTAATGCTTGTGGTATTAGTAGCTGTAATATATGCCTTCTATAAGTTTTTCAAAATATTCTTTTAAAAAAGAGTGGAAAGGGGTTTTGAAAAATGGAAGGAACAACTTCAATTTTTGACGGAGCTATCACATCAGCTACATTACAACCTGTTTTAGACGGTATTAAAGAATTACTACCAGTAGTAATTCCAGTAGCAGTAGGATTCTTAGCATTCCGTAAAGGTTGGTCATTTGTAATGTCAACCGTAAAAGGAGCGTAAGCTCTTCTTATAATAAAAGAAAGGACGTGAAGAAAAATGAAAAAATTACTATTTGTAACAATCATTGCCTTCATGTCTTTTTTCTATATAGATAATGTAAACGCAGAAGAGATACAACATTTTACTTTGAATTATGATAATCAAGAATTTAATGTTGATATACCTGTTAAATATTTACAAAATAATTATATTGGTACAATGTCTAAAAATAGTTCTACTGGTTCTTATCTTTTTCGATTATTTTATGATTTTAATTATGTGGGTTTACGTTATTCAACAAGTGGAACGCAAAAAGATATTTCTTTTTATTTTAAAGATACTTCTGATGCAATAGATTCCGGTTCTGTAAATGCTTTAATTTATAATTTTACTACTAAAACATTTACAGAAGATTCTGGTGTTTATATTCCACGTTTTGCTTTAAATGATGAAATAACTGATAATTATGTTCCCGTTGATTTTTTTATAAAATATGATAATAAAATTTATTTGGATGGGAGAAATATCAATTCTAATTTAACTTATAAAATAAATAATGTTGATTATAAAAAAGGTGATGAAGTTTTCTTTGGTGGTTCTTCAATAAGATTCGGTATTGTTGACTCAGAAACGGAAGTTATAAATGGAATAACTTATTATAAGTCTAAAACAGTTCGTATGACATTGCAAGGAAAAAACAATACGAAATATTATTATGAATATACAACAGATAATGGAGCGAGTTGGATTACATTGTTACTTACTCAAAAAGATTATTTTGATATTAAGTTTACTACAAATACAGTTTTGTTAGTAAGAATACGAGAACGTAATACGTTTGATGTGTTAAATGATTATACATTTACACTTTCCGGAATTGCGACTGACGAACTTACTAGTGAATATGAAGAAATTCCTTTAAGAGGGCATGAGGGTATTATTCTCTATGCAAAAAATACTTATCAAGATTTAATTTCTACAGTATATATGGAAACAGGAAATATCCATGTTACAAAATATTCAAATGGTAAAATTGTACAGCAAATGAGGGATATTGCAGTAGATTTTCAAGTAACATTAGGTCCACGCGATACAGATTATTATTTAATAAAAAATAATGATACAAGTATTAATACCGTATTACGCGTTTTGAAAGATAAATTTGCTTATTATTATTTGAATGACGCGCTTAGTACGATTACAATTGAAAATCCAAATACGGGAGAGGCAGAAGTATTAGGGAGCATTTATGAGAGCGAACAATACTATAAAGACCATGTTGAACAGGATTCGGACGTAGTTGAAAACAACTGGTTATTGAAAATCTTAAAAATGGCATTTGTTCCGGACTTAAGCGCGTTTAATAATTTAGTATCTATGTTTAACCGAAAGTTTGGAATCTTTTCACAGTTGGCAAGTACATTACCGGATTTGTTCCAGTTTGGGGGAGAAGACCCACCCGAATTTAATATGACAATTTACGGAACTACTGTTAATATTGTTGACTTTTCAGCATTTGAAATTGTACGTACATTCTTACACGGACTCATTCTCGCATTCGCATGGTATGGATTTATAAGACGTTGTTATGAACGAGCACCAGCATTTATAGGTGGATTCTTTAGCTTTGAACGTGCTGTTGGTGATATTTCTGTACCAAGTTCAAAAGGGGGTAAAAAATGATAGTAACGATTATTATTAACCTTTTATTAGCACTTCCAACATTTTTACTTTCATTACTTCCGGATAATGTAGTAACTCTTCCAGATAATGTATTTAATATTATGCATGAAGTATTTTATGGGATTGGTTATGTGTTACCTATGGCTGGACTAGCTTCAATTATGGTAATTTCTACAGCGCTTATTGGAATGCAAATAACTTGGTCTATTATTTTGAGGATTAAGTCTTTTATACCAACAATGGGGGCATAGTGCGTTGTTATTATGCGAACTTTAAGAGTTTAGTATTTGTTTATGTATTCGTGTACGTGAATAATTCCTAGGGGGTATTTTTTAAACCGCCACACACGGAGTGTGTTTTATATAGATTTTAGTTAGGAGGTAGAACTTTGTTAGTAGGATTTATAGGAGTATTAAAAATGCTCTTTGAATTAATCTTATGGTGTATTAAATGGGTAGGTATTGCACTTTTACCGATTGTTATTATGATGATATATTTCTATATTCATTATTATATAAAAGGTTATCGTATGAAACCACGTACTACACCAGTTTATAAAAAACCGTCTTTCTTTAAACGGCTTCTTATACAGTTTCCCAAGCGATTTATATTAGACCTCTTTGCACGTGACCCCGACGCATTTACGGATTACGGGGTGCATTTGGTCTGTGGAGAGCAGGGAAGCGGGAAAACTATGACGGTTGTCTATTTACTTCAAGAATATCAAAAACGGTTTCCTAAAATGAATGTGAAAACGAATTTTAATTATTTGAAACAAGACGATGAAATAACGCATTGGCGAGATATTGTATTTTCAAATAATGGAATCTATGGAGAAATTGACGTTTTAGACGAAATACAAACGTGGTTTAGTTCTATGCAGTCACTCAATTTTCCAGTTGAAATGTTGCAAGAAATATCACAACAACGTAAACAAAGAAAAGCAATTTATGGAACAGCTCAAGTGTTTACAAAAATAGGTAAGAGTATTCGGGAACAGACAACCTTTTTGTATCTTCCGATTACAATCGCAGGTTGTCTCACAATATGTCGAAAGTATGCCTTAAGACTTGATTCCGAGGGTCAGATTAAGGAAAAACATTTAAGACGAACATTTTTCTTTGTTCATACGGAAGAGCTTAGAAATAGCTATGATACGTATAAAAGAATCGAACGTTTGGCAAAAGACGGTTTTAAAGAGACAATTACAGATAAGATTATAGAAAGTAGGTAGATTTAATGACAAAAAAAGAATTTCTTAGTGATTTTATACATTATTTAATTTTTACAGTTTTGTTTTTAATTTTGTTTAAAATCTTTAAGATTAAATTTTATGCCGTTGGTTATATTGTTAGTTTTGTTTTAACTTGTTCTAGTTTAGTTTATCATATAAAAATGTTATATCGTGAATATAAACTAAAAAAAGTAGAAAGTAGGTAGGTTTTATGGTTGATGGTTTTGAATTTATAGTTTCGTGCGTTTTTTGTTTTACTTTGGGTACTGTATTTGGTGGAACTTTTGATTATAAAAAAACGTATTCAAAATATGATAAACTTAGAAATTTTTATAATTTTCTAAAAGTAAATGGTTATATTGTCGCAAAAAGCGAAAAAGAAATTGTACTTGCTTTTTTGAAAAAAGAAGAATCACAGCATGAAACAATTTGTAATGAAGTTAAATATAAAATGTTTAAGGATGATGTTTTATGATAGAAGAACGTCTGAAAGAAAAAATTGACTTGGTTTTATTCGATTATTATTTTAATAATAAATTATCATGGTTTGATAGTAAAATTATTGATTTTTTAGTAAGAAAAAAGAAGTATAAGGATTATGCCTTAATTCGTATTAAGTATTACATACGACAAGTCAAAAATGATAATTTTTGGAGTCTTCTAGTCTCGCTAGACCATGTGCGTGCCTAATGTTTCCGGGGTCCCAGTGGGAGTTTGGAAACATGGGCCGGAAATGGGTCCCAAAATAGGTTGAAAGTAGGTGATTTTGAATGAAAAAGAATTTAATGCTACAACTTCTTTTAGATTTTCTATTTTTGGCTTTAGCAATCGCAATAATTCTATGGCTTAAAAACATGTTTGTAACTATTACACTTTTATTGTATTTTGCTTTCTTACTGTTTGTTGATTTCTGTAATTTTCGGAAAGCAAAGAAGCAAAAATCGACTGTAGTTGATATAGTTGAGTAATTATACCAGGTCATCAAAGACTAAATACTATACAAAACAAGATAATTTACAGTATAAAAGCGATAAATTAACGTATTTAAAAGGACTACAAGGAACACCGGCGCGTCGTGAGACGCCCGGATGTTCTTTACTTGATAGTAGTCTCATATCTCCACACCCCTTAAAAGTTTATTCCATGAAAATAATTGAAACTGGCGATTTTATAGAAGTTTATGATTATAACGATATTAAAACTCGAAAAGATGTAAACTTTGAAAAAATTGAACGAAAAAAAATAAAAGGAATTAAACGTAGCTTTGAAACAAAAGAAATAGGAAAGTGGGGGAGTCATTCTACATTATTAGAAAATGGTTCTATAACATTTATTAATTATCAAAAGATTCAAACGAAGTATGCTTTAGAACATATGAATAATGAAACGTTTGTAATTCGCGATTCTGTTCCAAAAGAAAAGAAAATTGAGCTGAAGAATATTCTTCGTAGTAAGTTTGCTATGGAACGTATTGTAAAAGCAAATATGAATGAATTTAAAACATTTATCACATTAACATTTGCAGAGAATATCATTAATATTGATGAGGCAAATAAAAAGTTCGACACATGGCGAACTCATATAAAAGCATTAAAAAGAGACTTTAAATATGTCTGTGTTCCGGAATTTCAAAAGTTAAGAGAACGAAAAACCGGATATGCAGTAGTACATTATCATTTACTAACTAATTTAGACATAATTAAAGACTCGGATATTATTATATCACAAAAAGAATTTACAGAAAAACAGTTGCTAGAAATGAGCGGACGGCAACGTAGTAAATGTTATGATGTACGTTATTGGAATTATGGCTTTGTTAGAGTCGATACATTAAAAGATATGAATGTAGTAGGGTATATATCAAAGTACATGACGAAAGACATAGATAATAGGCTTTGGGGAAAACGACGTTATCTATATAGTCAAAATTTAAAAAAACCTAGTGTATCATATTTAAACTTTAGTAATATTGAAGATTTTAAACATTATGTAAATAATTTGAATGGCTTTGAATTGAATTTTGAAAAGGTGTATGCTGATAAATTCGGACAGGCAATAGAATATAAAGAATACAAGAAAGTAGGCGCTTAATGAAAAAAATGCTGTTATTAATTGTAATTATCATTTTATTCACCGGATGTACTTTTAAAAAATGTATAAAGTCTCATGAAATAGAAACTACTTGTACGAAATATACTTATATATCAAACGGAAAAACACTTTTTGCCGTTCCGGTTGATAATTACTCATATGTTAAAACTGTTTGTGATGAATATGAAAAATAAAAGGAGAAAAATTCAGTATGTATAAAATCGAAATGCAAGACTTAACTACAAAAGAGATATTTAGTCGAGTTACAGATAGTCTGTACAAAATAGAACGTCTCAAAAAGAGATGTAGATATTCTAAGAAAGTTAAAATAAGAGCTATTACAAAGTTAACATAAATTTAAGAATATATATTAGTTAACATAATATAGATTATCGGAAGTTATTGATGTGCTTACATTTAAGTGCTATTATATTGCTTTATACTATAAAAATTAGCTTTTAAATCGTTCAATTATTCCAATATAATACTTAATATTATGTTTATCCATTATGATATGCTTATCTAGAAATATGTACTAAATAATATAAATGTCTTGTTCAGTTAAATAATAATATAAATAATAATATTTCTATATTCAACAATTCATTATATTTACTACATATACACTTAGTCATACATTTCATTGTCCTAAATCCGTTTATTAGAATATTTTTTCAATTTCAATATAAATTATTACTTCTATCCTATAATTAAAATAATTTGAGCTGATAAGTTATTCACTAAGATCTTTCTCGAATGCTCTCAGAACGCCTATCAAAACACTTTAATATAAAATACTCAAATACCTTGCTACACACAATGAGGTAAAATAATAAAATTAACTTATAATTAAATTATAAAGTAGGGGAAATAGATTGGAAAAGAGCAGAAAAAAATTTTAACTATTCCCTACTTTTTAAATTAATAACTTAACATAATTTATTTGTATCTAAAGCAGATTATTTATCTTATCTATAAATCTATCTATATTGTTTTTAAAACAAATAGGAAGGAGATTTAAGCTTGTTTATTAGATCTACTCTACCCTAGTTTCAATCGTTTCTTAACTCCCCTACTTGTAATTTTTCATAATTCGTCATTCTTTTTCATATTCTTTAATGGTGATAATATGGACAAGATTATGTTTCCGTTTATTCTAACAAGTTTAGCTGGTTTATCAACAATGATTGGGTGTATCTTTCTTTATATAAAGCCTAAAAAAGAAAATCATGTCATTATCAGTGGTCTATCATTTGCCGCTGCAGTAATGATAACTGTTTCTTTTACAGATTTATTACCTGAATCTTTTAGCTTACTTAAAATGATTTATAAACCATTTCCAATGGTAATTTTAGTGTTAATATCATTAAATATTGGAATGTTGATATCATTCTTATTGGATAAATATCTTCCAAACCAGGAGGAATCTCTTTATCGTGTAGGTATTATCTCTATGTTAGCTATTATTATTCATAATATTCCTGAAGGTATTGCAACCTATATGGCTGGATCAACCAATACTAATTTAGGAATTACATTAGCTGTTGCTATCGCATTACATAATATTCCTGAAGGTATCAGTATTTCTATTCCAATTTATTATGCAACAAAAAGTAGGAAAAAAGCACTATTATATACTTTTATATCCGGATTATCAGAACTATTTGGTGCTATATTTACCTATTTATTTTTGAAATCATTTATTAATAATCAAATACTAGGATTCCTGTTTGCGGGAATCGCAGGTATTATGTTACATATTGCACTTTATGAATTATTACCAACTGCTTGGAAATATAAGAATAAAAAATTAGTATATTTATTTTTTCTTATAGGGTTCTTATTTATGCTCATTAATCATATTATTTTTTAAGTAAAAAAGAGACTAAGTCTCTTTTTGGGTTTAACGAAGTTCGAATGAATGATCGTCATTGTCATCTAATTCAAATGAATGAGAGTCATTATCAAATCCAATTGTTTTATCTTGTTTGTTTGTAACTTTATTGGATTTTGAACTATTCGTTACATTTGAACGATTACAGTTTGTTACATTATTGTTATTTTTGTTTGTAACATTAGCATTATTCTTATTTGCTTTTTTCATCTTTCATCACCCATTAATAATATGGACAAAAGCATAAAAAATATAGTTGGAAAAATATGTTATTTGTTATTTTTTTATTTTTACATATATTAATAGTATGAATTGTTTTTTTTAAATTATTTCAAACTGCTTCTAATCATCCATAATTCTTTGTCAAAGTACATATTTTGATCTGTCAACATAGAACTAGTATATAGATCATTTTCCTTAGAAAATTCAAGTGCGAGATCCTTAGAATATTCTGTGATAAAACCAAAGTCATTCTCTAATACTTCTAAGACTTGTTGTCCCGTAAAGTCCATACTTCGCATTGATTTAAAAGTTGAAATTTCTTCGATTTTAGGCAGAGATGTCTCTGGATATCCACCTAACATTTTGATGCGTTCTGCAGTAGCATCATAAAACTTTCCAATCATTTCATAGTATTCTTGTAATTTTCGATGTAATCCAAAAAATGAACTTCCGACTATATTAAAATGCATATTGTAGAGATTATTTTCTAAGACTTTTAAATTGGCCATGTACTCATTTAAAATTTGATAGTTTTGTTTCATAAAAAAGCCTCCCATACTAATATATGAGAGACTAGCCTAATAAGTTTCTAAAAGTCGTAACTTTTTGCGTTCTTGTAACGGTATTTGTCTAGATTCAATACATTTTTGAATCGTTTTTCGATAAGTCCAAGCGTCTAGTAATTTAATATAGTTCATCGCCAACTCTGCATTTTTTACATATGCCATCGACATAAGCCATGCGATTGCCATTTTAACATAATAGTGCTGATTATTAAGTATAACTAACCTTTTTAAGATATCTTCAAAATAATCTGTATTTAAATAATAGTTCAAATACATCACAATAGCAAACCGGACGACAAAAGGATTATCATTTAATAATAACGTTTCTAAATAAGAATACCCATCATCAAGCCAATTTTTCCAACCTTTAAAAGAGCTCGACAACAAATCTGTCGTCTCCCAATTATCAAAACTGAGAAATGCCTTTTCTAATTGTTTACAAAAATCAAATCTAGTCAAATTCATCGAACTTAAACTAAATCCATAGATTAAAATTGATTCACGTGAATTAAAAATAATATTTTTCCAAAAATCAGAATTCTCACTTAATAGTTTTTTAGTAATATTTTTTAGTGCTGGAACTCGAACACCAATAATCGGATATTTTGTCTGTACAAGACGTTCTGTAAATGCTTTATATTTTTTATCTTGATATGGTAAGAGGATATCTGTTAAATCCATCATAACAAACCATTTAAAATATCAGTAAATTCTGTTTGAAGTTCTTCTAATCGTTCTTTTGTAGTCGCTTCAAAACGCACAGTTAAATCAGGTCCAGTATTAGAAGCTCGTACTAAAGCCCAACTATCTTCAAAATTTACTCGGACACCATCGATATCAATGATAGAATATCCTTTATCAATTGCGTAATTTTTTATTCCGGTTACGATATCAAATTTCTTCTCATCGGTTGTTCGAATTTTTATTTCTGGTGTTGATTCGTAGTGAGAGATATTCTCTAATAATGCACTCATGGGTTCTTCTATATTCGTCAAGATTTCAAGCAGCCTAAGTCCTGCATAAATTCCATCGTCAAACCCAAGAAATCGATCACGAAAGAATACATGACCGGAGTATTCACCACCAAAATCAAAATCCCCTTCTTGCATCATCATATTTGTATAAGAATTACCCGTACGATACATAACTGGTTCAAGTCCCAATTCTTTTACACCATCGATTAAGGTCTTTGAACACTTCACATCAAACAATGCTTTTTTATTATGCATATTTTTAACAATATTGCGATAAATCATAAGCATATATAAATCAGCAGATAAAATTGTTCCATTTTCATCAACGACCCCTACTCGATCGGCATCGCCATCAATACCAAAACCAAAGTCTAATTTCATTTCTTTAACGGTATCACTTAATGTAACCATATTTTCTGGGACAGCAGGATCAGAAGGATGATTTGGGAATGTTCCATCACTCTCACAGAAAAGTGGCACATAATCGACGTTTAAAGCCTTTAAAACGTCATTTATAATAATCGATCCAGTTCCATTCCCACAATCGACTGCAATCTTTCTTTTATATGGTCCAAGGTGAATTGATTTCTTCAAATATTCGACATATAAATTATAAATATTAAAATTAATAATTCGTCCACTACCCTCTTTAAAATCCCCTGCAAATGTATAGTCACGAAAATCATAAATTAATTTTCCGTAAGCATTTCCTATATCCGAAAAAGCGATTTTAAAACCGTTTTGATCCTTTGGATTATGACTGGCAGTAATCATAACACCAGTATTTTTTTTAAGATGTTTTCTTGCATAGTAATACATAGGAGTCGTAACAATTCCTAAATCTATAATGTTCATTCCACTATCTACAACCCCCTGAATAAAGCCTCTTGATAGTGTTGGAGAAGATAGCCGATTGTCATGTCCAACTAGAGTTTCGGTTTCTCCAAAACCTTGTATGTATGAACCAAAACTTTTACCCAAAGTGTAAGCAACATCTTCTGTTAAGTCTTGCCCATAGACACCTCTTAAATCATATTCACGAAATATATTTGAATTTATTTCTTTTGTTATTTGCATTTTACTCTTCCTCTCTATTCTCCATGTGGATGGTAAGTTTGATAATTTTGCTCTAAAAAATGGTCTGATAAGTGAGTATAAATCTGTGTAGTTGAAATATCGGTATGTCCCAGTAATTCCTGAACACTTCTTAAATCAGCGCCATTTTCTACAAGATGGGTTGCAAATGAATGCCGTAAAGTGTGTGGTGACAATTCTTTTTTTATGCCTTGCTCTGTTGCAATCTGTCTCACTATTTTAAAAAATGCTTGTCTTGTCATCGAACTTCCTCGACTACTCAAAAACAAATCATCATTAAGCTCTCTTTTCAAAAGTTGACTACGATAATCCACAAGATAGATTGATAGGGCTGCTAAAGCATAATCGCCAATTGGAATAATCCGTTCTTTATTTCCTTTACCGAATACTTTTACAGTCGCCATCTCTAAATTCACATCATGAACCTTTAAATGAATTAGCTCACTAATTCTAAGTCCAGAAGCATACATCAATTCAAGCATGGTTTTATTTCTAAAATCATATTTGGTTTTTAATGGAAAACTTAATAATTTATCTACTTCCTCATGCGTAAGCACTTTAGGAAGTACCTTTTTTAGTTTTGGTTGAGCTATCCCATCAATTGGGTTTTCCTTTGTAATTTTTTCAATCTTCAAATATTTATAAAATTGTCTTAGTACTGTTAATTTATGTGCAATACTTCGCTCATCATTTTTCATTAAATCCAAGTACTTAAGGTAGTTTCGAATAACTGTTTTATCAATTTGTTCAAGTGTGTTCAAATTCAATTTATCTAAGAATTCAATAAATTGATCCAAATCGTTTTCATACGATTTTTTTGTATTCACACTGTATTTGCGATCAATTAATAAATAATTTAAAAAGTCTTGTTCCAATTCTTTTATCATATTCATCTACCCTATAATCATTATACAATAGAAATAGGTATTTTTCACGTATAAAGCCAAAATTATCCGAAAAGTTGACAAAAAATGTGCTAAAATGGTGATGGTGATATTATGAATGAACCTTTAGCAATCAAGTTAAGACCAACTTGCTTAGATGAAATTATCGGTCAACAGCATCTCGTTGGAGAAAATCAAATTTTTAGAAACCTTGTGAACAATAAGCGACTTTTCTCTATGATTTTGTACGGAAAACCAGGTATCGGAAAAACAACGATTGCTCTAGCGATTGTTCAAGAATTAAAATTACGTTATCGAATGTTAAATGCGGTCATTCATAGTAAAAAAGATTTTGATATCGTTATCGAAGAAGCGAAGATGTATGGTAGTATGATTGTCATTATGGATGAGATTCATCGTTTAAATAAAGATAAACAGGATCTATTACTTCCCTATTTAGAGAGTGGTTTAGTTACATTAATCGGAATGACAACATCTAATCCTTATCACAAAATTAATCCAGCAATTCGAAGTAGATGTCAAATATTTGAATTAAAAGAGTTGACAGAGGATGATATTGTTCTAGCAATTCAAAAGGCTGTTGCTTCCTCACTTTTAGCGTCGATTTCGATCGATGAAGAAAGTATTCATTATATAGCTACTCTATCCGGTGGTGATTTACGGTTTGCATATAATCTTTTAGAGATGGCTTACTACTCTTCTAATGGAAAAATCGACTTAGAATTATTGAAAAAAATTAATACAAAACCAGTATTTTTTCACGATAAAAATGATGATGGTCATTATGATGTTATCAGTGCTTTTCAAAAATCAATTCGTGGTAGTGATGCGAATGCTGCTTTGCATTATTTAGCAAGACTAATTGAGGCTGGAGATCTAGATATTATTTATCGACGTATGACCGTTATTGCTTATGAAGATATCGGTCTTGCAAATCCATCGATGGGTCCTAAGGTAGATGCAGCTATCAATGCTTGTGAACGATTAGGTTTACCAGAAGCCAGAATCCCACTTGCAGATGTCGTTGTTGAATTAGCATTATCGCCTAAATCAAATAGTGCTCATTTGGCACTCGACATGGCGATTAATGACATTCATAAAGGGAACGTTGGGAACGTTCCACCACATCTTAGAACTTCATCTCCAGATTATAAATACCCCCATAATTATCCTAATGCTTTTGTAAAACAACAATATCTTCCAGATAATCTCAAAGGAAAAAAATATTATCAACCGAAAACAACTAGTAAATATGAACAATCATTAAAACAAGTGTATGATAAAATAGATGAATTACAAAAATAATTTCAAATCAAAGCGATGATTATAATCATCGCTTTTGTAAGTCTCATATAAATTGAAATGTATTATAGTTTTTGTCAATTAATCATTATAATTACATAAAATTTGACAAATAGAAAGTTTTGATGTATTATAACAACATTTTCATGAAAAAAGGGGGAGTTTTGGTGAAATTAAACTATAATAAAATTATTTATCTAACATTACATTCTGTAGCAGTAGGACTATTAATTATTCTGTCATGCTTATTATTATTTACAAATTATGTAATGTATACATATTTATCATTCTTTACTACATATGCACTGGGAATCTTACTAATTAAAAAGATTCATAAATATCCATTATGGATTCAAAAAGGAAACAATTAAATGTTTCCTTTTTATATCGTATGAGTCAAAAATGAAAGTAAAGAATTAAAATCAATTTTTAAGAAAAACAGAATCATCGCACCAACTGCCAAAAAAGGGCCGAATGGAATAATATGATCTTTTTTCTTATATAGAATAATTAAAGATATCGGTAATCCAATAAACGATGCAATGAATATAGCAATGATTGTCATCTCATATCCAAGAACTAACCCAAATAGAAACATTAACTTAATGTCTCCTCCCCCCATCGATTCTTGCTTGAATAGAAAATCACCAAACTTTTTCAATAAAAACATAATAAGAAAAGCAGCAACACCATTCAACAGTGCGATTCCCAATTGATTCCATCCACTTTTTAAGAATATTTCAATTGATAACATTACTACTGATACAATCAATATCTCATCTGGAATAATCATTGTTTGATAATCACTAATAATTATTATTAATAATGTAGAAACAAATGTTAGTGCAATTGCTAGATCAATTGAAAAACCAAAAATAAGATATGATAATGAGAATAACAAGCCTGTTGTAAGTTCAAAAATTGGATAGAACAAAGAGATTCCTTGCTTACAGTTTTTGCACTTTCCTCCTAAGAATAAATAAGAGAATACAGGTATTAATTCACTTGCTCCAAGGCGATGTCCACAATTTGGACAATGGCTCGGCGGGGATACAATTGATTCCCCTTTTGGTAAACGATACCCTACTACATTGTAAAAAGAACCTAATACAATGCCAAAGAGAAATAAAACGACTGTGTAATAAATTTCCATTTAGCCACTCCTTAATAAGAAAAGGAATTCTCATTCCTTTAATAACTTTGAACTGTTTGATACATATTAAACATTGGAATAATAATAGCGAGAATAATAAATCCTACAATTACTGTTAAAAAAATGGTAATGAATGGTTCAATAACAGTTTTAATACGAGTAACAGAGTCTTTATGTAATCCCTGATAGTATGAGGATACTTTTCCCATCATCTCTGGAAGTTCTCCTGTTTTTTCACCAGTTACCAACATTTCATATGCCGGTATTGGAAACGCCCAATGATCTTTAAACGCTGCTGAGATTTTATCTCCACGAGCTAAATTCGTAATCGTATCTAAGATTAACATTTTATAAATTTCATTGTTGGTAATTTTATTTAGGATCTCCATACTTTCTGTAATGAAGACATTATGACTTAATAATGAACTAAATGTTTTTGTAAACATTGTTACTTCATTATAGATAATAGTTTGTCCAATAAATGGTAAATGCATGGCAAACCACTGGCAAATTGTTCTAAAGATTTTGACGTTTCTATATAGATAAACGAAAATTGCAAGGAAAATAACTAATCCTACAAAAATCCATATAATATATGATTTTAAGAAAGCACTTATAGCGATTACTAATTTCGTAAATGCTGGAATCTTAGAAGCATCCATACTTTCATAAATCTCAACAAATTGTGGTATAACGAACATTAAAATAAATGTGATAACGGCAACAGACATAATAAAGACGATGGAAGGATACATCATAGCTGTAATCATCTGTTTTCTCGTTTGTTCACTTTCAGTATAATATTCTGCCATATCATCTAGAACTTCTGGTAGTTCTCCTGTCATTTCCGCGGTTTTAATCATATTGATTAACAGCCTTGGAAAGGCAACATTCTGTTTTAATAAAGCATCACTGAAATTTTCTCCCATTGTAAGATCGTAAATAACGCTTTTGAATATTTTCTGATAAGATTTTTTCTTATATTGTCTAGATAGAATTCGAAGTGATTCTACAAGTGGGATACCAGCCTTGATATAAGTTGATAACTGAGTTAAAAAGAAAATTAAATCTTTTGTTTTAAAGCGGGTGTGATTAACAGAATCTCCACCGTGTAAAAAACGAATCCACCAACTTGTTTTAATGCTATATACTTCAAATCCTTCACTTAGTAAGAAGGAGTGAACTTCAACTTTTGAGAATGCCTCAAAATATCCTGTTACAACGTTCCCTTCTGGATCTTTAGCAATATATTGATATAGTAACTTTGTATCACTTTTCTCTGCATCTTCACTATTGAAATCGATCAGTAATGCTTCTTTCTGCATAGTTTCTTTATTACGACGATTTTTTGCAAATGAATTGTTTTTTAATTTATCAGCAATTCTTTTGGGAAAATCGGAAATTGAAAGCCATGTTTTATGCAGATTAGCTCCCATTCCATGCCCTTTAATTCTTACCTTTTTATCAGAGTAAATATCAATTGGCTTCTGTAACTCTTCAGCTCTTTTTATTTTAGCAAGTTCTTGTTTTCTTCTTCGTTCCTCAATTGCTGCTTTTTTAATATTTTCTCGTTCTTCTCGTTGAATTTTCTCCAATTCCTCAAAACTCAATTTTCTCGCTTTTGTAGAAACAGGTTCAATTGTCTCTGCAAAGAAAATGTCATCTTTACGGAACCTTGATATTCGTTGTGTTTTCTTTTGTGCAAATGCTTTGTTTGACCGTACTGCAGGAATTAACAAATAAATAAGAAATAAGAATCCCTTATAAATATATTTTAATAATTTCCAAATTCCTTCTGATAGCGAAATAATTGTAAATGTAATTCCTAAAAATACATACTTCACAAATAAAAAAGGAATGATCAATATTGTTTTCACAATCCTATACACCCAAATACATGGTATTAAATATATTGGTTTGTGCATACAAACACCATCCAATCTCTCTCTATTCTTTTACATTACTATAAGTATAACACATTCTATCATATTTTGTAAAACATTTTTTGCTCGATTCATATAATATTCTAGAAAGGAGTATAGGTATGAATTATTATAACCCTTATTTCTCAATCTATCCAACCATGTCTGCTCCTACTAGTACAGGAATTTTAGGAAGTGCTCTAAGAGGTGGACTCCGTGGTGGTATTAATTTTAGTAGTATTCTCTCTGGTACACAAAAAGTATTAGGTATTGCTAATCAAGCAATTCCTCTTGTAAAACAAGCTGCACCAGTTATGAAAAATGCGAAAACGATGTTTCATTTAATGAACGAGTTTAAAAAAGTAGATACCCCTAAAGTACCTGTCACAGATACTAGAAATGAAACCGATTCTTTAAATAACGGACCTACAGATACTACTGAGGTTTCAGATGCAGTTGTTGCTTCTAAAGAAGGACCAACATTTTTCTTATAAAAAAAAGAAGATTTTAAATCATCTTTTCTAGTTTCCGAATTTGCTTTTTTAAGATATGGGTTTGGATGTAGTTCTTTTTAGGAATATGTGATAATATATTCCTTTTTTGCTTTATTAAAAATTGAAAATAATCTCTACTAATTTCACTATTTGAGCAAAGGTAAGGGCCAAATTCATACTCCCACCATCGATATCTTTTTCTCCCCTTTTTCCATTTTATAATTACGTAATAAATATTTCGATCAAGAATTACCGTTTCTTCCAAAATTTGATATCCCAATTTTGTTATAAAACGTCTCAATTCTGATAATTCATTATTGCTCTGTACAATAATTGTATCGCAAAGAGTTCGTTTTGAATGACTTAAAATATGCTTCATTGTAGAAGTTCCCATACCAGAGATAATTAGTGTTGTTCCTTTTTTTACATCAATTTGTTCTAGTCCATCACTTAAAACAGTTGTAATTTGTGCTTTCAAATTATATTTTTCTATATTTTGTTTAGCATTCATTAATGCGTTTTCATTGATATCACTTGCGGTACAACTATTTCCGTTATAAAGTGTTAGATAAATATCTAAAAACGCATGATCACACCCGATATCAACAACGGGTACACCTTTATCTACAAGTTTAGCAATCTCTCTAAGTCTACGTCTAATCTGCATTAATCACCTAGATAATCTTTTAGTTTTCTTGAGCGAGATGGATGACGTAATTTTCGAAGAGCTTTCGCTTCGATTTGACGGATACGTTCACGTGTTACACCAAACAATTGTCCAACTTCTTCTAATGTTCTAGATTTTCCATCTTCAAGTCCAAAACGTAAACGAATAACCTTCTCTTCACGTTCTGTCAATGTTTTTAACACTTCAGAAATTTCATCTTTTAACATTTCATTTGTGGCGAATTCTTCTGGACTGACATTTCTCTCATCTTTGATAAAATCTCCTAGATGAGAATCATCCTCCTCACCAATTGGTGTTTCAAGTGATACTGGTTCTTGACTAATTTTATAAATGTCACGAATTTTATCTACTGATATATTCATTTTTTTTGCTAATTCTTCTTCTGAAGGTTCACGGTTTAATTCCAATGTCAATTGACGTTGAATACGAGCTAGTTTATTAATGGTCTCAACCATGTGAACTGGGACACGAATCGTTCTCGCTTGATCGGCGATAGCTCTGGTAATTGCTTGACGAATCCACCATGTAGCATAGGTTGAAAATTTATATCCTTTACTAACATCAAATTTTTCAACAGCCTTCATAAGACCGATGTTTCCTTCTTGAATTAGATCAAGAAATAACATTCCTCTCCCCACATATCTTTTTGCAATACTGACAACTAGACGAAGATTGGCTTCCGCTAAACGAGCTTTCGCGTCTTGATCTCCTTCTAAAATAAGATCTGCAAGCGCTAATTCCTCATCCATAGTAAGTAATTTTATTTGTCCAATTTCCTTTAAATACATACGAACTGGGTCATTGATGGTAAGGTCCTTCGTAAGGATTGCATCATCTAATAAAAGCTTGTCCCCGCTTTGATCATCTTCATCCTCTGCTGATACAATAGCGATGCTATTTTCATTAAACAAGTTATATAACTCATCTAATGAATCCGCATCTAGTTCTAAACCTTTTAGCGCATTTGCTAATTCTTCATAGGTAATAAATCCTTTTTCTTTTCCATTTTTTACTAGTTCCTTTTTTCTGTCTTCAAATGTTTTTATTTCGTTCATATTTTTCTCCTTATAATTCGTTTCCTATTCTTAATTCGACTATTTTCTGTGCGAGTCGGGCTTTTTCTAATGGATCAGTCTCATTCCGAATTTTTTCCTGTACTCGTTTACATTCATATTTAATATTATACTCTTTAATCGTTTTTACATAATCATCGATTTCTTCTTCGGAATAATTTTCCTTTAAATTTAATTTTAGTATCTCATTAATTGTCGTTTGGTTCTCCTCAGTTGCTTCTGTGAAAAAATCAGCTAAATTATAAAATTGATGTTGATGATAGAAACCCCAAAGTGAATTTGCAAGTTTGCGATACTTATCTGTAGGCATATAAGCTACTTTATTATGATAGATTTGAATAATAGTAAGATCATTCAACATGTAATAAAGCAAATTTTGTTCGGCTTTCCGATACTTATTTTGTTTTGGTATTGATTTTTCTTGGATTGTTTTCACTTCACGTACACTTGCTTTTTCTTCCATTTCCTTTTTTAGCAAATCCATACTGAGTTTGGATTCTGTACTTAGTTTTTGTAAGGTTAATTCTTTTAATACTGGATCGTCAATTTTCGCTAATTCCTCAATAATCGTATGAATATATTTAGAATATTCTAGTTGATTTCCTAGATCCTTATCCTTTTTTAAGTAATTGAATTTAAAATCCATAATATTCATCGGATTTTCGATTTTTCGTAAGAATTTTTCTTTTCCATATTTCTGAATATATTCATCCGGATCAAGATTTTCTTCTAGTCTTACTATTTTTGGCGTAATACCAATTTCTAACAGTTCATTACTACAAGATAAGGTAGCTTTTGCCCCTGCCTCATCGCCATCAAAACAAAGGATTACTTCTTTTGCCATTCTTTTTATCAGATTAGCTTGTATCTTTGTAACAGCTGTTCCCATCATTGCAATAGCATTGGTTATTCCAACACTATATGCACGAATAACATCCATAAAACCTTCCATTACAATTATGTATCCTTCTAGTCTAGAAGTTTCTTTCGCACGATGATAATTGTATATAAGTTCCCCTTTTTTAAAGATTTCTGTTTCCCTGGTATTGATATATTTTGAAGTATCAGTCGTATTATAGATTCGACCACTATAACCTACTACTTGTCCATTTAAATCCCATAGCGGGAACATGATTCGATTGTAATAAAGGTCTTGGTAACCATAATCATTTTTGGTAATTAATCCAGTTTTAGTTAAATCATTAGGATTATATTGTTTTTGAAGTAATAATTTTGCTAAAACATCACGTTTTGTTAGTGATAATCCTATTCCAAATTCTTTCACCAACTCTTTATCAATTTTTCTTTTTTCTAAATAGTCTCTAGCTTCTTTTCCTTCCGCTGTATTAATATTATTCTGATAAAACTTTTGACTAATTTCATAGATATCATATAATGTTTGATTTTTTTGAACAGTTTTATAAGTTGAGGTTAAATTTAATGGAATTCCAGCTTTGTCTGCCAATAATTTCATCGCCTCTATAAATGATATATGCTCGTAATCCATGACAAATTTGAAGACATTACCACCGGCACCACAAGAAAAACAATGATAAATTTGTTTCTCCTTTGAAACACTCATACTTGGTGAGTGATCGTCATGAAAAGGACAAACGCCAAAGAAATTCTTTCCTTTTCCTGTTAAAGGTAAATATCCACTTATAACATCGACAATATCCACACTGCTACGAACTTTTTGAATTAAATCTTCATCTATTTTGTCAACTGCTGTCATAGTATCAAACTCCCTATAACTTAAATATACGACATTTTTCTTTAAAATCCTTTTTTTGTAAGAAAAAAAGTGAACTTTTTTGATATTTTTGGCTATTTTTTGCTTTTTTGGATAAAATAATAGCAGGTTACGTGTATGAATTTGAAACATTGGAAAATAATAGATACTTTATTGTTGTTTGGCATTTCCTTTTTAGTGCATTTTTTGTATGAATGGTTTCCCAATCCTCTCAGTGCAGTATTCGCACCAGTGAATGAAAGTATATGGGAACATATGAAATTGCTTTCTACTACATTCTTTCTAAATGCGATATTAGAATATTTCCTATTTTATATATTAAAATGGAAATATGAAAATCTATTCTTGGGTGCTTTTCTTTCGGCATTGCTTAGTATTCCAATTTATTTCCTGTTTTATTTACCAGTTCATTATTTATTTGGTTATTTCATGTGGTATGCAATACTTTTATTATTTTTAATATTCTTATTTTTTAATATTTTCATGTATTTATTCCTACAGAGAAAATACTACAAGAATGGAAATACCGTTGCTTTTATTGGATTTATTGCATTATTTATCTTATTTAGTTATTTAACTTATCGACCAATTAAGCAAGACTTATTTTTTGATCATAAAGAGCAAAAATACAGTATAAACAATTATGTTATCGCATCATAAAAGGGAAGAAAATCTTCCCTTTGTCTATGTAAACGCTAATGCATTAGCGGCCCCGAAGGCTATTTTATACTTTTTCTCTTGATAAAAAATAAATCTTATCATTCCTTGCCTACTTGTCATTAACACATTAATATTTCGCTTATAAAGTTTTTCTAGGACCTCTTTAGATGGATGACCATAAGTGTTTTTTAAGCCAACCGATATAATTCCAAAATTCGGTTTTACAAAGTCTAGAAACAAATCTGAAGTACTCGTTTTCGATCCATGGTGACCTATCTTTAGTATATCCACAGGTAGCGTGGAATATTCCTCTAAAATTCTTTTTTCAACTTCCGTAGATGCATCTCCCATTAGTAGGATATGTCTCTCTTGCAATTTTGTGTATAATACTAAACTATTATTGTTCTCATTCGTATATTGTTTTTGATTGATAGAATAAAAATGAATGGATCCCACTTTTAAAGTTAAGTCCGTTAAATGGTTCCAAGAAATATTCTCTTTGGTAGCCTTGTGTTGAATCAAAAGTTCTAATTCGTTACTATCACCTAAATTAAAATAAATTTTTTTAATAGGAAATCTACCAATTAAATTAAGTGCTTCTCCGGCATGATCTTGATCTCCATGGGTTAAAATTAAAGCAGATAAAGAATGGATTCCACGTGCTTTTAAATATGGGATCAAAATAGAATCTGTTATGGAAATTGTGTTTCTTTTTTTCCAGTCTTCCTGTTTAAATTCTATTTTCCCACCCGTATCGATTAATACAACAGTGTCACGTTGGATCAATAATGTTGCATCTCCTTGCCCTACATCAAAAGAAATGAGCTCTGTTGTTGGAAATAGGTAAAAATGATAATGATGGATAATCAGAAAAAGAACTAACAACAATATCAAAATTCTCTTTTTGTAATATAAAATACCGATAATTAAAGCAATAAGAAATAGTAGTGAAATCATATCTAGATATCCAAATGAGATTTTACTAGGAATACTATTTAATAAATTGCTAAACCATTCTAACAAAACAATTGCTAAATGAAAAAATGGTTCTGCAAAAGGAATGATTAATATAATAATTGAAAGAGGAAAAACTAAAAAGCTTACATACGGAATATAGATAATATTAAATATTGGTGTTAAAACATTGATTGAATAAAAATAGTTAATGGTTATAGGCATGCTTACTAAAAACGAAATCAAGGAACAATGATATAGTTTTCGAATGTATGATACTTTATTATCTTGCCGAAAATAAATAAGTGAGAAAGATACTAAAAAACTATAAAGAAAACCCAAATGGTACCAGTAATAAGGATTCCATATTAAAAATATAAAAAACGTTACAATAAGAAGTTCTAAGGAATTGTACTTCCAATGCATAATTTTTTTTATCTCGATGAGAAAAAACATGACAATTGCCCTTAAAACAGAAGGAGTAAAATCTACTAAAAAAGCAAAAAAGAATAAAATGCTGACACAGAAGACTACTGTTGTCTTTTTCTTTTTCGGAAGAAAAAATAAAATAATATCTACTATAATGGCAATGTGCGATCCTGAAACTGCCATTAAGTGGCTCACTCCTAAATCACGATAGGTACTCATCATTTCTTCTCCCTGGATATCGGTGATTCCAAAAAGAAATAATTTTATATTTGATCCTTCATGAAAAGATTCGATATAGTTTAATGTTTTATTCTTTATCTGATAAAATACATTAATCTTTTTGCTCTTAATTGATAAAGTATCGATTTCCATAATCCAGTTGATCTTTCTTGATTTCAAATATGTCATATAATTGAACTGATATGGATTACTTGGTCCGGTTGGATTTTTTAATGTCCCGGATAATTCTATTTTCATTCCCAGTTTTAATTGCTGTGATAGTTCTTTCATTTCTTTTTCAGTTTTAAAATAATAAAATCCTATTACTTTTTCTTTTCCTTTTATAATAATCTGTAACTGGTTTCCTTCAATTTTATAATTGATTATATTCCCATTTATTGAGGTTGTAGAATCATTATACTTGGTAAAGTTCACTTGAAAAGAAATTCATAAAAAGGAAAAGAGAATAGAAAAACAAAATAATAATTTAAATGATAATCTGATCTTTGATTTTAGCAAAAACAGATTCTCCAATTCCTTTTACATTCATGATATCTTCAATTGATTCAAAAGGTTGGCTTTCACGGTAACTAATAATATCTTTTGCTTTTGCTTCACCAATCCCGCTCAATGTCATAAGCTCCTCTTTTGAAGCTTTATTGATTGAAATCTTCGTTGATTTTTTATCTGGCTCACTTGGTTCAGCTGGATAACTACAAGCATCATTAATAGTATCTGGGCAATTGCATGGAATTGGTACCTCAACATATTCTGTAACTACTTTACTCTTTTCATATGTCGCAATTTCTTCTTTAGTATAGACATAGATTGTCATTTGATCTTCAAGTCGCTTACTCAAATTTAAATAATAGATATCAGATTCTTCTAATATCCCACCAGCATAATTAATCGCATCATTGACACGATCTCCTGACGTTACTTCATAAACCCCCGGATTTACAACAGCACCTTTCACATCAACTTTAAAGGTTTGGACTTCAGAAGGAGCTGGTTCTTCTTTTAAATTTAATTCAACCGGAGCAGCCTCAGTAGATTCCTTTCCTTTTACAAACCAAAAACTACCAACTAAACAAATTAGAAGAAAACCTATTATATACAAGCGATATTGATATATATATTTCTTCATATTCACCTCCTAAAACAACATACAAAAAAAAGAGGTCATTTCCTCTTTTTACAACCATTTTGTTTGCTCATGACCAGCGCCTAAAAGTTCATAAGCCATTTTTAAGCGATCTAATTCATCTTTAAAATCTAAATAATAAGGTAAATTATCAGAGTAGTAGTTTTCCTGAACAAAATCAAAGAAGTGAAGATCGGTTACATATAACCCCACTATTTGATCTACTCTTTTTACTTCGTCAATGCATTCTTCCATAGTTTCCATCGAACGAATATAATCTTTGTAAGAATTAATTAGATTTTTACTGATTAAATCAGCACGTTGATAATTGTAATTAACAATTTTATCGTAATTTGGACAGTGTTCTAATAAGTTTAATACTGCTCCCACCATAGTACTTCCTCCTAAAATAAACGAATAATATCATTAAAAGTAATTACAACCATAAGTAACATTAATATTACAAATCCTACTGCATGAATTGTATTTTCAAGTTTTGGTTCGACAGGTTTTCCTTTTATTTTTTCAATAATCAAGAATAAAAGTCGACCACCATCGAACGCTGGAAAAGGAATAATATTTATAAATCCAACATTAATACATAAATAAGCAATTAAATAAACAATGCTTAAGAATCCCGCTCGAGCGCTTTCTCCTACAACATTAAAGATTCCAACGGGTCCTGATAGACTATTTAAACTTAGTTTACCTGAAAATAAATAACCTAGAATCAAGCACATTTGTTCCATTAAACTTCCTGTTTTTAAAAATGCATATTTGATTGATTCCCAAATTCCATGTTTCGCACTATTATCAAGAGCAAAGCCATAGGAATAACTTGTTTTCTCATCTTTTACTATCTTCTCAGGTTTTATCTGAACTGTTTTAGAAGTTCCATCTTTGCTCTCTATTTTTAGAGATATCGTATCTCCGATTCTTACTTGAAATTCTAATAGAAACCGATCTACTGTCGATAGTTTAGTATTATCGATTGCTCTAATTTTATCTCCAGCTTGTAAACCAGCAATGGCAGAAGGCGAATCCTCTTCTACATATGATATTCGTGGAGTCATCGTTGGAGCACCATTGATTAATGCGATTACAAACAGTAAAATAAGCGCTAACAAGAAATTGAATAAAACTCCTGCTGTAATTGTTAGAAAACGCTGCCACCAAGTTTTTGCTTGCATCGTTTTTTCAAACGGAATATCTCGGTCAGCTTCGATATCTTCACCGGCCATACTAACGTATCCTCCAATTGGAAATAACCGAATAGAATATGTCGTTTCATCATTTTTTCGATTGAAACTATATAACTTTGGACCCATTCCAAGTGAAAATTCATAGACATAAATTCCTGCCTTCTTCGCAAATAGGAAATGCCCAAACTCATGGATCATAATTGTGACTAACAATACAAAAATAAAGTAAATTATTGTCATAGACGCCTCTTTTCTATATGATTGGTAAGAAGAATATAAAGCCTAAAACCAAGAAAATCATACTGTCAAAGCGGTCTAATATTCCACCATGACCTGGCAAAAGATTGGAAAAATCTTTCACACCATAATATCTTTTAACAGATGATAACACTAAATCACCAAACTGACTTAAAACGGATAGAAATAAACTCATAAAAATGACTGCGGCAATGGATAAAGTTGGATCAACTACAACATGAAAGAATAAAGTGCTGATACAAACTCCAAAGAACGTTCCACCAATCATTCCCTCAAGTGTTTTTTTTGGAGAGATGACGGTTAACGGGTGTTTTCCAATAAAGTATCCGACAAAATAAGCATATGTATCCGTAAATACTGAGATACAAAATAAATATAACAACATATTTAATCCTGTATTACGGACTAAAATTAGTAAGGAGAAAGAGAGCCCTAGAAAAAATATTCCTCCTATTAAATAAAATGCATCCACAACACTATAAATACTTCTATCATGATATAAAACAACAGGGGTTAAAAATACTAAAAAGACTCCTGCAAGAATACGAAAATCAATTGTAAATGATATTCCTGACCCCGAATCTGATAAGACGATTAGTGCCATCATTATATAAGAAATAAGACTTATAAAGAGTGGCAATTCTTTCTTTGCTTGCTTTACATTTAAAAACTCATGAAGTGCAAGAAGCGAAATAATAAAGATTCCTAATTTAAAAACAGTTCCACCCTGTATCATTACAGGTAAGGCAATTGCTAGCGCAATAATAGCTGTTATAACGCGTTGTAACATAGTTAAAACCTCCCTATTTTCTTACTCATTATAATATATTTTATGTTTTTTTACAAGTAAAAAGGAGAAAAATATACTTCTTCTCCTATTAAGCTCATCATTTTATTTTTATTCTGCTTTCACAATATATTTTAAAACTTCATGATCTTGTATTTTCTTACGGATTGGCATTTCATAAAAATCGTTCATATTAAATGATTTTTTTAGTTGCTCTTCACTGGTACTTGTTGTATATAAACTTACCATAACTAGTTCTACATCAATTGCAATACCATGTTTTTCTAAACTAATTTTAACCGGAATTTTATTCCCGTTTCGTTCTCCAAAGGCAGCAACTACATTATAGATTGTTTCTCTTTCCCAAAGTCCATTTTTACTAAGTGCAAGTTCTAATTTTCCCTCTTCATAAGTTTGATTTGAAAGCTCATCTAAAGATATAAAAGAAGATGTATCAAAGACAAACTCAATTGTTCCATTTACAATTTGTTCTCCAATTTGTCTTGGATAAAATCCCATAACTCCTTGAATACTCACAATTGCTTGTCCCTGATAATTACGACTCCTAAAGTTTAGTTCTGAATTAGATACCTGAAATTCATGATTATTGATTTTTAACATTCTATCACCCTATCCATTATATCACAAAATTATAGTTTTTAATTAGTTATTGATACTACAGGACGGAACGAAAATCCGCTATGTGGACCACTATACGCACTGCTGAAACTACCCAGCCCAGCAAACGATGTGTAATAGAAAGAGGCACCACGATTGAACCACGGAAGAGAGGCATGTGGCAGGTAACTATGCTTTGTGCTCCATCCTCCTCGGTCTGTACCACTCCATGCTGTTCCATCATATCGGTTAGCTCCATTACTCGTTTCATAGACTCCATCTCCATATACGGTTGCATCATAATCCATTCCTACACTGTTTAATAGATTACTTGTTGGGGTTGTATATTTCGTAATATGTGTATTTGCTATTTTATTGTACTCTTCTGCCCCGAATCCACTACTTGCTAACAAATTATTATATACTGCCATTGTTCTTTCCCATGATCCACCACTCATATCATATACACCAGTGATGTTCCATGTAGTACTTGCTTTTACTCCAATTTCACTATCATATGGATTTTTACAAGTCGCTAAAGTTGATGTACTCGCACTTGCAGTATCTCCTGCACATCCTGTTATATAATTTTGATTATTGTTAATGTAGACCTCATTTGTATTTGCACCATAACTAGAGAGGGTTAAATAGTAAATTGCTCCCCATTCTAGATTTGTTGCCATGTGTGTGTCGACACTAGATGAAGTCCATCCATAGGTTGCATTATCTTTCATTGCTAAACTTGCTTTATATGCATTTGATATGTTCATACATCTCCATGAATTAACATTTGGAACTACTTTAATAGTCTTTGTTGCTACATTATCTCCTGCCACTGGACAAGTCCAATCAGAATAATATCCATTAGCTATTCCCTCAACTGCGGTTGGTTCAAATTTTGCTACCCAAAATCCATTCTGATTAATATCATTTTGAAAAGCTGGATGGGTAAAATAATACATAGATGTATCTTTGGTTCCTGCTACATATCCACTAGTCTCAATATTTGTTCCATCAGCTGTTGTATCACCTGTTCCTTTTAGAAACTTCACATCGATAGTACCTGCGGTACTGCTGTGATAGCCACTGGTGATTTTATAGGCATATCTTGGGATCCATACCCAGTATGATCCGTCAATTGTTTTAACATTGGCCCATAATTGATTGCTGTAGTCATACCACTCTGGATCATCCACAGTCGTTACTGTTTCTACTCCATTCACCCACTTTATTGGTGTCATTCCTTCACTTAAAACTGGGGCATTGGCTGCTTCTTTTTCCGTCGCTGGCTCACAACTTACTTCTGTTTTTTCACTATTGACCTTAGCTTTCCCATTTGCATAATCCACAATATATTGATCAAACTGAAACGAGCCACTCCCGACCGTTCCATCTTTGATGATGACACAAACTGCTGTTGGTTCTTTTCCTTTATAATTCACATTGGTTAAAGTGCTTAAATCATAGGTACCATCAACTCTAGTTGTATAGTTTCCGGTATCGATCATATTTTGTAGATCTGATTTTTCTATCGCATCAATATAGCCATAAGTACTTGATTCTGCTGCTCCTTTTTTTGCACTATCAATCACACCCAAGATCATTGGGGTTGCGATAAGCGCTATAATCGCTAATATTACAATTACTGCTAATAATTCGATTAAGGTAAATCCTTTTTTCATTTTCTCACTCCTTCTTACTTTACTACACGAAAAAGAACTTAACCACTTAGTCAAGTTCCTTTATCATAAATCTTACAATACTTTAGAGGGCTAAATACCCCCCCCCGGTTGCTTTTTGTATATCATTTTTAGTCCTCCTAGTTTTCTTATCCTTCTTTATTCTAGCATATATTAATTTCTCATTCAACTATTTTTTTACAATAGGACTTATAATTATACAAAAAAAGAAGCCTAAGCCTCTTCTTCTTCAAATTGTGAATTATACAATTTCGCATAAAAACCATCTTTTTTCAATAATTCCTCATGTGAACCTTGTTCCACAATATCCCCTTGATCCATTACTAGAATCATATCGGCATTTTTAATTGTAGAAAGTCTATGAGCAATAACAAAACTAGTTCTGCCTTCCATTAGATGATCCATTGCATCTTGAATCAACAATTCAGTTCTCGTATCGACATTACTTGTTGCCTCATCTAGAATTAAAATTTTAGGATCTGCTAATATAACTCTGGCAATTGTCAATAATTGCTTTTGACCACCAGAAATATTATCTGCCTCTTCATTCAATTCCATATCATACCCTTCTGGTAACGTTTTTACAAAATGATCAACACTAGCCGCTTTACAAGCCGCTTCAATATCTACTTCACTAGCATCGTGATTTCCATATCTGATATTGTCTTTAATGGTTCCATGAAACAACCAAGTATCCTGTAAAACCATCCCAAATAATTTTCTCAAATCACTACGATTGAAATCTCGGATATCGTGACCATCTACTTTGATTGCTCCCGCATTGACATCGTAAAAGCGCATCAATAGTTTAATCATTGTCGATTTACCAGCACCAGTAGGACCAACAATTGCTATTTTTTGTCCTTTTTTTACTGTAGCACTAAAATCATTGATAATTGTTTTATTTTCATTATATCCAAAATGAACATGATCAAATTCGATATTTCCATCAATATTCAAAGTTGAAACTGGTTTTTCAACATCTGGTATTTCCTCTTCTTCATTTAAGAATTCGAATACACGTTCTGCTGCTGCTGCTGTCGATTGAAACATATTCATAATTTGAGCAGCTTGAGCAATAGTCATATTAAATGTTCTTACATATTGAATGAAAGATACAATATCCCCAACTTCTATTTTCTTTTTGATGGTTAAATATCCACCTAGCATTGATACTACAACATATCCCAGGTTTCCAATAAAACTCATAATTGGGTGCATCATTCCTGATAGAAATTGACTCTTCCATGCGGTATGATAAAGTGTTTCGTTGATTTCATCAAAATTTTGAGAAGATTTTTCTTCTGCATTAAAGGCTTTGACAATATCATGACCACCATATAATTCTTCTGTCATTCCATTGATGTCCCCTAAATATTTTTGTTGTTTCACGAAGAAAGTTTGACTCTTCTTAACAATGAATCCCATACATCCAACTGATATAGGTAAAATCAAGAATGCTGCAATAGTCATCGTTGGACTGATAGATAACATCATAATTACAACACCAACCAACATTGTTACAGAAGTAATCAACTGAGTCATACTTTGATTTAACCCTTGGCTTAATGTATCGACATCGTTTGTAATTCTTGATAATACTTCTCCATGGGTCTTGGTATCAAAATAACGCATTGGTAGACGGTGAATTTTTTCTGATATTTCTTTTCTTAGACGATAAGATATCTTCTGTGAAATAGTTCCCATAACATAACCTTGTATAAAGGAAAACAAAGCACTTATCGCATATAAACCAAATAGAAATAAAACCGTTTTCCCAATTTTAGAAAAATCAATTCCACCGGTATTACTAATTTTAGCCATTAGACCATTAAAGATTTCTGTTGTTATATTTCCACTTATTTTAGGACCTACAATCGAGAATGCTGTTCCACCGACTGCAAAGATTAGAACTAGAAGAATTCCAACCCAATACTGTCTTAAATATTTGGACAAGGTTTTAAATGTCGCTTTAAAGTTTTTTGCTTTTTCTGGCATTGCAGCCCCATGACCATTATTCATCTTCTAATTCCTCCTTACTAAGTTGTGATAAGGCAATTTCTCTATAAATATCACTTGTTTTCATTAATTCTTCATGTGTTCCCATTCCAGCGATTTTACCTTCATTTAATACAATAATTTGATCTGCATTCATAACGGTACTGATTCTTTGTGCAACGATTAATACAGTACTATCTGCAGTGACTTTTTTTAATTCAGCACGTAAAACAGCATCGGTTTTGAAATCAAGTGCAGAAAAGCTGTCATCGAAGATATAGATATCAGGATGAATGGCAATTGCTCTGGCAATCGATAAACGTTGTTTTTGACCTCCAGAAACATTGGTACCACCTTGCGATATTGGAGCATCATATCCACCATCTAAACGTTCAATAAACTCAGATGCTTGTGCAATGCGTGCAGCTTCAATCATATCTTCATCACTCATGTTCTCGTTTCCATATTTGATATTGGAGCGAACCGTACCATTAAATAAAATCCCTTTTTGTGGTACAAACCCAATTTTACTATGAAGATCTTTCAAAGTAATATCTTTGATATTAACTCCATCAATTAAAATTTCACCTGAAGTAATATCGTAAAATCTTGGTATTAAACTAATTAAAGTTGATTTACCAGATCCGGTGCTTCCAATAAAGGCTGTGGTTTTTCCTGGTTCTGCTTTAAAACTAACATGTTCGATAACATCGACATCAGCATCCGCATAACGGAAATTAACATCTTTAAATTCTACAACTCCGTGTCCAGTAGTTGGAATTGAAGTTGGATTTGTTGGATCTTTAATACTTGGCTCTTTTTCTAATACTTCACTAATTCGTTTTGCGGAAATACTAGCACGTGGCCACATAATAGATACAATTGAAATCATTAGGAATGCCATGATAATCTGCATTGTATATTGGATAAATGCCATCATGTCCCCTACTTGCATCGCCCCTGTATCAATCTGTTTTGCAGCAATCCAAATAATTAAAATAACAACTCCGTTCATGATAAAATTCATAGCTGGCATCATGAACGCCATGATACGATTGACAAAAATCTGAACCTTTGTTAATTCTTGGTTTGCATCATCAAATCTTTTTTCTTCTTGTTTTTCGGTACTGAAAGCACGAATAACTGGAAGTCCACTTAAAATTTCTCTTGAAACTAGATTTAGTTTATCTACTAATTTTTGAATTACTTTAAATTTCGGCATAGCTACTGCGAATAACATAATAACAAGTGATAGAATTGCCATAATAGCAACTGCAATAATCCATCCCATTGACGTATTAGTATTTAAACTTTTAATAACCCCACCAATTCCAATTAATGGAGCATAGAAAACAGTTCTTAACATCATGACCAATACCATTTGAACTTGTTGAATATCATTTGTTGTTCTGGTAATCAATGATGCTGTACTGAAATCTTTCATTTCTGTCTTTGAAAAATCCATTACTTTACGGAATACTTTGCTTCTTAATACTTGTGCAAGACGTGCTGCTAATCTAGCACCAATTAGACCGACTAAAATAGTTGCTACCATACTGATAAGTGCTAAACCAAGCATCTGTAGACCAGATAACAAGATATAATTTGTTTGAATTTTGTCTGTATTCATCCCAACTGTTTTATATTCCGTTTTGTTAAAAGCAACAGCGGCTTGAGAAACCATCATGTCTGGAAAGTCTTTTAATTTTGTTTCCATTTCTTTTAACATTTGATCTCTTGCTTCTTGTGGTAAATAAGTCAATGCTTCTAACAATGTCATATTACTTGTGTCAAGTCCAGCAGATTGTAATGACGAAAATAACTGTTCTTTCATCGTCTTTGTTTCTTCTGTATCCTGCGCTAAAACACTTACCATTAAGATTGGTTTAGCAAGTATTTCATCTAGACGATCACTATCACTTTTCTTTTCATAAAGTGTCTCTTGTTTTAGAATTGGATATTTTTCCGTCTTATTCTGATACTCCTCTTTACTGAGATTTGTATCATTTAATAAGGTATATTGTTCTAAAACATATTTCTTATCATCACTCGATACAAATAATAGAATCGAATCCATTAATGTTGAGCGAATGATTTTAGGTGATGTTTCTGTAATTCCCCCCTGTTGGATACCAACATTGACGATTCTCGATGTGTAATCAGGCAATGTTAAATCACATATTGCCTGGACGATCAATAATGCAATAATAAGCATTATTGATAAAAAAGATTTTTTTAAATAGCGAAATAGCTTTAGCATACTTCTCTCCTCTCAATTCCTTCTTTTAATAATTTTAATTTTTGTAAATAGATACGATTTGCTTCATCATTTGGTAATTCATGCATAACAACCATCACTAAGGTATGAACTGTTATTGGCATAATAATATCCAAAGCGGCTATCAAATCATCTTCTGATTCTACATTTAAATTCTTTATATTGACTAACTTCAAAATCTCAGTAAAATGTTCTTTTTGGTGTAAGTGAGGTCTGTGTGGAATGATAAAATCTTCCTGTTTTGAGTTCATATTTAAGAGTACTTGTTTTAGAAATTTTTGATTATCTGGCTGATGCAGATAATCGTTTACTTTCCGAAACAACATTTTAAATCCTTCAAATAAATCTCCATTATTTGCTTCAAATGATTCTCTCGTAATTTGATCAAAAATTTCTTTATGTTGTGATAATAGGTATTTAAAAAGATCTTCTTTATCCTCGAAATACATATAGAAACTTCCTCTTGAAATTTCAGCTTTTGCAATAATGGTATTGATCGATGCTTCGCTATAAGAAACAGACGAAAATTCTTCTATAGCAGCATCGGTTAACTTTTTCTTCTTTTCTTCTGATAAGCGATAAAATGTATTACTTGGCATACTCTCACTCTCCAATATATGAAATTTTGTAGTCCGTGATACATTATATATGACAAGTTGTCATATTGTCAAGTAGAAATTTTAAATTACTTCATTTTATTATGTTTAAATTAAGTTGAATTAAAATCAAAAAAGATGGCTTTTCCATCTTAATTAATATATCGCATAATACGTAACGTATTTAAAATGCAAATTAAGGTTACTCCGACATCCGAAAATATTGCCATCCACATACTGATATATCCTAGTCCTGCGAATATTAACACTAATAATTTGATAACAAATGCGAATGTAATATTTTCTGAAATAACATTCTTTACAAATTTAGCTACTTTCATTATCTCTACAATTTTATAAGGATCATCATTCATAATAATAATGTCAGATACTTCTATAGCCGCATCACTTCCGCCTATTCCCATCGCAATTCCTATATCAGCAGCTGTTAGAACAGGTACATCATTTACACCGTCTCCTATAAAAAAAGTAATACCATCTGTCTTAAAATGGTTAATTAAATTCACCTTTTCTTCGGGAAGAAGCTCCCCATAACTTTGATCCATTTTTAATCTACAACCAAATTTTTCTACAATATCTTTTCTGTCACCGGAAAGTATTGCTGTTTTTTTAACACCCATATTTTTTAGATCGTTGGCAAGGTCACAGACATTCTCTTTCATTTCATCGCTTATAACAAGCGCTCCTATGTAGATGTTTTCAACCGCCACGATTAGTTCAATACCTATTTCGTTACTTTCTGGATAAGCGATATGTTTCTCTTGCATAAAACCAATATTTCCAATTAGTACTTTTTGATTCTTAATAGTCACTTCAATACCACTATCAATGGTCTCTTTAAAATTTGAAATTTCTTCTTCATTGATTTCATCAACATATGTTTTTTTGATGATAGAAGTGATTGGATCCTTAGAATAATAGACTGCATGTGCAACTATTTTTAGAAATTCATCTTCTGTTATTAGTTTCGATTTAACTTTTAAAATCTTAAAATTTCCCTTGGTTAAAGTCCCTGTTTTATCAAATGCTGCAGTTTTAATTTTGGTAAGATAATCAAAGCTCTTCCTTTCAGTAACTAAAACTCCTCTTTTTGAACTGGCATAAATAGCCGTTAAATACCCAAGTGGAATAGAGATCACAAATGCACAAGGACAAGCAACTACTAAAAATATTAAAGCCCTATAACCCCATACTTGTGCTTCTCCGTTATAGAAAATAGTTGGAATTAAAAACAATGATAAAGATGCAAGTAAAATAAATGGTGTATACCATCTTATAAAAGTTTTGAAAAAGGAAAATTCTATTCCATCATCTTCATTCAAATCCACGGCTAATTTTGTAATTTTATTAATAGTAGATTCACTATATGATTTTGTCACTTCTATTTTTAGAGTATTAGTTAAATTAATTGATCCCGAAAAAACCATATCCGTCTCTTCTACTCTTCTTGGAACCAATTCCCCTGAGAGGAGTGATATATCCAAATCGCTTGTACCTTTTTTGATAATTCCATCGACAGGAATTTTTTCGCCTGGTTCAACGGTTAAAATATCACCGATAGATAGTTTCTTTGAATTTACTTTACTACCATCTTTTCGAGTCATAATTCCGTCCTCTCGCTTCAAAAAGGCGAGTACGGAATGTTTGGTAGTTTCAATTGTTGTGTCACTGATATATTCCCCAATTCGATATAATAAGACAACGATAGTAGCCTCGTGAATTTTACCAATTAAAAAGGCAATAATAGTTGCGAGAAACATGAGTGTAAATTCACTCCAAAAACAATGCTTTTTGATTGTTTCATACATGTTTAAAACAATTGGATAAGTAAGAATAACATAACTTAATCCAACTAGGTAAATTTGTAAAAAATCTGGTGTAAAAAAACTAACAACTAACAACACTACTCCTATACTAAATAGTAGCATCCATTTCCTCCTTAATATGTTCTAACCCATATTCCAAAATAATTTTAATGTGATCATCCGCCAGCGAATAATAGACCTCTTTTCCTATTTTTTCATGACGAACAAAATTATTTAGGCGTAAAGTCTGTAATTGATGTGAAATAGAAGATTGCGTCATGTTTAATGCTTCAGCAATTTCATTCACATTCCGTTTTGATGCTTCTAGTAATAATAAAATACGAATTCTAGTTTCATCGGCAAACATCTTATAAAATTGACTAAGTTGTATTCGAACTTCTCTATCTAACTCCATACATAATACAATCCTTTCCTTCACCTCATATAAACTCATTATATGTTGAATTAAAAAAAATAGCAAATGAAAACATATAATTTTTTCTTTTTTGATTGTTATATTTTATAAAAAAAGAAAATGAAATCATACATTTTCTTTTTCATACTCTAAACTATTTCTTTTGTTTTTTTCGGAATACAACCAAATTAAACTAATGATTAGAGTAACTAGACTAATATACTTTCCAATATTAAAGTAAGGTGCTTCATATACTAGTTTTACAATATGTTTCCCAGTATTGATTTTAAATCCTAAAAAGGCAGTATTAACTTTTTCAACATCTACTTCTACACCATCAATATAAGCTTTGAATCCTGAATCATATGGAATTGATGTTGCAAAATAACCATCAGCGGTAACATTAATTGTTCCAACAATACTATCTCCTTCGGATTTCTTAACGTCAATATTCCAAGCATCTAATTCTGAAATAGTGCTACTGATTTTAGCGCGATCAATTGTTTTCGCAATTATATTATCTAAATAAAAGATTCCTTTACTAAAAGTAATTTTGAGATGATCAATTTCATCTTCTGAAATGACATAATGAAATGTTGTATTCTCATTATTGTATCCCCATTCTCTACACGTCAATTTATTACTTTCATTGTTGATAATGATGGAGATATCTCCATCACTACAACTTGGTTTTTCTAATACATCAAATTGTAGTAATAGAATCTTATTTTCTAATTTTTTACTTAAAGGTAATTCAACAGTTGTTTCTTTATCAACCTCTATTTTTAATCCTTTATCACTCTTAGTAACAACTAGGCTATCTAGCTGTTCTAAAGAAATATTATAATCATCTCCAAATAAAGTAGGTTCATCACCATCTGTTGTAATTACCCCTTCAAAAAGAGCCGTCATACGATCTAAGTCAGAAAGATTTTCATAATCATCTTGTGATATCCTTTTTGTTCTAGAATATCCGATTGGATATACTGAATTATTTTTATAAAGTGCTAATCCATTTTTTTCATCAATTTTTTGATAACCTCCTCCAACGTTAAAATCAGAGATTAAATATTGAATTCCCATATAGGTTTCAAATAAATAATTGTTACTTGATCCATTCATAAACATATTTCTATGGGGCATAGCCAGAGACATCGTCTCTTTGAAAAATTGATGATAATCTAAATTATAAGTAGAAGAATAAATACTGGTTCCATAAGATGGATAAAGACGATTAATATTCTCACCAGTAGATTGTAAATTTGCTAACCTGCTATGATCCTTCTTCGATTTTAGCATCCATTTTTCAACTGCGCTACTAGTATATTCCTGATAAGCAGTTTTTGAAACAAAGGAATCAGTTCTACTAGTCATTACAGTTAAACTAAAACTTCCAATAATAAGTGGTATCGCTAAAAGATATGTCTTTTTAAATTTAATACTGAGATATAAAAGAGCGATTGTCCCTAGAAAGTCAAAATAATACTTTTGAAACCTTCCGCCTAAAAATAAAAAGTAAAAAGCTAAAACTAAAACCAACACTACAGTTAAGCGAGTTCGTTTTACTTCTACTCGATACCCTTCCAAAAATTCTGCTATGAGCAATACAAATAACGGAATAAACGGAATTAAGGATTTATTTTTAATATATAATGCTCCGTTTAGTAGATATCGGAATAATGGAAAAGATAGTATTATACAAAGCATAACAGCAAGAAAAATGGATTCTTTTTTCTTGGTTGTTAAAGCATAGATAACAGCAAAAATTGAAATACCTGTTAATCCGATCGCATACGATCCATAAAGTATACCCCCTAAATTCAACTTTGGAATCAATAAGGTTGCTACCGAAACAGTATCATTTACTCTAGTATGATTACTTAACATGACACCAATCACTGGAAATAAAAGTAATGATGATAATAAGATACCTAACACAATTGGAATTAAAAAGCGAAAGGCTGCTAGAAAGAAAGATTTAATATTAACATTCTCTGTTATTGTTAAATAGCGATATATAGCATAAATCGATAGAACGACTAATCCTCCTACACTATAATAATAGCTTGTTAAAATCATTAAGAAAACCGCTAGGATTAAAAGAAGTGATTTCTTTTCAAAATGTCGATCAATGCCAATAAGTCCTAACATTAAAAACGGCATATAACTTACAAACATTAAATGCCTATGTGCATGGAATAACAATGGAACTGCAAATAGGAAAAACAAACTTCCATAAAGACTATTTAACGATTTATAATGTTTACTTAACCATTTATAACAGATACATCCACTTAGAATATACATTATGATACTTGATACAACTAAATAATCTACCATTGATACCATCGGTAAAAGATAGGATACTAATATAATTGGATTGAATAATCCATAATAAGCAAAATGAAAGATATTTTGCCCTGCACCCAAATGTTGAGCCAGGTTAGGAAAGATGTTTCCTGTTTCATAAAATAGATTTCGGAAATAATCTGGATATACGGTATGCTGATTCAACCAGTCTACTGTTGATCCAAATAAAAAACCAGATTTAGAACCTAAAAAAACGGCTAATAATCCACTTATTATAATGATTATATATGGATAATACTTTTTCATTTACACACCCACTCTTTTTCTATTATAACATGTTTGATTTTATTTGTTCAAGTTAAAAGAATATGCAACTAAACAAGTTTCTTTTTGTGATAGATTTTCTAATTCACACATATATACAATAAAAAAATTAGGTTTCCCTAATTTAATGGTTTTCAATTATTTAACTGATACATTTACTGCTCTATCTTTACCGCTTCTTGAATCTTTTTCAACTTCATAAGTGACTTTTTGTCCTTCATTAAGTTCTTTAATTCCATCGTTTAATGCAGAAATGTGTACAAAAATTTCGTCATTTGTTTCATCATTTTTGATAAAACCGAAACCTTTTACTGTGTTAAAAAATTTAACTGTACCTTGATTCATGTTCTTCCTCCTTTACAATTATACCCCTTTTATACAATAATAATTACACTATTCGGAAGTACATATTAAGTATAACACATTCTTCATAATTTAGCAAATCTTTTTGACTGTTTTAATTTATAAAAAAATCCTAAAAATAGGATTCTAATTTCTTTATGGTAGCGACGGGGAGATTCGAACTCTCGACCTACCGGGTATGAACCGGTTGCTCTAGCCAGCTGAGCTACATCGCCATGACAACAATATGATTTTATCAAATATATTGCGTTTTGACAACTCTTTTTTGAAAAATTTTTAACTTTCTTCAATATCTAAATTTATATTACCCAGTTTTTAATAGAAATATAAAAAAATAACAGTTCTCCTGTTACTTTAATTTCATATTTAACATCTTTCTTAAATGCTCAATTTTATCAAATTCGGTATTATGGTTCATATCCATCATTATTTTATACATTGAAAATAACTTTGCTACAACACCACTAAATGTTCCAACTACTAGAATAATACCTAAGAAGTAAATATCAATCATCAAAAAGTAAATTCCTGATCCCATTCCTATTAAACTGATAATTGTCAAAATAAGCAACCACATCTTATTTCGCATTTCCATTTCTAATAAGCTCACTTTTAATTTTAAATAGCGAACTTGCTCCTCTTCTGATAATTCCATATTTTGAATTACATTGTTATAAATAATCTCACTTTTATTATTTTCAGTTCCATCAATTGTAATATTTATCATTCCGTTTTTTTGTTTCATTCGTTTTCCCCCTTACGGCATATTATAACAAAACAATACTCTTTTTACAACTATTTTATATTACCAAATGAAGAAAAAGGAAAGAGCGAAAAATCAACAATTCCTTTCAAATGCTTTTTATCGACCGGGCCAAATATTCTTCCGTCTAGAGAATTAACTCGATTGTCTCCTAAAACTAAATAATGATTTTCTGGGATAACATCATATCCCAAATCTTTTATATCAAAATCATAAGTCTCTTCATGTGTGAAATTTTCTTCGGTTAGAGTTCCGTTTACGTAGAGTTTGTTATCACGATAAGCGATATGTTCTCCGGGTAATCCGATAATACGTTTGATTAATCTTTCCTTTTCATAATCTAATACTACTATTCGGAAACGATCAAAATTACGATCATACTTCTTTAATATTAATACCTCATTATCTTGTAAAGTTGGTAACATTGATTTCCCATCCACTTGGACTGGTGTAATAATGTAAGATCTCAGTAAAACAACAACCATTAATATAACAACATACGGCAAAATTTCTTTTATATATTTCATATGTTCACCCCAATATATTATACCTGATTTTTCCAATTTTTAAAATAGAAAATGAAAAAAATAAGACTTATGCAGCCTTATTTGTCTCTTTGTCTCGTCTTTCCTTAATTTTTGGTTGACTCACCAAATTACGGATATAACCTAATTTTGCACGTCTTACTTTACCCTTACGGATTACTGTAACTCCAGCAATTTTTGGTGAATTAACTGGGAACGTTCTTTCCACTCCAACTCCACCTGATTTTTTACGTACAATAAAGTTTTTAGAAACTCCACCACCTTGAATAGCCATAACAAGACCTTCAAATGCTTGGATTCTCTCTTTGTTTCCTTCAACGATACGTACATCAACACGAACTGTATCACCTACACGAAATTCAGGAATATCAGTTCTAATTTGACTTTTTGTAATTTTTTCGACTAAGTTCATCGATGTCACTCTTCCTTTCTTTATCATTTGATCATGAAATATATACTCAGCGGATCAATCTCTAACAATTTTAGCACAACTTCTTATTTTTCGCAACCATTTTTTTAAGTATATGCTGTTTTTATGAATAATAGGCTAATTATCTGCCCTTTCCTTTGGTTTCTTCTTCCACCGGGGTATAAATATTGTAAGGATTTACCGTTTTCCACTGCTGGTAAACAATTTTTGTTTTTAATTCATGTTCCAACAAACTTATTTTTTTTAATAGCAAATCAATATATTTATCATCTAGATACTTCCTGTATTTATATTCAATAATATCACGGAAACGAGCTAGATCATTGAGTGCTATACTAAGCTTTCCACTATCTGTATCATTATCATCCAATATAGAAATGAGATATTGTAGATAATAATCCAGTTTTTTTTGACTCTTCTTTTTTAACAATTTATCAATAAAACTAGGTTTCATGACGAAAAGAGAATCGACTTTGATCGCATCATGATATCGCACTTTATTTTTAGGTATAAAGTGATATCCAACATTCTTTTTAAAATTTGTGATACAATTCTTCCCATCATAAGGATTTTCTGTGATTACATACTTTTTCTTCATGATTTCATCTCTTTTCTAACAAATCAGGACGTCTTTCAATCGTTTTTTTCATACTTTGTTCTAATCGCCAATCAGCAATATTCTTGTGATGACCAGAGAGTAATACTTCCGGAACTTTCATACCCATAAAGTCGATAGGCTTAGTGTATACCGGATAATCAAGTAAATTGTCATGAAATGAATCTTGAACATGTGACTCTTCTTCAATTACTCCTTTTAACAGTCTAACAATACTATCTGTAATTACCATAGAAGGCAATTCTCCACCAGTTAATACAAAATCTCCAATACTGATTTCCATATCTACCATTGAGCGAATTCTTTCATCAAAACCTTCATAATGTCCACAGAGTAAAATCAAGTGTTTTTCTTTACTTAAATCATATGCCATTTTTTGTTTGTATGGGATCCCTTGCGGAGTCATCATAATTATTTTGGAGTTTAGACTTTTCAAATCTTCCAAAGCATCAAAGATAGGTTGTGGCATTAAAACCATGCCTTTCCCCCCACCGAATCCATAATCATCAACTTTACTATGAGGATCTTTGGAGTAATCTCTTATATTGTGAATACCTATTTCGACAAATTTATTCTCAATCGCCCTTTTGATGATTGATTCTGTTAGAAACCCACTATACATTTCAGGAAATAACGTCAGAATATCAATCTTCATCAAATAAGCCCTGCATTTCTATAAAATAAATCTTGTGATTATCAATATCTATTTTCTCAATAAAAGAATCTAACTTTGGAACATAATAGTGTTTCTCACCTTGAATTTCAAATAAATCATGGGCTTTCGATTTCGCTAGAGAAATTACTGTTCCTAAACAATGATTTCCAACGAAAGCCTCAAGTCCAATATAATCTTCTGGATAGATACCAGGTTCTAGGTTATCGCGATTTACATATATAAATTCACCTTTATAAGGAAGGACATCATTGATATCATCCAATCCTTCAAATGTCACCATATCATAACCTTTATGAACTCGGTAGCGAGTTAAAATCACAGGTTCTTTAGATTTTCCAATATAAAATTCTCTCCCAATTTTATATAATGTTTCTTTGAGTTCGAAATCAGATTGAATTCTTAATTCTCCCTTAATTCCATGTGTATTTACAATTTCACCTATTAACATTTCTTTCATAATGCCACCTACTTATCTAATTCATATAAAATAATACTAGTAGCAACCCCAACATTTAAACTTTCACATTCTTCATTCATTTTGATATACAGAAAGGAATCACAAAGTGGATATAACTCCCTCTGCATTCCATTTCCTTCGTTTCCCATTATTATAGCAAATTTTTCCATTTTTTCAATATTTCTTACATCTTTTCCATCAATAACAGAAGTTCCTAGAATCGCATATTCCCTTTCCTTCAGTTTTGGAAGGAAAGCCATTAAATCTTCTTCTAGAAAAGCAGTCTTAAATATCATCCCTTGACTAGAACGAATTACCTTTGCATTAAAGGGATCGACTGTTCCATTCCCCAAAACAATTTGATCAACATGAAACGCGACTGCACTACGAATAATCGTTCCTAAGTTTCCGGGATCTTGAATACCATCCAATACTAGGATATGATTTCCTAATTCTAATTGATTTTCTTTTCTTCTACAAACTCCGAGTACCGGTTGTGGTGCCTCTACCTCTGTTAAAAAATGTAGTACTTCTCTCGTTAAATATGAAGTTGGAACATTCAACTCAGTTTCCATTCCTTCTAATAAAAATAATTCCTTTAAGTAGCCTGCTTTATATGCCTCTTCTACCAAATGTTCTCCTTCCACTAAAAAGGTTTTCGTTTGTTCACGATATTTTTTTAATTGAAGCTTTTTTAAATCTTTTATTTTTGAATTTGAAGTAGATGTATAAAGCATGTTATCACCAACATCATTTTAGCAAAAAAAAAGATGTAAGTCTAGTTAAAGTTGACTTTCATCTAAAGTATATTGATAATTCTTTCCAATACGTTTAATTGTGATTTTCGCACTTGTATTCAGTTCCTTTTTCGTATCAGGATCTTTTAATTCATCCTTTAAATATCCTTGAGCTTGTAATTCACTTATCGTAATCGTAATCGTACCACCTTCCGCATCTGGAAGTTCCAATAAATGATCACTACCCCAGTTTTTTGCTGCAGTAACAATATTATCGATTTGAATTTGTGATAAATTTTTACGATAACGTTTCAAACTATCAGTAATTGCAGGGATTGTTACTAAGGCAATTAATCCTAATATTACAATAACTCCTAAAAGTTCTGCTAATGTAAATCCTCTACTTTTTTTCATGTTACCACATCCTAATATCATAATAGCAAAAATCGGATATTCTTGCAAGTATTTTTCTTAATTCTTCTTTGGAACAATCCAAAACTCAGACTGATGATCATAGCAAACACTATTTTTTACTTGCATCATTTTTTCATAACTTAAATCTTTGATATCTCCATATAAATTGTAATTCACTTTCCCATCTAAAATTAAATCGGTCATGATTTTTTCATTTAAACGATAGAAATCATCGCTCATATAAATACAAGAACTGAGCAATGTTTTCCGTTTCCGTACAAAGTCTTTTTCAGAGATATCATCTTTCAACATCTCTTCTCGTATACTTGAAATCAATTTTTCTGGTTCTTTGGTTTCAGCAATTAAAATTAATAAGATATGTCGATCCGTATAAACTAAATCATAATCTATTTCATCAACTACTAATTTTTGTTGCTCCATCTTTTCCAAAAAGTCAGAAACTCCACCAAATTTTAAATTAGCCATTAAAGAAATATAATTGTAGGTCTCATTCCTAGTAAGTCCCGTGTCCTCTATTTTAAATTTATAACTTAGAAATATCCTAGGATTTGTCACATTTCCCTCGGCAAGCTCTTTTTCTTTTAGAACCTCATCTGGTTCATCATACGTAGGAAGTTGTTGAGTAAATGGTTCATTTGGAATGCTTTCTTCATGTTTTCGAACGAGGTCTAAAACTTCTTCCGCATCGACATTCCCAGAAATAACCAAGAACATATTATCTGGTCTATAAAATGTTTTATAGCAAGTTTCTAAATCTTCTTTAGTAATCTGATAAATGCTCTTAACCGTTCCGGCAATGGGAATACGAATCGGATGTTTTTGAAAGGAATTTGCGAGAATTCCATCAAATCCTTGCCATGCTGGACTATCTTGATTCATTTTGATTTCCTGTTCGATAATCCCTTTTTCTTTCTCAACATTTTCTTCTGTTAGATAGGGATCACGAACAAAATCTAAAAGATAGATTAGATTTTCTTGTAAATGATCCGGTCCCGCAAAAAGATAAGTGGTTTTATAATTGGTCGTATTAGCATTGCAATCACTACCATTTCCACCGAAGAAAGTAAAAGGATCTTCTCTATTATTCTGCTCAAATACTTTGTGTTCTAAAAAATGAGCGATTCCATCAGGAACTGTAATCATTTCAGTTTTTCCATATGGAACAAATTCACGATTTACAGAACCGTAATGAGTTGAGAATGTGGCATAAATACCACTTGCTTCTGATTTTGGAACAACGTAAACACTTAAGCCACTCGCCATTTTTTCATGATAGACTGCAACGTCTAAATTATTCAGTAATCGCTTCATTTGAACCTCCTTCTAATAAGAAGATCGTATCTAAATGAACTTTTTGAGCAAATTGAATAACATCTTCCTTAGTAATAGATTTTATCTTTTCAATCTTGTCCTCGATTAAATCATTTCCTAGATATTCATGCGATAAGTAATTTGATACGATTGCTTGCTGTGAGTCGGCAACTTCTTTGCAACCATTTAAATAAGTTGTAATTGTTCGTTCAAATTCTTGGTCTGAAATCTTTCCTTCTTTCATCTCTTGGATTGATTCTTTAATTAAGGAAACCGTCTTTTCATAGTTTTTTCCTTCAATTCCCGCACTAATTTCTACCGTCCCATAAAGCATTGTTGGTGTCGCATGAATACTATAACATAGCGAATTCTTTTCGCGCACGTTCGCAAACAGTTTGGAATCACTTCCACCACCTAGAATAAAACTATAAACATTTAAAATATATTTACGCTCTAGATCGGTTAACGATTCCGTTTTCAGTCCGAGTGCTAAACGGCTTTGTTTAAGAGGCAAAGTCTCTTTGGCAATAACAACCTCATCGTGAATTGGCAGTTCGACAAAGTGGCTTCCACTTTCTCTTTGTGATCGAACGAGTGGAACATATTTTTCAATTAATGATTTCATTTCCTGTGGTTCAAAATTACCAACCAAAAAGATATCCACTACATCATTTTCTAAAACACTTTTATAGTATTGATATAAATTTTCTCTTGTAATAGACGGGAGATCTTCTTCATAACCAAAACCATGAAAAGCAATTGGTAAATTAGGTGCCATTAGTTCATGTAGTCTTATTTTACTATAGCGATTAGGATTATCTTTAATACTTTCAAAATCGTCCTGCATCAATTGTTTTTCATATTCAAAAGATGATTCATCAAAAGTCTCATTTTCAACATTTGGATCAAACAATAGATCCATCAAAAATGCGATCGAGGTTTCATTCATACCAGGCTCGGTATAAATCTCGTTTAAAAATGTTCCTGACAGGGAGATTACATCATAATTTCCTGTTATATAAGACGAACTACCTGCCGATAAACTATATAAATCTTCTACTGCAATCTCCAAATCCCTTTTTGTTGGATACTTCTTAGTAGTATTCGTAAGCATATCTGATAGGAAATTACGGATTGTAATTTCTTCTTTTTGAGTTTCTCTTTTAAAATTAGCAGCAAAATAGATTGTTTTAAATCTTGCTGTTGTAATCATATGAAGATGATACCCGTTCATATCATATCGTTTGTAGTTCATAAATAACCCCCTTTATGTCAATGAAGATAAAGCTAACGTAATCATTCGATCAAGTGCTTGCTCCCTCTCTTCTGGACTCACTTTTTGTTCAATATATGGTGAATCGACAACTGTCATTAAGCATGATGCTTTTTTATGCAGTGATGCAGCAACATAGAATAATGCGAATGCCTCCATCTCACCTGATAATGGTTTTAATGTTTCTGGAACTCTTTTAAAGTAAGTTTCCGGATCCTCCATATAAAAGTCTACAAAGTCTACACAAATAGTATTTCCTTTAAAAATTGGAATATTCATTGTGTTTGCTATATCTATGATTTTTTTATTTAAACAATCATCTGAATTTACATAGTGACATTCAGAATTGTTATAAGTAAGAGCAAAATTGCTTTCGGTATAGGCTTGTTCTGATAGAACAATATCAAATAATTTTAAATCTGCAGCATAAGCTCCACAAGTTCCAATTCGAATGATCTCTTCTACATCGTAAAATTGAAATAATTCATATGAATAAATACCCATGCTTGGCATTCCCATTCCAGAGCCCATTACCGTCAACTCTTTTCCATGATAAATTCCTGTATAGGCATACATTCCTCTTACAGTATTGACTAATTTTGGATTCTCCAAATAATGTTCTGCAATGTATTTGGCACGCATTGGATCGCCTGGCATAATTACGCTTTTAGCGATGTCTCCTTTTTTTGCTTCATTGTGTACTGTCATATCTATTTTCCTTTCTCTTAAATCTCCCTTGTTATGAATATGTAAAAGCATAACTCTCTTCATATCTAATAAAATTTCTTTAGAAGTTAAAGTTTTTTCAAACTCTACTCCCTCTTTATTATATCATGATTTTTTGGTTTCTTTCCGTTAAGTCGTATAATTGTACGTTCTAATTGACAACTAGTATAGTGATTCAGTTGTGACAAGGATAAAAAGTAAATACAATCCTCCATAATCCTACATCGTTTCATAATAATAATATGCATATACCATGTAACATTGGGATAATCACTAATTATGGAAGGATACTCTTTATATTTTTCATAAAATAGTTTCATGAACCTTAAATTTCGAAGAGAAAACACAACTAAGTTTCCATAGTTTTCTTGTAGTAATTCATGAATAAAATTTAGTTCTCTAATCGAATATTTTGATAATTCTCTTCCACATTCCCAGAAACAACTTTTTTCTAATTCAATTTCATCCATCCCACTAAATATAGTCTTTAAATAGTTCACTGTTTTTTTCATATCATCACCAATTACACTATACCGAATAAAGTATAATTCAGCAAAGATGTATCTTTGATTTTTCTAACAAAAAGGTATGCAGAAAGTAAATAATTGTACTAACAACATTTTTCTTATTTGCATATAGAAAAGATTCCAACTAGTGGAATCCTACATCAAATATTTTTTTAAAAATTGTCCAGTGTAACTTGTTTCTACCTTTACGACTTCTTCAGGAGTCCCAGTGGCTACAATTGCTCCACCTTGATCTCCTCCTTCTGGTCCTAAATCAATAATATAATCTGCTACTTTAATCACATCTAGATTATGTTCAATCACCAGTACCGTATCACCATTGTCAACAATACGGTTTAGAATAACTAGTAGCTTTTTAATATCATCACTATGTAATCCTGTGGTTGGTTCATCTAGAATAAATAAACTCTTTCCCGTTGGTTTTTTCTGCAATTCCTTAGCTAATTTAATTCTTCCTGCTTCTCCACCACTGAGAGTTGGAGCGCTTTGTCCAAGTTTAATATAGGATAAACCAACATCTACTAACATTTGTAATTTTGATTTTATCTTAGGAAAGTTTTCAAAAAATTCTAGTGCTTCTTCTACTCTCATTTCTAAGACATCATAAATGTTTTTTCCTTTAAACTTTATTTCTAATGTTTCACTATTATAGCGTGTTCCTCCACACACCTCACAAGGAACATAAACATCTGGAAGAAAGTGCATTTCAATTTTCTTCACACCATCTCCCCAACATGCTTCACAACGACCACCTTTGACATTGAAACTAAATCTGCCCTTATCGTATCCTCGTAATTTGGCTTCTTTCGTTTCTGTAAAAACATCGCGAATATCATCGAAGACACCAGTATAAGTAGCTGGGTTACTACGTGGTGTCCGTCCGATTGGAGTCTGCGATATATCAATCACTTTATCGATGTTCTCTAATCCTTTGATACTTTTGAATAAACCAGGTTTTTCTTTTGAACGGTAAAGATTATTAGAAACAGCTTTATAGATAATTTCATTTACTAAACTACTTTTACCAGATCCCGAAACACCAGTGACACAGGTAAATGTGCCAAGTGGTATTTTAACATTAATATTTTTTAAGTTATGTTCTTTTGCACCTTTTACTTCTAAATATGTTTTATTTCCTTTTCTTCTAGTAGCCGGAACATCAATTTTTTCAACACCAGCTAAGTAGCGTCCTGTTAAGCTATCTTTATTTTTCATTACTTCCTCTGGAGTTCCTGATGCGACAACCTGTCCACCATGAAGTCCTGCTCCAGGACCAATATCTACCAAATAATCACAGGCCATCATCGTATCAGTATCATGTTCTACGACGATGAGGGTATTTCCTAAATCACGCATTTCTAACATTGATTTAATCAGGCGATCATTATCCCGTTGGTGTAACCCGATACTAGGTTCATCTAGTACATATAATACTCCTGTTAAATGAGATCCTATTTGTGTTGCTAAACGAATTCGTTGTGCTTCTCCACCGCTTAGAGTTCCTGCATTTCTAGCGAGTGTCAAATAAGAAAGTCCGACATTATTTAGGAAACTTAAACGTGAGTGGATTTCTTTTATAATTAGTCTTGAAATCTCTTCTTGCTCTTTAGAAAGTTTTAAAGAGTCAAAGAAATCTATCAAATTAATAATTGATAATTCAGTTACTTCATAAATGTTTTTTCCACCAACTAATACAGAAAGTGTCGATGGATTTAGTCTGGCTCCTTGACAAGTAGGACAAGGAAGTTCCATCATATATTGTTCAATCCAATCCCTAATCCAAGTACTTTTCGTCTCTACATAGCGACGTTCTAGATTATTAATAATTCCTTCATAGTAATTTGTTGTTTTTCTTGAATTTCCATTTTTGGATACATAATGAAATTCTAGTGGATCTGGTGAGCCATACAAAATAATATCCAATTTTTTCTTTGGTAAATCTTTAACTGGAATATCTGGATCAATGTCGTAATGTTTACAGACTGTTTCTAATTCGGTTGAGGTAATATTCGCATCATCTAAATTAATTGCAACAATGGCACCTTCATGGAGACTTAAATTACGATCTGGAATAATTAATTCTTCCGATAATTTATATTTAATTCCAAGTCCTTTGCAGTCTGGACAAGCGCCATATGGGGCGTTGAATGAAAACATTCTAGGTTCTAGTTCTGGAAGAGAGAAATCACAATCTGGACAAGCATAGGTTTCACTCATAAGAAATTCTTCTTTGGAAACAACATCAATTAAAACTTTCCCATGAGCAAGCTTCGATGTTGCTTCTATTGATTCATAAAGACGACTACGGATTTCTGGTTTTAAAATTAAACGATCAACAATGACATCAATATCATGTTTTTTATTCTTTTCTAACTCGATTGTATCTGTTAACTCATATTCTTCTCCATCAATTCGAGCACGCACATATCCTTCTTTTGCTAGATGTTCTAAAGTATCTTTATGAGTTCCTTTCTCTCCATGAATAATCGGAGCTAAAATACGGATTTTTGTTCCTTCTTCTTGCTTTAATACCTGATTCGTCATTTCTTCGATACTTTGACTGCTAATTGGACGATGATGATTCGGACAATAAGGAACTCCAATTCTAGCATATAACAATCTTAAATAATCATAGATTTCAGTTACTGTTCCTACAGTACTTCTCGGATTTTTGTTGGTTGTTTTTTGATCGATACTGATAGCTGGACTGAGTCCTTCGATACTATCAACGTCCGGTTTGTCATTTCCACCTAAAAATTGTCTTGCATAGGCACTTAAACTTTCTACATATCGTCTTTGTCCTTCTGCATAGATTGTATCAAATGCTAAACTACTTTTACCAGAACCGGACACTCCAGTCATGACAATTAATTTATTTTTTGGTAATTCAATTGAAATATTTTTAAGGTTGTTTTCTCGCGCACCTTTTACTATAATTTTATCCATGTTACACCTCATATTTCTAAAAATTATTTCTATTATAGCACATTTTAAAACTCTTCTATATTTATTTTTAAATTTCGGAAGAACAATTCTGGATTATTTCAAAATATTTTCACTCAATCATAATGTTCTGTATAATATAAGTTCTATTGAGTTTTTAATAACAGCAACATTAAAAGGATACTCATTTTTTTCTGGTTTATCCACTCAGCTAATACGTTTTAGATAGATCTCCATAATATCACTCCCTATTTAGATTACCATAAAACGAACAAATGTTCAACACAAGAGAAAGTTTTTATAAAAAAACTTACAGATTTTCTGTAAGCTATTTATTCATTTGCTCTTTTACAAGTTTACTAACGAAACTCATATCTGCTTTTCCCTTAACTTTTGGAGTTACGATTGCCATAACTTTTCCCATATCAGACATAGCAGTCGGATTTACTTCTGCTACAGCATCCATTACAATCTTCGTAACTTCTTCTTCTGTTAACTGCTCTGGCATATAATCTTCTAGAATAACGATTTCTCGTTCTGTTTTTTCAATCAGATCTTCTCTATTTCCTTTTGCGAATTCTTGAATTGATTCTTTTCGTGTTTTAATTTGTTTTGAAATAACATCAATCACTTCTTCATCGGTTAATTCACGCTTTTTATTTAATTCTTCCATCTGCATAGCGCCTTTTACCATTCGAATTACACTTAAATGTTCTTTATCTTGCGCTTTCATCATAGCTTTTAAATCTTCTAAAATACGTTCTCTCATAATATCTCTCCTTAAATTAAGAAAGAGCCAAACGGCTCTTAGTTGAATTCTCTACTTTTCTTTCTGCTATTGCGAATTGCTTCTTTTTTCGCATTTCTTTTTCTAACTCCAGGTTTTAAATAACCTTCTTGTCTTTCACGAACTGCTTTTAGGAGGCCATTTTTCATGTTTTTTTGTTTGAACGTTCTTAGCGCGTTGTCTAATTTTCCGTCACGTACAACAACTTTAGTCATATTATTCCCTCCCTTCTTGCTGTCGCTATTATATCAAAATATGAAATTTATTTCAAGCAAATAGTTGTAAAAGTTTGAAAAAAACGACAAGAAAGGAAGTGAAATCTAATATTTTTATATTTATTATATCATCACAATAAATTCTACTATACGAAGTTATTATATTTTTTTATTTTTTGTCTTATCTTAGTAGGATAATCCATATAGTCAGCAAAATCATATAACCCCTCTTCATGTTTTAATTTTCTAAGTGCTCTACTTTCGATTGCTAGCATTCTTTCTTCTTTTACATAGTATTCTTTAGCAAGTTCTTTTCGAGAAGTTGCTAATTGATTTTGTAATCCAAACCTTTTTGTTAAAACGACTTTTTCTCGTTCTGATAATTTTGTATTTTCTAAAAATTCTTCAACCATTGTTGGTAGCGCCACTTTATATTTCATTTCTTCATTCGCATTAATACAAGCAAGTTGCCAAGTGCGAAAACATTCTTTTTCCTGTTGTATATCAATAACAGCAGAGTGTTCCTTCATAGTTGAAAGAGTTCTCTTTATTTGAGCTCTCATTTGATATCTAGGTAAATTACGGTATTTAAATAACAATTCTATAAGTTTTAAATAGACTGTTTGTAACAAATCCTCATCATTTAAATCTTCAACAAAAGATTCCACCAAATCTTTATTTTCCGCAAATAAAATTTCAATTGTTTTTAGTGAATTTTTCGTTCGATTTTCTCTGGTCATAAATACCCCCCTCTTTTATTAGTTTCGTATTATAACACATTTTATAAAAAAGGCAAGTTTATGATATATTGAATGATTTAAATACATATAAAAACATATTTAGTGTTAAAACTAAATATGTTCTCTGTTCTATAATTTACAAAATGAACCAGCACTAATCATACGGAGTGCCGTACCAAGACTTCTACCTAAATCAAGAAAACTATTAAGTCCTCTTACAAAAGCATTAATCAGTGTCCCATTGATGGATCCACCTCTTATTTTTTCTAACTCTTCTTTGTTCAACAACATAAAATCCTCCTTATCTCCGACATGCAAGTGGCCTTAAAAAACCATCGATAATTCCAATTAGCAAGGTAATTCCTGCCCCTATTAGTGATAAAGCACCTAAACTAATGCCTCCACCATTTATAGCTGTTAATTCAGTATTTGTTAATATAGTCATATAAGTACCTCCTTCTATTCCATATATCTCGATTGATTATTTCACTAATGAAAAAGCCAAATTAAGACAAATAAATTTCGAATCATTCTAAGCATAAATCAGTCCTTTCTAATTAAGGTTCTATTATTCATTCTTTTTTCTACTATCAGCTACAATTTTTCCCTGTTTCATCTCAATTACTCGATCAAATAAATCGAGATTGTCTAATCGATGAGAAATCATAATGATTAAATGATTTCTATTGGTTTCAAAAATTCTTTTCAAAATTCGTCGTTCCATATTATGATCAACCTGACTCAGCCCCTCATCGATCAAAAGAATTTTATTATTATTTAACAAGGTTCTAGCTAAAACAATACGGTCCTTTTCTCCACCTGAAACATTAAATCCGTTCTCTTCTAAAAGGGTATGATATCCCATTGGTCTTTTTTTTAAAATGGTATCCAACTCACAAATCCAGTTAACTTGTTTTAACTCTTCTAGAGAAAGATTTCGATTCAATAGTAAATTATGATAGATTGTATCGGTAAATAAAATTTCATTTTGAGAAAGATAATCAACTTTTTCTTGAACCGTAACAGGATCAAAATCACAAAAGTCCAAACCATCAATTTGATACATTCCACGTTCTACTTTCTCGTATCCTTTGAGAATTTTTAATAAGGTACTTTTCCCGCTACCGGAAGGTCCTATCAGCATAATCTTCTCACCAATATAAAAATTACAATTAATATCTTTTAAAATAGGCTCTTCTTTTGGATAAGTGAGATGATTGAAAGTCAGTTGGTTGATTTTAGAACAAAAAAGTAAATTATTGCTTTTAGTTTCCGTATCAAGTTCTACAACTCTCAAATAAGCTTGTTTCATTTCTTTAAAAGAAATATTACTATTAAAAATCTCTTGAAGTGGTTCTAACACATATGTTAAAACAGCTTGAAATACTAGAAAAGAACCGAAACTTATCACACCTTTTAAAGTGAAATAAGAGGCTATCATCAAGAGAATAAAATAACCTAATTGACATAGAACATCCTTAAAAAAAATATAGCGATAATAGATTTTGTCCATATCAAGATTATGATCTACATGAGTAAGATACTTATAACGAAATGTATCAGAGAACTGTTTCATTAAATTCAATCCTTTAATCGTTTCAAATCCACTAATCGATTCAATCATGATAGTGGTATTTCTACTTTTCTCTTCTTGTGAACGCCTGATTAATTTTTCAAATATTGGTTGAAAAATGGAGTGAACGATAAACAATAACAACAGTAACAATAGTACTAAAAAAAATAGTAAATGATGAATTTGGTAGATGATGAAACAAGCACATAAAGATAACATCCCATCTATCAGAAATGTAACAATCATCTGCAAAACACTAGAACGAATAACAGCCAAATCTTGAATACGTGACAAAAAATCACCAGTTGGTCTTAATCGATAATATGGATATGGAAGTGAGAGTATCGTCTTCAAAATATCAGGAGTTAGTATTTTATCAAGCACATTATAAAATTTAGAAACAAGGATGTTTCGAAAAAATTCCAAACTTATCTTTATGAAAAATAACAAGGAAAAAACAAGAAAAACAATTGAAAACAATGACTTTTGATTTAAGTTAATCATTTCGATAATACTTTTTAAATGATAAGAACTAATCAGCGATAATACTATGATAAAAAGGGATACGATAATAATCTTAAAGAGCAATTTCCAATGTGGTTTTAATAACTGCAAAAAACTTTTGAAAAATGTTTGTTCCGAATAGACTGGTAAAGTCGTAATAGGATATAAAAATAGCAATGTATTCCGATAAATTTTTTCAAAATCTGCAAAGGAATAAGCTTGAATATTTCTAGCAGGATCAGCGATGATAAGCTTTTTCTTTTTAAAGTCAATCTCATAGAGAACGACATAATGTTCATAAATTTTATCTATTAACACAGGAACAATACATGGAAGTATCAATAGATCTCTTGTCCACTCTGAAAATGAAATTTTGATGCCTCTTGTTTCCATTCCTAATTCTTTTGCTGCTTGTAATAGACGATAAGCATTCGTTCCATCTTTTCCGGTTTTTGTCATTTGATTTAATACCAAATTAGGTACATATCCTCTATGATATTTAATAATCATTAGTAGACATGCGACTCCACACTCTTTTTCTCCATCCTGTTTTACAAAGGGATATTTTTTCAACACTCTCACCTCCTCGAAAACAAGATACAATAAAAAAACAAGAATCCCTTCTTGTTTCATAAATTCATTATTCTTTTACTTGAAGTAATCTTATTGTTTTTGACCCATATTTTTTTTCTTTCCAAATTGGATATGGAAGCGGATATTCTTCGTTCTCTGCTTCACATACAATAACCGCATTTTCATTTAAAAGATTATATTCTTTCAGCATCTTCAAAGCTGGCTCTATTAGTGATTCCTGATAAGGGGGATCTAAAAAAATCAAGTCGAAGCTTTTTTGCTCAATTTTAAATTTTTTTAAGGCTTCTTTAAAATCTGCTTGTAATAATTGGTAGTCCTCTTGCACACCTATTTTTTTCAAATTTTCTTTTAATGTTGCAATTACTTTAGGATTTTGATCAACAAAAACACAACTTCTAGCACCGTTGCTTAGTGCTTCTATTCCAAGTGCTCCACTTCCAGCAAAAAGATCTAGACAATCTTTTTCTTTTACGTGAGAACCGATCATAGCAAAAAGTGATTCTTTCACTCGATCCATTGTAGGTCGTGTACCAAAGATATCATAGCCCATTATTGTTCTTCCTTTATATTTTCCACTAATAATCCTCATAACAACACCTCTAATTTATTGTATCATATTAATTCATAGTTGCTAAAACATTTTGCACAAGTTCAATTGTTTCAAGAGCTTTGCTAATGCGATCGGTCGGTCTTAGTTGATATGCATCTTTCACTTCTTCTTCAAAAATTTTAAATGTATCTGGATCGCGATTTAAATGTTTGTACCAAATAGAGTTTTCTCTTAAATATTGAATGTAAAGAGGATTATTTTTTAGTTTAAATTGGACTTCTAAGCTCAATCTTCGAAGTGTTTATATAATGGGCGTGGCTTGTATTCGGGTTTTTTAGTTTCAGGTGTTTTTAAGTCAGAAATAACAGAAAGGACACGCTGTAAACTATTGATTCCACCTTGAACACCGTCTAAATCAATTTGTTTTAACCAACCAAACATGTCTGCAAGACCAACACCAGCGGTAGCTGCGGCTGCCCCAGTAGCGGCTGCTCCGACAGCTTGCCTAGTATTCTCTTTTGATAAATAAGGATTCCAAACTTCTCCCTCACCACCATAAAGATCATACATTTCATAAAATCTTTGCCAAGTCATCTCACCATTTTTAACAAATGAGATTAATTTTGGATGACCTTTTACAAATTCTTTAAATTCTGTTTTCTTATCCATGATAACCACCTAGTCTAATGTATGCTTTGTCCTGACAAAAGTTGACTTCTTTTTTGAATTTGTTCGCTTAACCAGAAATAGTTTCCACTTTTAAAATCGCATACAAAAATATGTCGGTTATAAATATGAAAAATTTTCAATATATCTGGAAAATTACGATTAGTTTTAATGATCACACAAGATGGATTAATTTCAATGATTGTTGTTTCAATTAAAGAATGAACTTGCATCGCTTTTTTTCCAATCGGTTTTACAACGAACCTACTACTAATATAATTTTCAAGGACAGTTACTGCAAATGTTTGACAAAGTTGTTCATAAATGGAGAGTCCATATGAAAAATCGTATTGTTTTAAATGAAAAAGATTTTCCAAAGTGCGATATAAGACTAAACCGTTTTTTCGATAAATACGAACATAGTCTTTTTTAATAATAAATAAATAATAAATGCGCATAGGCATCACCAATTACATTATAAAATAAAAAAAGAGCATTTTTTGTCAAAAGAAGGTTAATATTCTCCTCTTGGTGCTCTTACTTTTCTTTTTTGAATGTTTTTAGATGGTACCATACATTGCTGTTTTTTTAGTTCACGATATAGTAGCCTTTGAAATAAAGCCTCTTGCTTCCATGCAAGAAATGATTCTTCACTGGATTTATCACATGGTCGCTTATACTTTGACATCATCGCTTTCACAGCGGCAATATCTCCATCCTGCAAATAATGATAAAAAGTAAAAAACTCCATATGATCATGACTCATCTCTGGTCCATACGCTAATATTAATTCTTCTATCATCTTACTATCTAAAACTTCAAAATTATCGCCTAATTGGTCTTCTGTTGCCCCTAATTTTAATATCATTTGCAAAGCATGATTTTTTTCCATAAAGTTCCTCCTGTATATGATATGAAAAAAGGAGTAACTTAGTACTCCTTTTTAGTGTTTCTTTTTCATAAAATATTGTAATAGATAGTAGTCAAGGAAAAGAAAACAAATTACAAATCCCCAACATAAAATATCGTAGAATAATCCTGTTGAATACTTTGCAAAAATATCTAAAATAGAATTTGGAACATATTTGGCAATCGCTTCTGAAATCTCAGGAAGGCCAATATGAGTCCGAATAAAAGTCACTACTCTAAGAAAAATCTCTACAATACCAACAAAATAAATTAAACTTTTAAAATCTTTAAAGATAACAACAATAAGTGCAGCTATTACAATAAAAACAACTAAATCCATAAGCTAACCTCCGTACTTTAACATTATACCATATTTTTTTATGATTCCAGTTACTATTTCTTTATTTTAAACAAATTATTCAGTAGATTTCAGTGAATCTATCATATCAATCTTTTGCAATGATTTGCTAATTATTACTTGAACAAGTACCGAAAATAGTATTGTAAGCACTACTGATAAAAAATAGCTACTCAAATTTATTTGTCTTAAAAACTTTATGTTATCTGTTTCAGCCGTACTCATGACAAACGCATGGAGATATTTACCTATAATCAATCCTAAGCCAATTCCCAAAAATGTTAATATCAAGGTTTCTCTATATACAAACGACGATATTTCACTATCGTAAAATCCTAAAACTTTAAAGGTTGCAATTTCTTTTTTTCTTTCACTAACATTTATAATCGTCAAATTATATAAAACGATAAATGCCAAAAAACAAGCAAATACGATGATCATAATAATTATCTTATTTAATCCTTTTACAAAACTATTAAAATTGCTAATGATATCACTGGTATTATTCACCATTAATATTCCGTAATCATTTAGTTTAATATTTTTTTCTATCTTTTCATCAGTTAAAATAGCGTTATAACTGACATCATTGTTAAACTTCTTTTTATAATAATTTTCACTGATATAGATATAGTGTGATACATAGTTTTCAACAATGTCAGAAACATTTAGATAGAATAACTCATTACTACTATTTTTAATGGTAATATTGTCTCCTATTTTAATATTTAAATGCTGTGCCATTTGTTTGGTTATGATTGCACCATCATCATTTATACGGATATTTTTATGACTCACGATACTTTTTAAATTAACATAATTATTGAACTTTTCTAAATCAGATGGTATTACTACATAAACATCTTCTGTTTTATGATCAAATGAAAATTTAAAAGTGTTTTGATTTATTAATAACGGATTATTTATTCCTGATTCTATAAACAATTTGGACAATTGATCTGATAATGTTTTCGTATTCTCTTGTAGTACGTACATAGCATCATATTTAATGATATTCTTATATTGTAGTTTGGATATATTGTCGATGCTATCATTTAATCCCATGCCTGTAACTAGCAAAGCAGTACATCCTGCTACTCCTAAGATTGTCATAATAATTCTTTTTTTATATCTAAATATATTTCTTACTGTTGTTTTCCACAAAAAATTTAATTTCATCCAGATAAAGCTAATTCGCTCAAGAAGAACTTTTTTCCCACTCTTAGGTGCTTTGGGTCTCAAAAGTGATGCTGGAACTTCTTTTAATTCCCTCATACAAGCAGCAACTGTTACTATAACCATAATTAATAAAGTAGTTATCACAACTAATAGAACTAGTATTGGATTTACGATTGTTATCAATTCTGGTACATAATATCTAGCTAAAAATGAACTATATACAATCGGCGGGATCAAACTATATCCAATGATTAACCCTACTCCAACACCGATTAGTCCTGAAGAACAGACATACGCCAAATAGCTAAGTATAATATGTATTTTACCAAAACCGTTCGATTGGAGAATTCCAATTTCCGTTCTTTCTTCTTCAATTAATCTTGTCAAAGTGTTTAGAATCATTAATATGGCAATAACAACAAAGAAGAAAGGTAAAATTTTAGCAATCGCATTCACCTTTATAATATCTTCTTTGTAGCTAATATAACCACTATTATCAGTACGATCAAGTATATACCAAACTGGTTTTTCAAGTTCGTTTAATTTGTTCTCATCTGTTTTTGCTTTCGGATTAGATAATTCATCGTTTATATTAGTTATTTGATCCTGTGCATCCTTTAAAATTTCCTCATAGCGAACTGTTTCTCGAGGTGGTTTTAAAATTTTCAGTTCTTCTTCTAAAGGTTTTATTGTTTTTGTATAATTGTTAGAATAGGATTGTTCGCTTTTTGAATTTTTTGCTATCAAATATGCTTCGGTGTAATAATCCGACTTAAAAACTTCTCTTTTAGTAAATATAAAAGAAGATAGTCTGCCATTTCCAACAGTTGATATTCCCTTTTCGTCACGAATATAGAGTACTGATTTAACCGTTCCAGTTACTTTACATTCTTGTATTAATAAAATATCCGTTTTATTGTTCTTTGTGAAAGATATCATGTCACCAATTTTATATTTTGAATAGTCAGCAACACATTCGTTATTGCTTTTTGGCATTTTACCATTCACTAGTGTTACATTATTCATGTTCTGTTCGATTGCATGAACACGAATTGATTCCCCATTACTAATGACATCCACAGAATATGAGGGCACGACTTCTTGTACGTTTTTTAATTCTTGTAGAGCGATAATGTCTTCATCATTTAATCCATAGGTACTTGTTACTTTAAAGTCCATCAAATTATTTTTATCATAATAATAATCTGCTGTAAAAAGCATTTCGACATTTGATTCACGAAGTCCAATGAATATGCTTATACCGAGCGCAATAATCAACATAATAGATAAAAATCTTCCTATAGATTTTTTTATTTTTTTCAAAGTACTTTTTAATAGTAGTCTCATTACCACTTTAACTCCTTTGCGCTCAATGGATTTTTATTTATGATAATTTGTTCCACAGCTCCATTTTTCATTTTTATAACTCGATCTGCCATCTCAGCGATTGCTACATTATGAGTAATTACAATAACAGTCATTTGATATTCTTTACAATTTCTTTGTAATACGTCAAGAACTTTCTGTCCAGTTTGGGAATCTAAGGTACCAGTTGGTTCATCACACAAGAGTAGTTTTGGTTTTTTAGCTAATGCTCGAGCAATCGCTACTCTTTGTTGCTCGCCACCTGACAACTGTGAAGGAAAATTATCCATTCTATCTTTTAAACCAACACTAGTAAGAACTTCCTTGGGTGCTAGGGTATCTTTGCATATTTGATTGGTAAGCTCAATATTCTCTAAGGCAGTTAAATTTTGAACTAAATTATAAAATTGAAAAACAAAACCGATGTCATTCCGTCGATATTTTGTAAGCTCTTTATTATTATATTTTGTAATATTTTTATCTGCTACTATAACTTCACCCTGATTACATTTGTCCATTCCTCCTAGAATATTTAAAACAGTTGTCTTCCCGGCACCTGACGGTCCTAAAACAACAGCAAATTCTCCTTTTTCAATATCAAAATTTACATCTTCTACAGCAGTTATTGTTAATTCACCCATTTGATAAGTCTTTGATACTTTTTTTAGTTGAATATACATAATACTCCCCCCCTTAAAATATTTGGTATACTAGGAATCAATATAATTGTATTATAACTACTCCATGTTTATTTTCTCAATCAGCAATATTTTAAACTTTATTACTTTTTCACTAATATTATCGTGCTCTATATTTAAAAAATAAGAATATAAGTTGTTACTATATCTATACCAATTAGTGAGATTATTAAGTATAATCTCAAAAAAATAATCGGTTTATCACCGATTATTTCTATATGATTTCTTCCTTTAAATTAGGATTTGATAAAACCTTAACAAAAGTATCAATTTCTTCTTTGGTATTATATAGTCCAAAACTTGCACGGCAGGTATTTTTAATTCCCAATTCATCTTTTAAGATCTTTGCACAATGATTACCTGCTCTTACACAAATATGATATTTGTTTAAATAAACAGCTAAGTCCTGAGCGAATACTCCATCCATATTGAATGTAATAATTCCACTTTCACTTTTCTCATTGTAAAGAATAATGGAAGGGATTTGTTTCATTTGCTGAATGGCATAGTTTCTTAACTCATGTTCGTGTTGTGCTATTTTTTCAACACCAATTTCATTTAGATATTCAATGACACGTCCAAATCCAATTACTCCAGCAATATTTGGCGTTCCAGCCTCAAGCAATCCAGGTAACTCATTATAGATTCGCACTCCATCCGATGAAAAACTAACATTCATACCTCCACCAAAAATAATTGGGCGGATATTGGCTAGGTATTTCTCTTTGCCGTAAAGAACACCTACACCAGTTGGACCGTACATCTTATGAGCAGAAAAAGCTAAGAAGTCTATATCTAGATCCGTGACATTTATTTTCATGTGTGGTACGCTTTGTGCGCCATCTATAATTGCTAAAACATTCTTTTCATGAGCATACTGAATAATTTCTTTTATCGGTCTTATATCTCCTGCCACATTTGTAATATGTGCCAAGCTGATTACTTTCGTTTTATTTGTAATCGCTTTTTTTACATTCTCGATCGTTACTTGCAGATGATCATCTAATTCAATATAGCGAATTACAACTCCCATCTCGTCTGCTAGTTCAAACCACGGTAGAACATTTGATGCATGTTCACTTTTTGTGAGAAGAACTTCATCACCTTTTTTTAAATGATACCGAAAATAACCATAAATGATTTTATTTAAAGAATCTGTCGTACCACTTGTGAAGACAATTTCGGCACTTTTGGAAACACCGATAAAATCACGTACTAAGTCTCTCGTTTTTTCATACATTGTATCTACTTTTAAACTGATATCATAATCTCCTCTATGTGCATTCGCACTATATTTATTATAATATTCACTTACAGCCTCACTTAAACACATCGGTTTTAATGTGGTAGCACCATTGTCGAAATAAATAATTTCATCTTTTAACATTGCAAAGTCATTTCGATTCATTTTTCACCTCCTAAAATCAGTTTTATTCTTTCTTTTATTTCCTCTTCCATACTTCCTTCGGTCAGAAAACCTTCAACAAGTAAAGAAAGGGCTTTGTCTCTAGGAATACCACGTGTTTCTAAATAAAAGAAAATATCTTCATCAAAGGTTCCAATATAAGCTGAATGATTTGCTGTTACATTGTTTTCTTCAATTAATAAGTTTGGATTGATTCTTGAAGTTTTATTGTTTAGATTGATGATATGATTTTTTTGATTAATTACGCATTCTGTCATTCCTGGATAAACCATGCCAGTAACATTCCAATAGCCACTTCCGTCTTCGAGTGTTACACCTCTATTTTCGATATTACTAGTTGTCTTTTTCGCATTATGATAAGCAACAATATCCATTCGTTGTTTTCCCATCATAATTGTTCTTTGCACAGTATTAAAACTGGCACCATATCCATTTAGTTCGACAATTTCTAATGATTTTGATTCTTTACTACACGATACTCTTTCAATTGCTAAACTACTTCCCTCTGATAAGAAGTAATGATATTGAACTTTTCTTTTAATAGATTCATCTTGACATTTCATGATTACATGAGTGTGTGGATCAACTCTTATAGTCATATCAACTTTAATTTCACCTTGTTCTTTGAGAGAAATAATGGTGTCTTTTTTAACATGAATATTTAATTTTAAAATATACGCTTCAATTTGTTCAAATCCAATTGTATCATCCACTTCAATGCTACATTTTTGATCCTCAATAATGATATTATTCATGATTTTCAAGTTCCTTTAAAATCGCTTCATATCCATTTTTTTCAACTTCGCTAACCAATTCACCTGTTCCACTTTTAATGATCTTCCCATGCATCATTATATGTACAAAATCAGGTTTGATGTAGTCCAGAAGTCTTTGATAATGTGTAATTAAAAGAATCCCAGCCTCTTGTTTTTGATAGTATTCCATAACATTTTCACCAACAATTTTTAAACTATCAACATCGAGTCCAGAATCAATTTCATCTAATAAAATCATAGAAGGTTTTAATAAATACATTTGTAAAATTTCATTTTTTTTACGTTCTCCACCAGAGAAACCAACATTTACTCCTCGGTGAATCATCTCTTTATTCATCTTTAATTGTTCACACGTAGAATTTAGTTCTTTGATAAATGACATTAATTTAAAAGAGTAACCTTCTTTTTGATGAATTGCATTTCTAAGAAAATCCGCATTACTAAGGCCAGGTATTTCTTGTGGCATCTGCATTCCTAAAAAAATTCCAAGTCTAGCTCTTTCATCTACAGTTAAATCTTTTAAATTTTGATTATCAAAATAAATATCTCCAGATATAAGTTCGTAATGTGGATCTCCCATAATTACTTTTGATAAAGTAGATTTCCCCGCACCATTTGGTCCCATAATCGCATGAATTTCCCCTGTTTTAACTGAGAGAGAGAAATCATCTAAAATTATTTTATCCTCTATTTTAACAGTCACATTTTTAAGTATTAACGTATGCATAAAAATACCTCCAATAGTATTATTGTACCAAAAAATATAGATTTTAACTAGGCTTTTGTATAAAAAGCGTTTGTTGTTTCATAATAAAATAGAATATTCGCAGATATTCACGTAAGAATGATTCATCATTCTTTTTTTCTTTGTTTTGTGATATAGTTATATAGAAGGTGATTAATTATGAATTGTTTGTTTTGTAGTATTGTAGAGGGAACGATTCCTTCTTATACAATTTATGAAGATGATGTGGTAAAGGCTTTCTTAGATATTAATCCTGATAGTAACGGACACACATTAATCGTTCCAAAAAAACATTTTTTAGATTTATTTGATATGGATAACGAAACAGCTATGCACATTTTAGATGTTGCTCGGTTGTTATCGAAAAAAGTCGAAAAAAAATTAGGTGCAGATGGAGTTACTTTCATCCAAAATAATGGTTGTGCCCAAGATGTGAAACATTTTCATCTGCATTTAAAACCATCCTATATTAAAGCTCAAGAAAAATTATCAGTCGATGATGTTTTTCAAAAATTAAAAGAGGATTAATCCTCTTTTTTAAAATTCTTTTTGTTCTAAAATATCTTTTAAGAATTGATAACGATATTCATATGTTGTTTGACTCTTATTAAAGAAATCATCAATTTTACTTAAGAAACTGTTATCTGAGAATAGAAGTTTCTCACTGATTTGCTTTTCAAATTCTTGAAGATTCGATATTTCTTTTCCTAATGAACGTAACTCTGTTTCCATTTCTTTTTGTCTGTCTTTAATTTTTAAACGAAGTTCACTTACAATGTGATAGATTTGATTCACAAGGGTTATTTGTTCCTCTGTTAGTTTTATCTCTAATCCTTTTCTCATTCCAGCAATCAAATATTGTACGACTAAGACTTCATTTAAAGATATATCTTCATTTAACATTTCATTTCCAGTATAAATCAATTGTTTTAACTCATCCTCTGAAAAATCACATATAAAATCGAAACTTTTCTTCTGTGTTTTTCCAGCACAAAGATTACTAAATTTGCTGTCATGTACTAAAGATTCATATTCTTTCTTCTTATTATTTAACGTTGATAATTTTTCTTTGATAGTATTACTTACTAATTTTTTTAGTTCATTTTGTTTCTTTTCCGCATAACGGTCTAGTAATAAGGCTCTTTTATGGGTGGTTTCCGTATTATTAAATGATAGTAAGTCGAAACAAATTTGATATTTTTCCTGAAAGCTTTTAGAAGATGCATCAATACTGTTTATAAATAAATAAGTGTTAGGGAACATTCCTTTTTTATTTTTTTCTAGGTGTTCGAAAGAGAGTTTTAACTGTTTTTCGTTCTCTTGATAAGATTGTTGTTTTGTAATGATTAATTGTTTTTTCTTTTCTGAATCCTTTACTTTGCTTTTGAGTGCTAGAGCAATCTTCTTTAATTCTGGTTTATACATTTCCAAGTTAAACGAAGTGTTTTTCCCACTACCTAATCGTCTATAAAGTGAACGTATATAATTTAATTGTTGTGTTACATCGCTTGCTTGATTTTGAAAAGAAAGTACTAAAATACGATCTAATTCAGCTTCTGGAAGTCCAAGTATTCCAAAAAGATCCTTTTCCATTTTTGCAACAGAATTCTCTAAAAGAATAATATCTTCAAGTTGGCGATCACATAGTTTTATTTGTTTTTCTACTTCTATTAAATCTGCTTTTATAAATTGTTTTAATAATGCTACAGTTTCTAATTTCATGTTATCACTACCCTCTTTATAAGTATAGCAAATTTTTTTGCATTTTGGTAGTAAAATTATTGGAAATTAAACAAGACATAATAAAAAACCAACATTGTTGGTTTTTCAGTTTCTCATAATTAGAATCTGTCACGATTGTCGTTAAATCTTCTATTATCGTTAGGTCTTCTATTGTTACGCTCTGCTTTTTTCTTATCGCGGCATTCTTTACAACGAACTGGTTCATTTGTAAAACCTTTTTCTTCGTAGAATTCTTGATCACGAACAGTAAATGTAAATTCTTTTCCACAATCTTTACAAACGATAACTTTGTCTTTCTTTTCCATTATGATACCTCCCTCTTTTTGAAATTCGTTTATCTAGTTATTAAAATCTTCAAAGTTCAGAAATATCAATAAGTAATAAACAATAGTATATTAACATATTTAATAGTTATATGCAATAGTTTTTATCACGTTATTTGAAAATAGTTTGGAAGAAACTAACTTCTTCAAATTATTTTACTTTAGCAAGATTTTTGTAACATTAAATTGTATCTCATAACTAGAACTCCACGTATATCTTCCCCCAAATGCAATATAATATGCGCCGGTCAAGCTACTAACATTTAAAGTTAAAGTTTTAACACTGTAAGAGATTGATAGAGTACCATTCGATTGATAATCATAAAATCCATCTACAACACAGTCTGTACAGCCAGAATCTCCATATCCAGGAGCGGAACTTTTCGATACGACAGCCATAAATCTCGGCCATCCTTTACTTCCACTATAATAATTTAATTTATACTCGATTGTAACTGAACTGTATGCAGTTAAATCTATAGCATTTTTGGTAACAAATCCACCAGCACCATAATGCCCCGTTGCATTATCACCAACTACCATATATGTTGCATTTTTTCCATAAAGACAAGGTGCTCCATATCCCATACAATAGCCGTTCCAGCCCCCAGATAAACTTGTGTATTCATTTCCGTTATCATATAATGGTGCCTCACAACTTTGTGTATTACAACTTTGCGTTCCTGTTGAAGTTGAACATACTTTAGCAGTCTTATTGTCTGTCACGGTTACACTTCTAGTTTGTGTTCCACCTCCACAGGTCTTACTACATGCTCCCCATCCTCCATAAGAGGTGTTGGTATTACTACTACATTCCGCATAGACTGCGTAACTTAAAGTTCTATTAACCTTGTTTCCTGCTTGATCCATGTAAGTAATATAGATCGTTCTCGTTCCTCCATTAAGGCTTCCTCCGACATTCCATGACTTACTGGTACTGTAAGCTTCCCATGACCCTCCAGTCTCGTATCCGGTGTTACTGATATACATCTGCATACTTGCTCCGGAGTTGTCGGTTACATTCGATGTGATCGTTGTGGTTAAGGCATTGTAACTTCCATTTGTGGATGTGATATTTAAACTATTGACTACTGGTGCTGTCGTATCAATTTGTGAAATCGTTAAAGCAGATGATGTGACCGTATTAATTCCATCGGTACTTCTTGCTTCAATCGTTCCATTACTATTAAATACAACTCCGGCACTCGTTCCACTAATTGTGATCCAAGTGTTGTTGGTAACTGCGGTTCCATTATAGGTCGCACTTCCAGATAGTACGCGGAACTGATTTGTATAGCCAC
>DICM01000018.1 GCA_002416285.1 Caryophanales bacterium UBA5026
GCAAACAGATATAATGGAACCGCATGGACGGGTACAGACCGAGGAGGATGGAGTGCAGAGCATAGTTACCTACCGTATGCCTCTTCTCCGTGGTTCGGTCGCGGTGCCGATTTCAATTACACGTCGATTGCTGGGCTTGGTGGGTTCAGTGGCACGTATGGTGGAGTCAGCAGCGGCGGTTCGTTCCGTCCGGTCGTGTCCTCTCTTCAATAATTTCGAAGAAATTATTCTTGTGAGCTTTTAGCTCGCTCTTGGTTCGTAAGAACCTTTAAGGGCTTTGCCCTTATCCTAGTACATAAGAAAAAAATTATGTAGGATAAAAATAATGAGTAAAGAAAAAATAATGTGTATGATTAGTGCTTCAACAGATGTCTTTAGTCATCTGCTGAAGCGAATAACATAGGGATAAAGTCATAAAAAGAGATTTAGCCTCTAATCCGTGGTTCAATCGCGGTGCCAATTTCAATAACACGTCGATTGCTGGGCTTGGTGGGTTCAGTAACACGAATGGTGGAGTCAACAGCAACAATTCGTTCCGTCCAGTCGTGTCCTCTCTTGGAGCTCTGAATCACAGGCTATATTTAGAATTAATTATAATGTTGTATCAATTGATTAATCATAGCCTTGTATATCAAAGGGACTTTATTCCTTTCTAATTTCCTGACAATTAGATAAACACATAAATAATTAAATTTTAGTAAGTAGTAAAATGACCAACACTAGAATTTGTATTTTAAAATAGCAGTACCAATTTTTTTGGTCTGCTATTTTATTTTTATATTTGAAAGGAGTAAAAAGGAAGTTGAAAAAGTTGTATGATATTTATTTAGAAAAAAAGACCAATAATTCGGAAAAAATATTTTTATTCAAAAATGGAAATTTTTATCTAGCATTAGGACGAGATGCGGATATAATGAATAAAGAATTAGGTCTTAGATTAACTAACTTTTCAAAGGAGACAAATAAATGTGGGTTTCCAGTATCTGAATTTGAAAAGTATATAAAATTTATTCGCTTGTTAGGGTATGATTATGAAATAATTTTAAGTGAAATTGATCAAATTATTGATGATATTAAAAGCATTGATATCAACCATCTCGATAATCAAATTGCAATTGATAAAATAATTTTTTATAAAAAATTATTATCACATTAAATAGTTTTATGCAGGAAAAGAAAATTGTTAAAAAAATAATATATTATGATAGTAAATCAGATTTAGAAATTATTAAAAAGTATCAAGATTTAATAATATATGTTTATAATCTGTTGAAAAAATACCCGTCTATTGAACAATTTAATTTGGTAAATGATACGAAAAGCACATTACTATCCGGCTTGAAATCGCTTGTATATGTAAAAAACACATATGGAAAGACCGATAAATTAAAACATCTAATGGATGCGCAGGCTAAACTTTCTATTTTGATGATACTAGTGCGGATAGCGATAAAATCAAAATATATTACGAAACAAAATTATACAGCATGGAGTTATAAGATTGCTGAGATAAATGATATGCTTCAAAAATGGATAAGATCATGTCAAAGACCTTAAGAAATAAATTTTTGGAATCTTTAACATTTGAAAAAATGTATGATGCTTATGAAAGAGCAAAAATAGGTAAGACTAGTAAGAAGGAAGTGCTAGATTTTGAATATAATTTAGAAATAAATTTAGTTTCCTTAATTAATGAATTAAAAAATGAAAGGTATCAGCTCGGTAAATATAGGCAATTTAAAGTGTATGAACCAAAAGAACGAATAATTAAAGCCTTACCCTTCCGTGATAGAGTTATTCATCAGTGGTATGTTTATGAATTCTTAATTCCATATATTGTCCCCAAATTTATTTATGATAGTTATGCATGTATTAAAGGAAAAGGAACTCATCGAGCAGTAGAACGATTAAAATATTTTATAGATGAAGCCAAAAAAATATGTGGAAATTTTTATATTGTGAAAATGGATATTAGTAAATTTTTTTATAATATTGATCCCAATGTATTATTTGAAATTATGAAAAAGTATATCAGTGATAAAAAATTACTGAATATTACCTCAACTCTTATTTTTGATGAAAAAAATGAAATTGGAATTCCAATTGGGAATTATACAAGTCAATATTTTGCTAATATTTATTTAAATGAATTAGACCAGTTTGTAAAACATCAATTAAAGATAAAATACTATTTACGATATATGGATGATTTTATTTTATTAGTTCCAAGTAAGGAAATTGCCAGAGACTTATATCGTAAGATAGAGTTATTTGTAAATCAAACTCTTAACTTGAACTTGAATCCTAAAAGTCATATTTATCCATCTGCGATGGGTGTGGATTTTTGTGGTTATAAAGTTTACTATACGCATATACTTGTTAGAAATCGTAGTAAGCGAAATATGCGTAAAAAAATAAAAAAATGGAATAACTTATATCGACTAGGAAAGTTAGATAGAAAGGAAGTAGAAATGTCATTAAACTCATGGAAATCTCACATTAAACATGCCAATAGTTATAATTTATATAACAAATATATGCAAAAGATAAAGTTTAATAGATGAATATTACTATCATAGAAAATATATTCTTTCTGCAATTACTACTAAGCATAGTGTCAGGGAAAATGCTATACAATTTTGTTATAAATAATATTTTATAGTCATAAAGTACATAAAACTTTGGATATCATTCCAAAGTTTTTATATATTTCTTTTTTCTGCACATAATTGGAATAGAAAAAAACATTAACTTTTGCTAATGCTTTTTGTATTCATCATAGAGCAAGAAGGTTTAATTCCATTATTTTTTAAATAGTTTTCTCCCCATTCATACATTGTAATTAAAATTGGTTTTATACTCTTGCCAAACTCTGAAAGATTATACTCGACTTTTGGTGGTACAACAGGATATACCGTTCTAGTTATCAAGTTACTCTCTTCTAATTCACGTAATTGTTGTGTTAACATCTTTGCTGTTGCATTTGGAATTAATTTTTTCAATTCGCCGAAACGTAATGTCCCATCGAGTAGGTGCCATAATATTAAAGATTTATACTTTCCCCCGATTAAATTAATTGTCGCATCTACTGGACATGTAATATTGTTTTGACATAGACTCATCATATTCCTCCTAATAGTATCGTTTTTGATAGTATCTTACTAAAATGTACGTACTTGTAATTTCGATAGCAATTGATACAATTATAACAGTGAGAGACGCTTACGTCAATCACAATTAGTATAGAAAGGTGATAGTATGAATAAGGAAACGCTTAATATAGAAGGCATGACTTGTGCAGCTTGTGCTACAAGAATTGAAAAAACTTTAAAGAAACTAGATGGTATGGAAAGTGCATCCGTTAATTTTGCAACAGAAAAAGCAACGATCAGTTATGATAAGAAAAAATTAGATCGAAATCAAATTGAAAAGAGTATTATTGCAATCGGTTATAAACTTGTAACGGAAGATTCTTCTAAAATTTATAATCACGATAGAGAGAAAAAGGATAAAGAAATAAAGATACTTTGGATTAAATTTATTATTTCAGCGATATTTGCAATACCTCTTTTGTATATTGCAATGGCACCTATGATCACTTTTATAACACTTCCTTTTCCATCCTTTATAGATCCTATGCATCATCAACTTAGATACGCATTAGTAGAATTGATCCTTGTAATTCCAGTTGTTCTAGTAGGATATAAATTTTACACAGTTGGCTATAAAACTCTATTCGCAAAAAGTCCTAATATGGATTCTCTAATAGCAATTGGGACGACTGCGGCCATCCTATATAGCATTTATAATACTATTTTAATAGCAAAAGGTGACTATGAACTCGTTCATGCCCTTTATTATGAGACGGCTGGTGTTATTATCGCATTGATTTTATTAGGAAAATTTTTAGAATCAGTGTCAAAAGGAAAGACGAGTGAAGCAATTAAAAAATTAATGGGTCTAGCACCACGTGTCGCATTGATTGAACGCGATGGAACTGAAAAAGAAATTCCAATTGAAGAGGTAGTCGTCGGAGATATTATCATTGTAAAACCTGGAGCAAAAATTCCTGTCGATGGGATTATTACAACGGGAAATACAGCAATCGATGAATCTATGTTGACCGGAGAAAGTATGCCAATCGATAAAAAAACAGGTGATACTGTCTATGCCGCATCAATCAATACAACTGGAACAATAAAATTTGAAGCAACTAAAGTAGGAAATGAAACAGCACTTGCGCAAATCATTAAATTAGTTGAAGAGGCCCAAGGATCAAAAGCTCCAATTGCTAAAATGGCTGATATAGTATCAGGTTATTTTGTTCCTATTGTATGTATAATTGCGCTTGTAGCAGGATTACTATGGTTTATTGGAACGAAAGACTTAGAATTTTCTATTAAAATATTTATATCTGTTTTAGTCATTGCTTGTCCTTGTGCTCTTGGTTTAGCAACCCCAACTGCAATCATGGTAGGCACTGGAAAAGGCGCCGAAAATGGAATCTTAATTAAAGGTGGAGAAGCTTTAGAAATCGCTCATAAAATCAATACTATTGTTTTTGATAAAACAGGAACAATCACGGAAGGAAAACCAGAAGTGACTGATATTATAACATTTACTTCCATTGCAAAAGAGGAATTATTACAAATAACTGCATCAGCTCAAAAATATTCTGAACATCCACTTGGTCAAGCTATAGTAAATGAAGCAATCAACCAAAATATTAGTTTTAGTACGGTAGAGAATTTTAATTCCTTGACAGGACGAGGAATTAAGGCAATTGTTGAAGATAAGAAAGTATTAGTTGGGAACTTGAAATTGATAAATGAGTTTCATATTCCAGTTGATCAGGAAAACTTTGAACTAGACCGTTTAGCTAGTGAGGGAAAAACTCCCATGTATGTTGTTATAGATGGTATTTTATCTGGAATCATCGCTGTAGCAGACACAGTGAAAAAAAATAGTAAACATGCTATTGCAAAACTTCATCAGATGGGAATTGAAGTGGTAATGATAACTGGTGATAATAAAAAAACAGCAGAAGCAATCGCAAAACAAGTCCATCTTGACCGAGTTTTATCAGAAGTTTTACCACAAGATAAATCAGAAGAAGTTAAAAAATTACAACATGAGAATAAAAGGGTCGCTATGGTAGGGGATGGAATTAACGATGCTCCTGCGTTAGCTCAGGCTGATATTGGAATTGCAATTGGAAATGGTACCGATGTTGCTATTGAATCCGCTGACATAGTCCTTATGAGAAGTGATTTAATGGATGTTCCAACAGCGATAGAACTCAGCAAAAAAACAATTATGAATATAAAAGAAAATCTTTTCTGGGCATTTGGATATAACGTTATTGGTATTCCAGTTGCGGCAGGCGTGTTATACTTATTTGGGGGACCATTATTAAATCCAATGATAGGGGCAGTAGCCATGAGTCTAAGTTCGGTATCAGTATTAACAAATGCTCTTAGGTTAAAAAGATTTAAAATTAAAAATGAAAGGATTAAAAATTATGAGAAATGAAATAATAAATGTAGAAGGAATGTCATGTGAACACTGTGTTAAAGCAATTACAGGTGCATTAACTCAAGTGGGTGTTGCAGACGTTCAAGTAAATCTTAATGAAAAGACCGTTTCTGTACAATTTGATGAAGAAATTGTAACACTTGAAACAATAAAGAATGCGATTGAAGATCAAGGATACGATATCGTTTAAATGAGAAAAAACCTATTAGTTTCTTTTTCTTTTGGGATTATTGTTATATAATTCAAAAAAGGAGTATTTATATGCAAAAGAAAAAAATATTAGTTGTCGATGATGAAAAACAGATAGTAGAGACCTTAAAAGCTTATCTTGAAAAAGATCAATTTGATGTTAATGTCGCATATGATGGAGAAGAAGCATTAGAAGTTTTTCAAAAAGAAAGACCAGATTTTGTAGTATTAGACTTGATGCTTCCTAAAATAACAGGGGAGGAAGTCTGTCTTACGATTCGTGAAAGTTCCAATGTTCCTATTATTATGCTCTCTGCCAAAATTAATGAAGACAGCAAATTAAATGGATTTGTTCTTGGAGCAGATGACTATGTTACCAAACCTTTTAATCCTAAGGAAATTGTTGCTAGAATTCATTCTATATTAAAACGTGTAGAAGAGAAAACAGATAGTCTTATTTTTAATGATGATCTAAAGATTGATTTTGAAGGATATACCGTCTATAAAAAAGATGTCCCAGTTAACTTGACTGCTAGTGAGTTTAAAATTCTATCTATATTGGTTCAAAATCCTAGTCATACTTATTCTAGAGAAGAACTAATTACTCTCGCATTTCAAGATGTTTATACGGGTTTTGATCGCACAATTGATTCACACATAAAGAATTTACGTGCTAAGATAGAAGATGATGAGAATAAATATATTATAACGGTAAGAGGATTTGGATATAAGTTTGATAATAGAAAAGTAGGAATGAGAAATGAAGATTAATTTAAAAGTAAGAATGATTCTTTCTAATATTCTAATTTCTATTTTGCTTGTATTTACGCTCTATTTTGTTAGTAATTATTTCTTTCAAAAGCAATTCCAAAAATATGTCATGGTCCAACAAGCAGTTAAAAATAAAGAAATTGTGCAAGTAATTACAAATGCTTATGGGGAAAGCGGCGAAGTACCAAACATTACTTTTTTTGAAGACTTTGGGAACGATTTACTAAAGCAACATATGATTTTAACTGTATATAATGAAAAGAATGAACAGATATTTTGTATGGCATGCTCCCAAAAAGAAAGTTGTAATCATACGATCAACTCAATGAAAGATATGATGAAAAGCATGTATCCAAATTTAAAAGGAGAATATATTGAAGATAAATATGAAATCATCAAAAATGATCAATCTTTGGGATATGTAAATTTAGGATATTTCGGACCGTTTTTTTATAATGAGAGTGATCGTAAGTTTGTTCAAACTTTTAATGATATCTTTGTTTTAATTACGGTGTTATCTTTATTTGGATCAGTCGGATTAGGTATTTTCAGTGCTTCTAAAATCAGTAAGCCAATTATGAAAATCAAAGAGAAAACAAAACAAATATCAGCAGGCGATTATTCAGGTAAAATCATCGTATCGAAAAGTGATACAGTGGAAATCCAGGAATTAGCAACTAGTGTAAATAGTTTAGCACGTAATTTGAATGAGCAACTCGTATTAAAAAAGAGAATGGCAGGAGATTTCACTCATGAGTTTTTAACCCCGCTTACAACTTTACAGGGAACGATCGAAGCAATGATCGATGGGATCTTTGAGGTAAGTCCAGAACGGCTACAAAATCTCAAATTAGAAGTTGAGAGACTTTCTAGAATGGTTTATGACATCGATAAATTAGTTGAGACCAATAATCGTAGTGAATATAAAAAAGAAAAAATTAATTTAGGAGAAATTGTCGATCAGGTGTTAACAACTTTTGAGACAGAATTACATCGTAAGAAAATCAACCTAATCTATCAAAAAAAAGATTTTTATCTTGTCGCATCTAAAGATAAGATTAGTCAGGTCGTTATTAATTTAATTTCCAATGCAATAAAATATACAAATATATGTGGTACAATTGAAATTAAGTTAGAGCAGACCACAGAAAATACTATTTTTGTGATCCGCGACACTGGAATTGGAATTAGTGAAGAGGATATTCCTTATATATTTGAATATCTCTATAAGGCCGATAAATCTCGCACTAGAGCAATGGGTGGATCAGGAATTGGATTATATGTAGTCAAGAATATTGTTGATGATCATAATGGAACGATCGATGTAAAAAGTATTTTAAATGTGGGAACAACGTTTACAGTAATCTTACCAAATAATAAATATTAGTGGAAATTCCTGCTAATATTTTTTTCTCCATAAAATCTCCATATAAAGAAATTATAATGAATTGGAGGTGTTGTTCTATGAATAAAAAGAATAAATTAAAAGAATTTCTTATTATCTGTGGTTTCTTTTTTGGAATTACAATAGTTATGATTCTTCTAACGAATCAGCCAACTTCCAATGATGATGTTGATATTAATGCATATAAAGCAGCTGCTCTTTATAGTAATGGTAATCTGCAAGGAGAATTAATTACTACAGATGTAAAATTATTTGAAACGATAAAAAATAGTGATCAAGTTTCAATTATTTATATCGCAAGACCAACCTGTAGTTTTTGTAATAAATTTAGTCCAATTGTCCAAGAAGTAGTGAAAGAATATGGAATCGATATTTATTACACTAATATGGATGAATGGAATTCCTCTGATGTTAATTCAAAACTTATCTCGATAGTGAGAAACTTTCAGGGGACACCAACTATACTAATTATGTATAAAGGTCGTCAAGTGGATACTTTAGTTGGATATACGGAAAAAGAAAATTTTGTTAATTTCCTAAAGAGTCATGAATTGATTAATAAGTCTTTATAAGGTGGTAAAATGAAAACAATTTATGTAAAAGTAGAAGGTATGACTTGTGATCATTGTAAGTCTAAAATAAAAAATGTATTAGAAAAAGTAGATTTTATAAATTCAGTAACTTTTGATGGCCATATTGCAAAAGTGGATTATAAAGGAAAATTAAATAAAAATAATATTATTAAAATCATTCAAGATCTCGATTATTATACGGATCTAAAAATGATTTCAGAAAATAAAAAATCACTTCAAAGAACAATGACATTTGGTGAATTTAGTAAAATTATAGGTATCGTCCTACTCATTGCTTTTGTTTTTGATAAGCTGTTTGGATTTAATCTATTTAATATGATACCGCTTATCGATAGTAAAACAACATATGCGATGTTATTTGTAACAGGATTACTTACGAGTATTCACTGTGTCTCCATGTGTGGAGCAATTAATTTGATTGCCAGTACCTCAGTTTCTAAAAATTTAAAAAAACCGATTCTATATAACTTAGGACGATTGATTTCCTATACTTTGCTTGGTGGTATCGTTGGAACACTAGGAAGTATTTTTGAGGTCAATGCTTTTGCCCAAGGTTTAATTATTCTAATTGCAGCTATCTTTATGTTTCTTATGGCTTTAAATATGATGGGTGTGCTTAATTTTTCAGTAAAATTAAAAATGCCTAAAGTAGTTGGAAAGGTGAAAAACAAAGGGGCTTTTGTAATTGGTATCTTAAATGGTTTTATGCCATGTGGGCCACTTCAAGCAATGCAGGTATATGCATTATCAACCGGATCATTTTTCTATGGAGCTTTATCCATGTTTCTCTTTTGTTTAGGGACAATTCCATTAATGCTATTTGTTGGACTTATATCTAACTTTTTAAATAGAGAAAATAGAAAAATCATTAATAAGATTTCAACTATCTTAATATTACTACTTTCAGTAGTCATGTTGAACCGAGGTTTACTTAGTATGGGAATTGATGTCTCATCAGTCTTTCAACCAAATTATGATAATTATTTAAGAAGTGAAGTATCTGATGACTATCAAACGATCGAATTTGATTTAACATATAGTGGGTATAAGGATATTGTTGTTCAAAAGGGCAAAAAAGTGCGGATGATTATTAATGTAACAAGTAATTCTTTAACAGGCTGTAATAATGCAATTCGAATAGCTGCCTTTGGAATTACTGCTGATTTGCACGTAGGCATTAACGTAATTGAATTCACACCAAATAAAACCGGAACATTTACTTATACCTGTTGGATGGGGATGATTAGAAATACAATTGTTGTTGTTGATAATATTGAAAATTTAGGAGGGAAATAATGTTTAATAAGAAAATAAAATATGCTGGTTTTTTATTTTTATTAGCTATTGTTTTTAGTTTGACAGGTTGTACAAAAGAAAAAGAAGAAAGTAAAAATAAAATTATTGAGGTTTCATCTGGAAGTGATATCGTAATTAAAACAGATGAAATAACTGAGAATGCGACATTTTATAATTATGATGCGGATGGTGTTACAATTCAAATCTTTGCGGTAAAAGCGACGGATGGAACGGTTCGTATTGCTTTTAACACTTGTGGGGCTTGTAATCCTTCACCAATGGCTTTCTTTGTTCAACATGGAGACTATTTTGAATGTCAAAATTGTAAAAATAGATTTCATCGAGATGAAATAGGATTGAAAAAATCATTTGGGTGTTCCCCGATTGCTATTTTAAATGATGATAAAGAGTTTAGTGGAAATACTATAACAATAAAGAGTACATTTATAGAGACTTATAAACAAAAATTTGAATCGATAAATATTTATACAAATTAAGGAGAATAATATGGAAAAGAAAAAATTAAGAATACTTATACTAGGATCAATTTTAATAATTGGTCTTGCATTAGGAGTATATCAAGCAATTCGTGTCAATAATAGAGAATCTGACGCAATAAAATTTAAGACTGAATATGAAAGTATTAACGGACAAGAAAATAGTTCAAATAAAAATTATGCGATATTAGATATTAATAAGGATAATCCAATGATTTATGCTGATTACGATAAAGTTTTTGAAGTTTTAAATGGAACTGGTATAATTTTCTTTGGTTTTAAAGAATGTCCATGGTGTAGAACTGCAATACCAGTACTACTTGAGGCAGCTAAAGAAATAGGAATCGATAAGATTTATTATTTAAATAACTTAGATAGTAGAGATGTAAAAAAATTGGAGAATGGGCAGATCATTACTGAAAAAGAAGGAACTTCCGAGTATTATAAATTATTAGATAAACTTGGAACTGAATATACAGAGGAGTATACTGGACTTGATGATGCTTCTATTAGAAGGCTCTATTTCCCAACTGTTTTAGTAGTAAAAGATGGAAAAATTATAAGTTCTATTGTTGGAACAGTTGATAGTCAAACTGATCCATATGTGTCATTAACTGAATCTCAAAAAAATGAGCTTAAGAATAATTATATTGAGAATATGAAAAAAACTTTACTTTGTGATCAAAGTTGCTAAAAGACTGTTATTTTTTAACAGTCTTTTCTATACAGTTTTTTGTGTTGATATTTAATTTTACTAGATTTCCATAGGTATCTTCACGAAATTGTCCAATTAAAATATCCGTATCATTGGTAAGTTTTATAAACTTTATAACATACATCTCATTATTGAAAGTTTTAAATTTAATTATTTTTATATTATTTTCCAGTGAAGTAGGATACTTTTCTTTTACTAAATGACACCACTGTCCATATTCGATATCAATTATATTTTCGGCTGAGTATGCCCAACCGTGATAGGGAGCGCATAAATATACTTCTGGATATAAAACGATGTCACTTATTTTGTATTGTTCTTTTGTTTTTTTTACTGATAAATATCCATAGTAATATTGGAATGCCCCAGCATTATTTTTCGTACCTTCAATCGTTTCTATTTCAATTAGGTATTTTTTCTCTGACGAATTATTTACTATTTCAATTAATTTCAATAAATTTAGATGGAGTATATTTGAGAATGATTTATGATAACTGTTGTAGTCTATTTTCTGTTGATAATCCTTTGATAGAAAATTGTAAGTAATCATATATGGAGTACTTCCATATCCAAGGCTTCCGCAACCTGCACCTAAGTTTTTTTCCAAAGTGTAAGCTTCTCTAAGAATACTATAATAATAAAGAATCATGTTGGTTGGATTAGAAAAGATATCATCGTTCAAATGTACTTCAGTGTAGTTTTCAGTAGTACTGTTACTATTCAGTATATCAGTAACATCACGAGTATTGATAATTGGCTGATTTGATGGTCTGAAAAATGTTTCATAATTCTCTTTTGAAGTTTCTAATGGTTGCTCAGAATGATTCTTGTTGACGATTGCTATTGTTGCTCCCAGAAAATATTGTTGTTTTTTCTCTGTTTGAAATATTTCCCAAAGTACGAATAAGGAAGAAAAAATAATAATCACATATAAAATTGTTCTTTCTGTTATTTTTCGCATAAGTTCACCTAATATAGTGTATTTATCTCGGTCATTATTATTAGGATTTCCTATATTTATGTAAAATTTTATTTAGATATTATCTTTGTAAAAGATAATTAGAGGATATATACTTTGTATTATTAGTATGCTATGATTAAAATAGAGAGATTTATAAGACGATGAGATAAGGAGGTTATGATATGGAGAATAGAGAATTAAGGAAAGAAGAGACAGAAAAACTTCTTAACATATTGAAAGAACGTTTTGAAAAAAATCATCATCGCCATAATGAGATTTTATGGATTGATGTTGAAAATAAATTAATAAATAATGAGGAAAACTTGTGGACACTTTATCAAATGGAACAAACTGGAGGAGAACCAGATGTTATTCGTTATGATAATGATTTAGATAAATATGTTTTTTATGATTGTTCAGCAGAAAGTCCGGTAGGGCGAAGAGGGTTATGTTATGACCATCAAGCTTTAGAGACCAGAAAAGAACATAAACCTATAGATAGCGCTATTAATATGGCGGAAAGTATGGGGATTGAAATATTAACAGAAGATCAGTATCGAGAATTACAAAAGCTTGGACAGTTTGATAGCAAGACTTCAAGTTGGTTAACAACCCCTACTGAAATTAGAGAACTAGGAGGAGCTATATTTGGTGATTTTCGTTATGGGAAAACATTCATTTACCATAATGGAGCGGAATCCTATTATTCCTCTAGAGGATTTCGTGGATTTATAATGATTTAGATGACTATTTTGATTTTAAAAAGAAATTTTCATACTATTTTTATGAAAAAATTACTATGTCATATTATAAATAGTATTTACTGAAAGGAGATTCTATGAAAAAATTAAGAAAGATGTTAGGGGATTATGATGATGATCATATTATAGAGCTTATGAATTTAATTGAGACACAAAGTAAAGAAACCATTGCTAAGTGGTGCTTAGATTATGCAGAAAGCAAAATTTTACCAATATATCAAAAATATTATCCGACTGACAATAGACCTAAAATGGCATTAGATGCTTCTAGGGACTGGTTTAATGGTTTAAAGAAACTTCCAGAGGTGAAAAATATAATTTTAAATGAGTGTCACCAAGCAGCTCGTGAAGCAGAGGACTATCCAGCAGCACAAGCTGCAGCGAGGGCTCTTGGACAAGCCGCAGCCTGTTTTCACACGCCAACACATTCTCTTGGAATCGCATTCTATGGCGGAGCAGCCATTGCCTATGATCAACTTGGAATTGAAGCAAGCTTAGAAGAATATGAAACATTAGCCCGTGAAGAAGTAATTCAAATGACAGAGGAACTGAAGAAAATTGCAGTGGAAAATGAACCAAATAAGGTAAAAATTAACTGGCACTGTTAAATATGTTGCGTATGACAAATAAAGTGAAATACAGCAATTCCCCAAAAGCATGATCATGAAATTTTGTGAAAATTAAGAGAAAGAGGTTATTTATGGAGTATAAAGTTAAGACTGTTGATGAATATATTAACCAATATAATGGGGAGATTAAGGAGCGATTACAAAATATTAGAAAAGCGATATTAAAGGTTGACCCATCATTGGAAGAAAGAGTGAGGTGGCAAATGCCTACCTTTTGGAAAAAATATAATGTCATTCATTTTGCTGTTACTAAAAATCATATCGGTATCTATCCTGCTCCAGAAGCTATAATCCAGTTTTCAGATGAATTAAAAGATTACAAAACATTTAAAGGAACAATTCAATTTCCTCATAGTAAACCTATTCCATATGATTTGATTAGTAAAATAGTAGAATTTAATCTAGGAAAATTACATTAAAAATTATCTGATTGAACGTTTAAAATGTCCAGTCTAATTAGATCAAGTTTTAAATAAATGAAGCAAGCTGTACTTTTTCTACACCTTGTTTTTTTTAGGGAAGAATGTTAAAATAAATTGAATTAAAAGACTTAAATATTAATTCTACTATTTGATTTAAAAACGTAAGATAAAATAATTTTTGAAAAATTGGATAGCTAGTGATTACAAATTAGTATTTATAGTAATATCTGAAGGGAGAGAAGAAATGTTTAAAATAAATTCACCGTATAAACCGTCTGGTGATCAGCCACAGGCAATTGAAAAACTAGTCGATGGTATTAATGAGAATGAAAAATATCAAGTGTTATTAGGTGCGACTGGAACAGGTAAGACTTTTACTATGGCAAATATCATTGAAAGAGTTCAAAAACCGACTCTTGTTTTAGCACACAATAAAACACTTGCAGGACAACTATACTCAGAATTTAAAGAATTATTTCCTGATAATCACGTTTGTTATTTTGTTTCTTACTATGATTATTATCAACCGGAAGCATATGTAGCAAAAACAGATACTTATATTGAAAAAGATTCCTCGATTAATGATGAAATTGATGAATTAAGACACGCAGCAACTTCTGCACTTTTAACCTATCGTGATGTAATTGTCGTCGCTTCAGTATCTTGTATTTATGGTATCGGAGAAGTGGAAGAATACCGTAATAAAATGATGACTCTAAACGTGGGTGATAAGCTTGAACGTGATGATGTCATGCTTAAATTAGTAAATATGTTTTATGAGCGTAATAATCTCGAATTGAAGCGTGGAACGTTTCGTGCAAGAGGCGATGTATTAGAAATTCAACCAATCAGTGAGCATGGAAAAGCGATCCGTATAGAATTCTTTGGTGATGAAATTGATCGGATTAGCGAATTTGATACATTAACGGGCGTTGTTTTATCAAATAAAAAGTCTATTAGTCTCTTCTCGGCTAGTCATTTTGTTACTAGTGATGAGAAAATCAAAAAAGCACTTGTCAATATTCGCGAGGAATTAGAAGACCAACTCACATATTTTAAAGAACATGAAAAATTACTAGAATACCAAAGATTGAAGGAAAGAACAAATTACGATTTAGAAATGCTTGCTGAAACAGGATCTTGTCGTGGCGTTGAAAACTATTCGAGACATTTAGCTTTAAAAGAGGCGGGAGCAACGCCAACTACTTTAATTGACTTTTTCCCAGATGATTTCTTACTTATGGTCGATGAATCACATGTAACTTTACCACAGGTAAGAGGGATGTATAACGGAGATCAAGCGAGAAAGAAAGTCCTAGTTGATTATGGTTTCCGTCTACCGAGTGCAATGGATAATAGACCATTAAAATTTGATGAATTTGAAGAGAAATTAAATCAAGTGATCTGTGTATCAGCTACCCCAGGTGATTATGAGATGGAAAAATGTGACGGACATGTTGCTGAACAAATTATTCGTCCAACTGGATTACTAGATCCCACGATTGAAGTGAGGGCAACAGAGGGTCAAATTGATCATTTGATTGGAGAAATTCACAAACGTATTCAGAAAAATGAAAGAGTATTAATTACAACTTTAACAATTCGAATGGCAGAAGAACTTTCTACTTATTTAAAGAGCATTGATATCAAAGTAGCATATTTACATAGTGAGATAAAGACACTTGAAAGAATGCGCATTATTCGTGATTTGCGCCTTGGGAAATATGACGTTTTAGTAGGAATTAACTTACTCCGTGAAGGAATTGATATCCCAGAAGTAAGTTTAATTGCTATCATGGATGCCGATAAACAAGGATTTTTAAGAAGTGATCGCAGTCTCATTCAGACAATTGGTCGGGCTGCACGTAATGCCAGTGGTCATGTTATTATGTATGCTGATAAAATTAGTGAAGCTATGCAAAAAGCTATGAGTGAAACAGCCCGCCGGCGAACAATTCAGGAAAAGTATAATGAAGAACATGGAATTATACCGAAAACAATTATAAAAGAAATTCGTGATCTGATTACGAATGAGCAAGAGATTGAAGAGAAGAAGCCTGAAGCTATGAGTAAACAAGAAAAAACACAACTAATGAATAAGATCGAACAAGAAATGCGTGAGGCTGCTAAAAATCTCGATTTTGAGCGAGCTACAGAGTTGCGTGATATCTTATTTGAATTGCAGAGTGAGTAAACGGCTTTTTCAGTCGTTTATTTGTATTTCTTCTATAAGTTCTGGTTTTAAAATGTTAGTGAATGTGATATAATTTAGTAATAATGGAGGTGTTACTCATGAATATAGCTTTGACAACAGAAAAGAAAACACTTCGTCTATTTGAATGGCTACTATCATGGATTGGGTACGGACTTATATTGATTATGATGTCGGTTTTATTTAAAAACACAATGCAGATCGATACTTCTTGGTATGGGGTATGGGCATTTATTGCTGCATTTTTACTTACCATCTTAAATCAAACGATCAAACCTGTTTTAGTGAAACTAACACTACCAATAACTGCTTTATCACTTGGAATTTTTTATCCTTGTATCAATTTGTTTTTGTTACAGATTGTAGATATTGCGCTTGGAAGGCATTTTGAAATAAATGGTTTCTTTATGGCCTTTTTCCTTGCAATTTTAATTTCTTTTATGAAGATTGCAACTCAAAAATTACTGATTGATCCCATATTAGAAAAGGAGTGAGACAATGAATCCAATCTTAATTACACTTGGACCAATCCATATCTATTGGTATTCTATTCTTCTTTTTATCGCATTTTTCTTAGGTGGAAGTTTAGCGATTAAGGAAGCAAAGAAATGGAAATTAGAAGAAGACTTTATGATTAATTTATTCTTTTATTTAATTCCTATTTCATTAATTGGAGCGAGACTTTACTTTGTCTTATTTCATTTGGATTATTATAGTCAAAATGTGATTGATATTTTTAAAGTATGGGAAGGAGGCCTCGCTATCCATGGCGGAATTATTGGAGGTCTTCTTTGTATTTTTATCTATTCCAAAAAATATAAAGCCCAAGTCTTTCGAATTACTGACATTTTAGTCGTTAGTTTAATTTTAGGACAAGCAATCGGAAGATGGGGAAACTTTTTTAACAGTGAAGCATATGGACCTGCAACAACTTTATCCTTTTTAGAAAGTATTCATTTACCAAAATTTATCATTAATGGAATGAATATAGATGGAATTTACTATCATCCAACGTTCTTTTATGAATCTATTTGGTGTTTGATAGGAGTTGCTGTTCTATATTTTATACGAAAATATCGTTATATTAAATTAGGTCAAACAACATGTGCTTATATGATTTGGTATGGAATTGGAAGATTCTTAATAGAATCACTTAGACAGGATAGTTTAATGTTGGGAGAATTAAAAATGGCTCAAGTCGCATCAATTGCTATGATAATAGCTGGTATAATTGGGTATATTATTATTAGGAAAAGAAGTTCCGTTTTCTCAAATAATTATCATGATAAGGAGAATGTGAATGAAATTAGATTTTGATCAAATTATTATTGGTTCCGGTGTAGCTGGTATGACAGCAGCGATTTATTTAAAACGTGCTGGTAAAAATGTAGCACTCATTGAAAAAAGTGCGCCAGGTGGACAGATTAACAAATCCTATAAAGTTGAAAATTATCCAGGATTTAGGGAAATAGATGGACCGAGTCTTTCGATGAATGTCTATGAACAAACAATGGGGCTCGGTATTGATTATCTATACGGTGACGTGTTGGATATTGTTGATCATGGAGAATATTTTACGGTTATAACAGATGAGAAAAGTTATAATTGTAAAAAAATATTAATTGCAACTGGTAGGGAATCAAAAAATTTACCGGCACTTGGTTTTGAAAAATTTATCGGTCATGGTATTAGCTATTGTGCACTTTGTGACGGGAATTTTTTCAAAGGAAAAGATGTAATCGTAGTCGGTGGTGGAAATAGTGCTTTTGAAGATGCTCTTTATTTAAGTGGAATTTGTAAATCGGTTACAATTTTAGTACGAAGTAAGGTCAGAGCTGAAAAAGCATTAACAGATGTAATTTCAAGTAAGGATAATGTTACCGTATTACTGGAAACAGAAATTAAAGAAATTTTTGGGGAAGAAAGTCCGGAGGGTGTTTTATTGAATAATGGCGATGAGATTGCTTGTGATGGTATTTTTATAGCAGTTGGATCGATTCCTAATTTATCATTTTTAAAATCAATTTCTCTTGAAATGGAAGACGGATATGTAGTAGTAAATAATCATATGGAAACGAGCCACAAAAATATTTATGCAGTTGGGGATGTTATCAGAAAAGATGTCTATCAGCTTGCTACTGCTGTTGGTGAGGCAGCGACAGCTGCTTATTTTATGTAGGATAATCTCCTTCTTTTTTTTTGTAACTTATGTTATACTACTTGAAGGTGATACTTATGTCTTTTACTAGTGTTGTGAAAAATGAAGTCAGTAAATTAGAAACAATAGAAACAGAAAACATTTCTGAATTATCGGCAGTGCTCAGGACGATTGGAACATTCGAAAATGCAATTCATATTAGTACGGAAAACGCTAGCGTTGCTAGGAGAATCTTTTATTTATTAAAAGAGCAATATCGTATAAGAGCTCGTATAACAGTCCGGCATGGGTATAACTTTAATAAAAATTATATCTATCTGCTTGAAGTAAATCAAAAATGGAGAGAAATTTTAGAAGATCTCAGTATCGACTATTTAGATTCAGATAAACTTCCAAAAGAATATATCTATGATGATCCTCAATTAATTAGAGCTTATCTTAGAGGACTTTTTCTCGCTGTTGGAAGTATTAATGATCCTAAGAAATCAAGATATCACTTGGAATTTATCGTGGATAGTGAAAAATATGCCTACTTTATTATGGATCTTTTAAATCAATTCAATTTTAATAGCAAAGTATTAAAACGGGACAATAAATACATGATCTATATGAAAGAAGCTGAAAAAATAGGTGATTTTCTTCGATTGTTAGGAACATATAATGCTCTTTTCTACTATGAAGATATTCGCATTTACCGTGATCATAAAAATATGACAAATCGTCTCAACAATTGTGAGCAGGCCAACGTCGATAAAATGATTGCTACTGCTATGGAGCAGGTTCATCAAATTGAGTTGATTAAAGAGAAAGCAACCTTGGATCTTTTAGATGATAAGACGAAAGAGGCGGCTATATATCGCCTTAAATATCCTGAAGTCTCTTTAAATGAGCTAAGTGAAATAATTACTTTGGAAACAGGTAATCCAATTACAAAATCGGGACTTTATCACCGGTTTCATAAAATTAAAACTTTATCAGAAAAACTAAAAAAATAAAAAAATCAGGATATTCATCCTGTTTCTTTTTTTAAAAAGGAGACAGATGTTTCTTTTTATAGTATAATATAACAAGAACATTTTTAAAGAGGTGACAAAATGAAAGTTATTTTTATTAAAGATTTAAAAGGGCAAGGAAAAAAGAACGAAGTAAAAGAAGTAAAAGATGGATATGGAATGAATTTTCTAGTAAAAAATGGTTATGCTGTCTTAGCTACGGAAGCAAATATGCGCAATTTACAGAAACAAACGGCAACTGCAGCATTAGAAGAGAATTTACTAGTAAAAGAAATGGAAGATTTAAAAAAAGAATTAGAAAAGAAAGTGTTTACTTTTATTGCTAAAACAGGAAAACAAGATATGATGTTTGGTCAGATTTCTAGCAAACAAATTAAAAAGGAATTAAATGATGCGGGTTATCAAATCGATAAAACCAAAATTATTATGGAACCAATTACATCACTTGGAATGCATGAAGTAAAAATAGAACTTCACAAAGATGTAATCGCAACAATTAAGGTAAAAGTAGTTAAAGGAAATTAGGTGATTGTATGGCCGAGAAAGTAATGCCTCATAATTTGGAAGCAGAGCAATCTGTCTTAGGGGCGATGTTTCTTTCGAAATTAGCAATTCAAAAGAGTGTTGAAAATCTTACTAAAGATATGTTTTATTCCGATTCAAATGGGCGGATTTTCAGTGCGATTCAAGATTTAGATGAAATGGGTAGTTCCATTGACATTACTACTGTCATGGCTGAGCTTGATAAAAGAAAAGAGCTAAAACAGGTTGGAGGAGTAGAATACCTAAGTGAAATTGTCAACATTGTTCCATCTGCTGCCAATATCGATGAGTATATTAAAATTGTAGAAGAGAAATCAATCCTTAGACATTTGATTGAATCAGCAACGGAAATTGTAACGGATGGCTATCAATCAAGCGAAAGTATCACGGAAATTTTAGATCGTGCTGAAAAGAAGATCCTCGGGGTTGTGAAAACTCGTAAAGGAACGGAATTTAAGCCGATACAGGATGTCTTGTTAAAAGCTCAGGCTGATTTAGAGAAATTAGCGCAGACAAAAGGAGAAATTACTGGACTTCCAAGTGGTTTTTACGATTTAGATCGTGTAACTTCTGGTTTTCATGCGAATGAACTTATTATCATAGCAGCACGTCCAGCGATGGGAAAGACAGCTTTTGCCAATAACTTAGCCACCCATATTGCTATGAACACCGATAAAGCAGTCGCAATATTTAACCTAGAAATGAGTGCGGAGCAACTCATCATGAGAATGCTCTCATCTGTTGGACAAATTCCACTTACAAAATTGATTAGTGGAAGATTAGAACATCAAGACTGGAAACGTATTAATGAAGCAATTAGTCGTCTTTCTGAAACGGACATCTATTTAGATGATACTCCGGGAATGACGATTGCGGAAATCCGTGCGAAATGTCGTCGTTTAGCTAGTTCTGAAAAAGGTCTTGGAATTGTTATTATCGACTACTTACAGCTGGTAAGTGGTTCTGCGAGATATGCGGGAAATCGCCAACAAGAAATTGCTGAGATCTCTCGTTCTTTAAAGACGCTAGCTTTAGAATTACATATTCCAATTATTGCATTAGCGCAGCTTTCTCGTAGTGTTGAGGGTCGAGACGATAAGCGACCATTATTAAGTGATTTAAGAGAATCTGGTTCTATTGAACAGGATGCGGATATTGTAGCTTTCCTTTATCGGGAAGATTATTATACAAAAGAAATCTCAATTGATGAATATACGAGCAAGAGTGAATTTATTGTTGGAAAGAACCGTAGTGGACCAACTACTACCGTGAATTTGATTTTCAAGCGTGATACTCAAACGTTCGTGAATTATATTGATAAACAAGAAGAGTAGGTGAAAATATGAAAAAAATTTTAATTGGTATTTTAGTATTTGTGCTAGGAATCTGTATCGCCTTTTTGAGCTTTGATCATGCACAAGGCAAATATCCCAATACCTATTATCGTGTTTATTTGAATGATGAAGTTCTTGGTATTATAAAAGATAAACAAACATTAGATGACTATATTAATAAACAAAGTGATGCATATAAGAAGCAATACAATGTAGATAAAATTTATATTCCAAATGGAATCGAGATCAAAAAGATTACGACATATAGTAATGATGTCGACGATGTAAAGGATATTTATGATAAAATAGCGGCGAAGGAACCTTTTACTGTGGAAGGATACCGTTTTTCAATCAAGCGAGAGGTTCTAGCAGAAGATGGTCAAACGACAAAGATTGAAACATACTATATTTATGTTCTTAATCCATCGATATTTGATGAATCGGTTATTAATCTCTATAAAACATTTGCTGGAACAGAAAATTACGATGCTTATGCCAATCATGCACAAACCGATATCACATCAACTGGAACAATCATTGAATCGATGTATGTAAAAGATGATGTCTCTTATAAAAAGATGAAAATCCCGGCAAGTGAGTCAATATACTTAGATTCCGCTACGTTGACTAAATATTTGATGTTTGGTACTACTGAGGATCAACAGAAGTATACGGTTAAAGTTGGAGATAATATCGAGCAAGTTGCTTTTGATAATGAAATTAGTATCGAGGAATTTTTAATTTCTAATCCTACTTTTACGAATGCTAAGAATTTGTTGTTTCCTGGCCAAGAAGTAGTCATTGGAAAAATGAATTCTAAAATTTCTATTGCTATGGAACAATATCAGGTTGAAGATATGGTCAGCAAATATACCACAACGGTACAATACGACCCGAATAAGATTGTAGGTAACGATGAGGTTACACAACAAGGAGAGGATGGTCTTCAAAGGATTACCAAACGTGTAGTGAGTGTCAACGGAAGTATCAACAGTGTTATTCCATTAAATACGCAAGAATTGAAGCCAACCATTAATAAGATTATTGTCAGAGGTGAAAAAGCAATTCCAAATGTCGGAAGTACGACAACATGGACATGGCCTACTAATAGTGGATGGACGATCAGTTCCTATTATGGATATCGTGCCGGTGTCTTTGTCTCAGGACGTGAGTTCCATAATGGAATCGATATTGCTGGTACAGGTGAAGGATCTCCTGTTTATGCAATTAATAATGGAGTTATTGTAGAAAAAGGATATAAATATGATAATGGTAATTATATTATTATCAACCATAATAATGGTTATTTCTCATTATATGGACATATGTCAAAATTTACGGCTGTTAAAGTGGGTGATGTTGTGGCTGCAGGGCAACAAATTGGATATGTTGGGCACACAGGATTCGCATCAGGTCCGCATTTGCATCTCAGTGTAAGCTATGGTGGAAAGGGTTTATGGAGCGGGGCACTATTAAATCCGCTCACATTATTTAAATGAGATTCTGTGTTTTAGCAAGTGGATCCAAAGGAAATGTTTCATACATTTCCTCTGGTAATACTAAAGTACTAATCGATGTTGGGATGAGTACCTCTTATATTGAACATAGCTTAGAAGATATAGGAGTAAATCCAACCGAAATACAAGCCATTATATTGACACATACCCATAGCGACCATATAAATGGCCTTAGAGTATTTTTAAAAAAATACCATCCTACTATTTATTTAACGAAAAAGATGTTTACTGATTTAAAAGATTTGCTAGTACTAGGAGAATATCAATTGATTGAAGGCGACTTCGATATTGAGGATATTCATATCAATATAATAAAAACCTCACATGATGCGAGCGATGCGAATGGATATATATTAAAAAATCATGATAAATCAATTGTTTATATTACAGATACTGGATATATTAATGTCAAAAATCATCCGTTATTAAGAAATCATAATTATTATATTATGGAAAGTAATCATGATGTTCGAATGCTTATGGATGGACGATATCCCTATCATTTGAAACAGCGTATTGTTGGAGATCGTGGGCACTTATCAAATAAATCATCAGCGGATTATTTATCCAACTTTATTGGTGAAAATACCGAAGGAGTTATTTTAATCCATTTAAGTGAAGAAAATAATGATCCAAATATTGCTTTAGATACACTAAAAGGTGTGTTGGAAGAACATGATCAACATTTAGATCAAATTATCGTTTCAAAGCAAAATCAAGCAACAGAACTAATTGAGGTTTAATATGATTAAGATTATTACCGTTGGAAAAGTAAAAGAAAAATTTTTCCGTGATGCTATCCTTGAATATCAGAAGCGTCTCCAAAAATATACCAAATTAGAATTAATTGAAGTAAATGATGTTTCTTTCGATAATCCAACACTTATTTTAGAAAAAGAATGTCTGTCTATTGAAAAATATATTGCTTCCACTGATTTTGTAATTACTTTAGAAATTGAAGGGAAAGAGCTAGACAGTGTTACTTTTGCCGAGCAAATAGAAAAGTGGCAAATGCAATATTCTAATATTTGCTTTATTATAGGTGGCTCTTATGGACTGCATCAAAAAATAAAAACACGTAGTAATTTTTCTTTGTCATTTTCTAAAATGACATTTCCTCATCAGTTGTTTCGAATTTTGTTACTAGAACAAATTTATCGCTCTTATCGGATTTTGAACAATGAATCTTATCATAAATAAAAGGAGATTTCTCTCCTTTTATTTTTCCTTAATTATTTATTGTATCCTATTTGTTAATAAAATTGTGGGAAATATTTCCAATTGTTTAAATTTATGCATGAGCTGTTAAATTGATTGACAATAGATACGGTATTTGCTATATTAAGTATGTAGAGATTTCTCTACAGTATTAAGCGTTAATGTATATTTTAGTTTTTATTCTCTTCTAGAGAAGATATCTTTCTAAAAATATTGCTTACTTTTCGAGGAACGCTTAATAGAAAGTACGAAGTTTAAAACTTTGTACTTTTTTGAATAAAAAAAATTTTTATCACCATGATAGAATAGGTGATAAAATGAAAAAAATAATAGTTGCAATTTTATTAGGATTTGTCCTATTCGAGTTAACATCAAAAACAAAGGCATCAATTATTCCAGATGAAGCAATACGGCTTCGTGTTCTTGCAAATAGTAATAGTGATTTTGATCAAAAAACCAAATATAAGGTAAGAGATGTTTTACAAAAAGAACTCTATGATCTATTACAGAATACTAGAGGGGTAGAAGAAGCTAGAAAGCTAATTCAATCAAATATGGGATCCTTCGATCAAAAAATTGGAGAAGTTCTAAAGAATGAAAATATTGATTATGGATATCAACTTGATTATGGAATTCATTATTTCCCAGAAAAAGAATATAAAGGTATTACTTACGATGAAGGAAACTACGAATCTCTTTTAGTTACACTTGGTGAGGGAAAAGGTGATAATTGGTGGTGCGTGTTATTTCCACCACTCTGTTTACTAGAAGCTGAGGAAACGACAAAGGATAAAGTGGAGTATAAATTCTTTTTACAAGAATTAATCGATAAATATTTATAATATAAATCCTTTTATCATACACTTTGATAGGAGGTTTTTTTATGTCACTATTCATGGTTTTTATGATAGCTGTAAGTCTTAGTATGGATGCCTTTTCGCTATCACTAGCGTATGGAACACTAAATATGGGTGTAAAAGAACGTCACAAATTGACAATAATTGTCGGTATTTATCATTTTATTATGCCTATAATAGGAATGTTGATAGGAAATAATATTGTAAAATTTTTACCATTTTCTCCAGATGTTTTAGTCTTTATTGTATTGTTTTTTATTGGTGTTGAAATGATGTATGAATCTTTTAAAGAAGAGTCTGCAACGGCAATCATGAAATTTAGTGACTATCTGTTATTTGGATTTGCTGTTAGTTTAGATAGTTTTTCAGTTGGAATTGGACTGAATGCAATCTATAGTAAACCATTTGTTGCTTGTTTATTGTTCTCTGTTTCCAGTGCAATATTTACTCATTTCGGATTATTAGTTGGAACGAAAATCAATAGAGTAGTTGGGAAAATATCTACTTTTTTTGGTGGGTTGTCATTGATAATGATTGGAATTCATTATTTGTTCTAGTCAATTGTTGAAAAAGAGTTCGTTTCATATTATAATGTTTAAGAACAGATTATTATGATGGGAGAGGTCCATATGAATCAAATTAAAATTGAAGGTAGACATGCTTTGCATGGAACGATACAGATTAGTGGAGCAAAGAATAGTGCGGTTGCTTTAGTACCAGCTTCTTTGCTTGCCGATGAACTAGTTACAATCGATAATGTTCCTAATATTTCTGATATTGCAGCATTAGATGAAATATTAACATATTTAGGAGCCGATGTTACAAGAGATGGAAGTATTATGAAAATTGATCCATCAAAGATTGAATGTAAAGAGATACCAGAAAGTATTTCTACGAAGCTTCGAGCTTCTTATTATTTTATGTCAGCGATGCTTGGTAAGTTTCATCATGTTGAGATGTATTTCCCAGGAGGGTGTGCAATCGGTGCTCGACCAATCGATCAGACTTTAAAGGCATTCCGTTCTTTAGGTGCAACTGTGATAGAAGATGGGAATAAATATATTGTCGATGCGGAAAAATTAATTGGAGCACCAATCTATTTAGATATGCCGAGTGTTGGTGCTACAATCAATGCCATTTTAGTGGCAGTTAAAGCGGAAGGTGTAACAACGATTGAAAATGCGGCAAAAGAACCAGAAATCGTTAGTGTTGCTACTTTCCTTAATAACATGGGCGCGAAAATTCGTGGTGCTGGAACAAGTACAATTACTATTAATGGGGTTAATAAACTTCATGGTTGTTTTACAGAAGTAATTCCAGATCGTATTGAAGCAGGGACATATATTATAGCTGGTGCATTATTAGGAGATCATCTACGAATTCAAAATTTAATTCCAGATCATGTAGACTCATTAATTTTAAAATTAAAAGAAATGGGTTATCCTATGGAAATTGGAGACGACTATATTGAGATTTCTGCTATTGATTCACCGAAAGCAGTTTCTGTAAAGACACTTGGATATCCAGGCTTTCCTACAGATTTGCAACAGCCACTTACAGTTTTATTGACACAGTGCAAGGGAACATCAAAACTCGAAGAAACTATCTATGAAAACCGATTTGGCCATGTTCCATATTTAAATCGAATGGGGGCTGATATTCTAATTAAAGATCGTTCTATTTTTGTTACAGGTGGAACGAAATTGATAGGGAAAGAAGTAGATGCAACAGATTTAAGAGCTGGAGCAGCAATGATATTAGCCGGTCTTGCTTCACAGGGAACTACGACAATTAACTCGATTGAACACGTTTTGCGTGGTTATGAAAACATTTTAGAGAAATTAACGGATGCCGGTGCTAAAGTAGAATTGATTGAAATATAATTAAGTAGAGTTTACTCTACTTTTTTTAAGGGGGAAAAATATGAAATGGAAAAAAATTGCAATCATCAGTGTTATCTTTTTAGCAGTATTTTTAATTTATTTGACTACATTAGATCGGAAAATCTTTTATTTAGATGTGGGTGATCAGCTAAGTATTTCGGAGAGTTCCTATGGAAACCAGTTAAAAAATTATTTTAGTTCCCTTGGAAAGTTAGAAAAATATGTCGGTGGCTTTAAAAAAGATGATTTAAGAATAACGGATTTAGATCGTATGATTGAAGTAAATGAGAAAGTAATTGTAAATGAAAAAGAGCAGACAATTAAAAATGCGTTAATAAAAGCTGATTTACTGACTCTTTCAATTGGAACCAATGATTTTACTTATAAGATTGATTATGTAACCAAAGAGGAACTATATGATATTGCAGATGAGGTTCTCTATGATTTAGAAGATTTGTTTGTATTACTTAGAGAATATTGCAAAGAAGATATCATTTATATTGGTATTCCATATGTTGGAAAATCGGACTTAAATGAAGTGTTTGATTATTTGAATGAGAAGATAGAATTGTTATGCCATGATTATAATATTTCATTCATTCCAACAAGTAATACCGTAACATTTGATAATGGGGTTATTTCTTCAAATAGTAGTAATAAAATATTTGATCGTATTAAACTCGAAGTGAATCATGGTTTATTAAAATAGTTTCTATTAATTCATTTTCCAAGAAAAAAATACTTCCATAAAAACTTCCATAAAAAGATGAATATAACAATTTCTATAGAACAAAAAATATAGCTTGCTTTTTAAATTAAAGCTTGCTATAATAATAAAGAAATTTCTATGACATTTAAGTGTCATGGCGGAAGGAGATTACTATGAAGAAAAACATTCATCCAAAGTATATGGAAACAGCAGTAACTTGTGCTTGTGGAAATACTTTTACAGTACGTTCTAATAAGCCACAACTTCATTTAGAGTCTTGTGATAAATGTCATCCATTTTATACAGGAGTTCAAGGTGCAGTAGCAAAAACTGGACGTGTTGAAAAATTCAACCGTAAATATGGATTTCATCAAGAAGATAAAGCAGCGTAAAACATCGATACGATGTTTTTTTGTTTCTCTTGCATTTTTCTTTTGAAGTTGCTAAAATAAAACTATAGTAAAAGGAGAATGAAAATGAGAGTAGGAATTGCATCAGATCATACTGGCATAGAAGTAAAAAAAAGTTTAATAGAGTATTTAGAGACACTGGGATATCAGGTAATTAATTACGGCACTGATACGACTAATTCGGTAGATTATCCAATCTATGCATTTGAAATAGGTGAGGCTGTGATAAATAAAGAGATTGACCGAGGTATCTTAATTTGCCGAACAGGAATTGGAATGTGCATTGCGGGAAATAAAGTAAAAGGAATTCGTTGTGCAAAAGCAGATAATGAAAATGAAGCCAAATATACACGAATTGATAATGATAGTCAAGTACTTGCCCTCAGTGCACTAAACGATATAGATCGCTTGAAATCAATTTGTAAAGTTTTTTTAGAAACTGAATTTTCAAATGAAGAAAGACATCTAAGACGTGTTGATTTAATTAGAGATTACGAAAATGAATACTAAAACAATTCTTTATATTTTTGTGGTTCCAATTGTTTTATGGGCACTTGAATCACTTAATATAGATCGTTTTTTTAAAAAGGGAAGAGTTGCACAAATTCGACTTTTCTATCTAATATTATGTTTTGGTTTATCGTATTTAATAACTAATTTTTTCTATGATTTCTTTTTAAGTACACAAATTGTTTCATTATCCGGATTATAAGTATAATTTTTTGTAAATTGATTTGTCAAAATTATGTTTTGACAAATTTTTTTTATTTGTTTGCTTATACTAATAAGGGAGAGGAATGATTTTTATGAAAAAAGTGGTAATTGGTATTGCTCTTGTCATTTTTGTTCCTTATCTAATTGTGACACTATTTGTAAAAACGCCCGAAGATGATATTATTCATTTTCAGTTTGCAAAAAATCAAATCGTAAGAGTTAAAAGAGAGAAGACCGGACAAATCGAGAACGTTCCTTTAGAAGATTATGTTTGTGGCGTACTTTCTGGAGAAATGCCGGTCAGTTTTGAATTAGAGGCTTTAAAGGCACAAGCAGTGGCTGCACGTAGTTATGTGCTTAAAAAAATTGAACAAAATCAAAAACAAGATTATGATGTAGTGGATACTGTATCAAATCAAGTTTATTTAAGTGATGAAGAATTAAAAGAGAAATGGAAAGATGAATATACAGAAAAAATAAATAAATTAAAAACAGCTGTTTTGGAAACAGAAGGAGAATATATTGCGTATAATGGTCAGGTTGCCGAAGCGTTCTTTTTTTCTACTAGTACAGGAAAAACCGAAAATTGTTCAGAGGTTTTTGTCCAAGATCTACCCTATTTACGCAGCGTGGATTCTTCTTGGGATCAAGACGTTTCACCAGTTTTTAGTACAACAACCGATCTTAGTTTAAGTGACTTTTATACAAAATTAAATATTCCATATCAAGATGATTTAGCAGTTGAAGTTACCAATGCGACTAGTACGGGACGCGTTAAAGAATTAAAAATCAATGATAAAGTTTTTAAAGCATCAGATATTACATCTAATTTTAATTTGCGATCTACATTTTTTTCCATTGAAAAAGTAGGGAGTAATGTCCATTTTTCTGTAAAAGGTTTTGGGCATGGCGTTGGCATGAGTCAATATGGTGCGCTCGCAATGGCGAAAAAAGGATATCAATATAGCGAAATTTTAACTTATTATTATCAAGGCGTGCAAATTCAAAAAATTTAAAAATCTTCGTATAAAAACTATAATTTCGACCAAACTTAAAATAGAGGTGAAATTATGACAGGAAGAAGATTAAAAAAACCGGTTCTGTATGGAATTTATGCTCTTGGTGTCATCGGTTTAATTGGTACATTTTATTTGGCGTATAAGAGTGTTGCAACAAGTCAATTTAAGGGAAATAATCCTGACTATGTGAATGATACAATTTTTGATGATACTAATCCAGTTGTTTCAGATGTAGCAACATTAAAACGTCCTTATACTAGTCCGGAAATCAAAGTAGTTAAGAGCTATTATGATTACAAAGCGGATGCTGATACTCAAAAAAAATCAATCATTTACTATGAGAATACCTATTTACAGAGTAGTGGTGTGAGCTATGGTGGAAAAGATAATTTTGATGTAACTGCTGTTTTAGCTGGATCTGTAATTGAAGTGAAAAAGGATGATGTTTTAGGAAATATTATTCAAATACGTCATGAAAATGAAGTTATCAGTACTTATCAGAGCCTTAGTGAGGTATCAGTGAAAAAAGGCGATACTGTCACACAAGGTCAAATTCTTGGAAAAAGTGGTACGAATTCAATAAGCTCTGATTTAGGAAATCATCTATATTTTGAATTAGTAATCAATGGTCAAACGGTAGATCCAGAACTTTATTATGATAAAGCATTACCAACAAATAGTAGTAATAGTTCTAATGATAATTCAACAACCGATGATAAAAAAGATACAGCAACCAATGATACAAATACTGATAGTAATAAAAGTTCCGATGATAAATCTACTACCGATAATAAAGAGAAAGCAGAATAACTGCTTTTTTTATTCCTTTTAGTGGTAATTTTGTTATAAATTATGCTCCTAAATTATATAGTTTATTGAGGTGTCTTATGAACTATATAAATGAAAGAGTTTTAATGGAAGCGAATGATATTTTAAAAACTGGGCACACTATTAGGGAAGTAGCTCAGATTTTTCATGTATCAAAGAGTACAGTCCACAAAGATATGCAAGAAAGGTTATTTCATATTGATAAACAGAAACATCAAGATGTAGGCAAAATATTAGAATATCATACTTGTATTCGTCATTTACGAGGTGGAGAATCGACGAGAAAAAAATATTCAAAAGAAAAGAGGTAAAATTGTGTGTTTTCAAAAGATATAGGGATCGATCTAGGAACTGCTAATGTCCTGATTTTTGTAAAAGGACAAGGTGTAGTATTAAATGAACCAAGTGTAGTTGCAATTGATAGTGAAACGAAAAAACCGCTTGCAGTAGGACATGACGCTAGAAATATGTTGGGAAGAACCCCAGGGAAGGTTCATGCTATTCGTCCGATGAAGGATGGTGTTATTGCTGATTTTGAAATTACAGAAATCATGCTTAACCATTTTATACGTAAGGTGAATGGGAAGAGTTTTTTGTCGCATCCACGGATTTTAATTTGTTGTCCTTCAAATATTACACCAGTAGAAAAAAATGCAATTAAAGAGGCTGCAGAAAGAACTGGTGCTAGAAAAGTTTTCTTAGAGGAAGAGCCTAAGGTTGCAGCACTAGGAGCAGGACTTGATATTGCAGCACCTAGTGGATCTATGGTAATTGATATAGGTGGAGGAACAACCGATATTGCTATTTTATCCCTTGGAGGAATTGTGACTTCCGCATCCATCAAAATTGCAGGAAATACATTTGACACGGATATCATGAAATATATTAAGGATAAATATAAATTGTTGATTGGGGATCAAACGGCAGAGGAAATTAAGCTCAAAATTGGTTCAGTATATCCAGATTCTTCTAAGGAAAAGATGGTTGTTAGAGGACGAGATTTAGTAACTGGACTTCCACATAGTGTGACTTTATGTAGTGGTGAAATCGAAGAGGCTTTACGGGAAAGTGCGTACTTAATTGTTCATTCTGCCAAATCAGTGTTAGAACAGACTCCACCTGAGTTATCTGCAGATATTATTCAAAATGGCATAATGGTTACTGGTGGAGGTGCACTTATTAAGGGGTTTGATCGTCTTCTAGCACATGAATTAAAAGTACCTATTATTATTGCTGAAAGTCCACTTACATGTGTAGCTGAAGGTACTGGAATTCTTCTTGAGAATTTACACTTAATTGATAAATAGTTCATTCTAAAGTGAACTTTTTTTGAATGTCTGTTATAATGTTAATGGTGATTTTATGGAAACAAAAACTAGACTCGGATATTTTTTTGTAGCAGTTGCAATAATTTTTATAATTTTAGGTGTGATTTGGTTTTTATATGATAGAATTGTTGTTCCGCCAGAATCAGGAACAAGTATCGTTGGGACGTATCAATATTCTTATACTTATGAAATAAGTGGTTCAGAAGAGGATCCTAGTCCAGTTTCTGTCACACTTCAATTAGCTTTTCGTATGGATGAAGATGGGACTGCCTATTTGGTTGCTACCAATGGTAATGAAGAACTTGAAAATACCAAAGGAAGCTATATAATAGAAGATAATGAAATTGTTTATACAAGATTATTTATAAGAAATGATGAAAGTTATGATTTGTTATTTGAGACAAATGAATTGCCAAAAAAAGAACACTTTTTAATACAAGAAAATAGTGTTTTAGCAACCAGAAAGTATTTCAATAAAGTGTGCGATGATGATTTATCGATTGTACTTACTAAATATGATAATGACAACTAAAATAAACGATGATATAATGAACGAGGTGGTATTATGACTTTAGAACTCATTCGAAAAATTGCGCTCTTAATTTTTGTTCCATTTTTATTTGTAACAATTTTTATTCCATATGTGAGAAAAATAGCGTTTCAAATTAATGCTGTGGACAACCATATAGGTGGACGGCATATTCATAAAAAACCGATTCCCAAATTAGGTGGAGTAGCAATTTTCTTCGGGTTTTTATTTGGATATATGCTTTTTGGAATACAAAGTGCCATGATGAATGCAATTTTAATTGGAAGTTTTATTATTGTTTTAATTGGTGTTATTGACGATATAACAGAATTGAAACCAATGACAAAATTTCTAGGGCAACTTGCTGCTGCCTGCGTGGTTGTTTTTTATGGAAATATACTACTTAGTGATATTAGTGCATTCGGTGTCTATATCAATTTCAATATTATTTCTTATCCATTAACAATCTTCTTTATATTAGGTTGCATCAACTGTATTAATTTTATTGATGGATTAGATGGGCTATCTGGGGGAATTAGCTTAATCTATTATCTAACGATTGGAATCATTGCAACAATTCAAGGAAAAATGGGATTAGACTTTATCCTTTCATTCGTTATGTTAGGATCCACTTTAGGTTTTTTAGTCTATAATTTCAATCCTGCTATGATTTTTGCTGGAGATAGTGGAGCGATGTTTATGGGCTTTATTATTTCGATAATCGCATTGTTAGGTTTTAAAAATGTTACAATGACATCATTAATTATTCCTTTACTTGTGTTAGCAATCCCAATATTGGATACTTTATTCGCTATTTTGAGAAGAACTTTAAAAGGGGAAAAAGTATCTCAAGGTGATCGCTTTCATATCCATCATCAATTACTCAATCGGAATTTTAGTCAAAGAACGGCTGTCTTAATTATTTTTGGTGTAGACTTGTTATTTGCTGCTGCTTCGATTGTATATGTTTTGAAGGATGCTTTACTAGGATATATTTTATATGGATTATTATTAGTTATTGTACTAGTGTTTGTAATAAAGACAAATGTTGTATTTGATAAGGAAAGTGATACATTTTTTGTCCGAATCAAACAAAAGATAAAAAAAGTAGGAAAGAGAAACTAACCTGCTTTTTTATTGTATTTTTTTCGTTATTTTTCTGCATAATAAGAATAGGTGATTTTTATGGCAGAAACTTTATCAACAATTCCACGCAGTTTATTTTCTTTATTAATCTTATTTGTTGTAACAAAGTGGATTGGTAAAAAACAAGTCTCACAGCTGAGTCTTTTTGATTATGTCGTTGGAATATCAATTGGTAATTTCGCTGCTGAAATGACTATCAATATGGATGCTCCATATGTTCATGGTGTTATTGCCGTTGCTGTATTTGGCCTTGTTGCCTATTTTGTTTCTTTTATTACAATGAAGAGTATTAAGTTAAGAAGATTTTTTATTGGTGTTCCAACAATTTTAGTTCAGAATGGGAAATTACTTGAGAAAAATTTTCAGAAGACAAAGTATGATATCAATGACTTTCTAGAGGAGTGTCGTAGTAACGGTTATTTTGATTTGAGTGAAATAGAATATGCGATTGTGGAAGCCAATGGAACTTTAAGTGTGTTACCAAAGGCAGAATATAAACCACTTACTCCGAAGGACATGCAACTGAAAGTTTCTAAAAGTAGCTTATGTGCGAATGTGATTATCGATGGCAGGATAATGGAGCAAAACTTAACAAATATGCATAAGGAAATATCGTGGTTAGAAAAGGAATTAAAGGTGCGAGGTTATCGTGAACCAAGTCCAATTTTATTGGCAACTTTGGATGAATCAGAAAAATTGGTAATTTATGAAAGAAATGAGAATGTCAAGTCTTGTAATGTATTAGAGTGATTTCTTGTCACTTTGCTATTTCTTTGTTATACTAATAACTGGAGTTGAATATCATGAATCAAAATCGAGAATTTTGTGCATCTGTGTTTATTATTGATCCTAGTACAAAAAAAATTCTATTAGTAAAACATAAGAAATTTCATAAGTGGGTTCAACCTGGCGGACATATTGAAAAAAATGAAACACCAGAAGAGGCTGCTATGCGTGAAGTATGGGAGGAAACAGGAATAAAGATTACGTTATTAGGTGATCGTTTTCCAAGAGAAAGTGATTATATAAGACCACTTGGTATCCAGTGTAATCGAAATCTTATGGGTCAAATTCACATCGATATTACGTATCCAGCCATTCCCAATCGTGATCAAGAATTAATTATCAGTGATGAAAGTACTGATATTGGTTGGTTTTCAAGGGAAGAACTAGAATTGATTAATGTGTTTGAAGATGTTAAAATAAGTATGGATTATATTTTAAAAAATTATTTTTTTGTAGAACAGTTAATATAAAAAGGTTGTCTTTATGAATATTCATTTTGTGCTTAAATTATATGAAGCAGACTATAACTAATATTAGAAATACAATAGTTATATCTTAAAAGGTTTATTTCATAGTAAAAAGTGTATAAGAAATTATACATTTTTTGCTATACTATTTATGTAAATATTAGAGTTAGTATAAATTTGTTTTTATTTAAAATAGTTTATCTTGACGTTATACAGATTGTTCTATCCGATAAACTCTCCCAGATATGATATAATGCTTCTAAAGCTAGCATTTTCAAATTGAAAATAACAATTTTGAAATTATGAAGAAAAGTGAATATATAGAGAGTTTTATAATTGAATTAAAAAACAGAAAATGAGTGAATGTAATGAAAAAACGTAGAGTAAAGACTGGATATAATAAAAAAGGGTACTTATATGATGCATTAGTTTGCTATTTTATTGTAGAACTAGTTTCAAGTTTATATAGTTATCCGTTTATGTTAACAAGGGGGATTTTCGCATTTCTATCCATTACGGTAAGCATTCTTCCCGAATTTCATAATTTAACAGTATTTTTAGGTTGGTGTTATTTTTCTATATCAGTTGCTTTGATTTATGTATTATTTGCTTTGCTTATCTCTTTTCCTTTTATAGCAATATATTTTGGAATCAAATTAGCAAGTAGAAAACATTTTAAAGAAGATACAATTTATAATGTCGAAATGGATATATCTTATTATCGAGATGTTTTCAAAGATATAAGTCCAACCACAATTAGTTTACTAATGGATCTGAAATTAGAATATTCAAAAGACACTTCAGCTACACTTTTGAAACTTTATTACCAAGAAGCTATAGATTTTATCGATCGTCAAATTATAATTAAAGAGACTAATGATAATAAACTAAAAAATAGTGAACACGCACTATTGAATATTCTTAAAAATGATAAAATTTCTAGACCATCTTTCATGACATGGGAAAGACAATGTATCGATGAGGCTGTTGCTGAGGGGTATGTTAGACATAAAAATTCAAAAACAAAAGTATTAAATCATGTTGCATTTTTAGCTCTGTTGTTTATTTTAAATGTTTATCTTTTTAAAACTTTATTTTTAAATGAAACTGTAGCTCCTGTTGAAATCCCAATTTTAGAAAAATATGATGAAGAGATAAATGGGAATGTTACTAATATAGAAATTGTGAAAGATCCAGCATTTATTTCATCGATGATAAATCTATCAAAGATAATTTCAGGAGCAATCGCGGGAATAACTCTAATCATAATACCTATTTATGGTTTTGTTTATATTATTACTTATAAAATGAAACGTTATAAATTAAAAAGAACGAAACTAGGCAATGAATTAACGGAAAAAATTGTTGGTTTGAAAAACTTCATTCATGATTTTAGTTTGTTATCGGAGGCCAACAAAGAACACTTAAAAATATGGCAAGATTATTTAATCTATGCGATTGTTTTAGAAGAAAATTCAAGAGTTGTCAATGAAATTGGAAACTATTATAAAATTGATTTAAATAGTTTTCAGGTTTATAAATAAAACCGGTTCTATCGAATTGTCTTTCTGTTTATTTCTTTGATTATTGTTTGAACTTCTTTTTTGAATAATTTTTTATTAAATATCCATAGTAATAAGAGAAATATAATTTAATTAAAACAGAACTATATAAGTCATTATGTGAGTGTTCTTTCCATATTTCTAACTGTTCTTGTTTTCCTGTTCAGTAATTGCTCTTGCAATAATTCATCATTGACAAAGATCCAATAAAGAAATCGATCATATTTGTCTTTGGAAGCATTTAGATCTGATTCTAATATTATTGAGTTTTCCTTTAATAAGGTTTCGCAAGTATAATTACTAGCTGCTTTTCCATAAGGTTCAGTTCTCTTGGTCGGGTGTTTTATTTTAGGAGTATCAATTGCAAGAAATCGAACTTTTAATACTTCATTTTGAGCATTAAAATAAGCTGTATCGCCATCGGTACATTTATTTAATTTGACAGATAGTCTCTTTGCTGTAACGGAAATAGGTAGGCATAATTCTAGAAATAATAAAAATAGCATTCTCTTCATAGGATCTCTCTTGTTTATTATATCGTAGATAAAGTGTAAATTCCATACATAGTTCTACTTGTTTTGCGTATCTTAACGTGTTATAATAAGGCCGAATCGGAGGGATAAAATGGAAGATGATAAAATGTTATTTCCAGAAAGTTTTGATTTGAATCAAAAAACAGTCGTGAATCTCGATGGAAATATTTTTGATCTTAATGCTCCTTTAGAACATGGTGAAAAATTTTTGTTGACCTATCATGATCCGAGCAAAGATTCATTAGTTCATGAATATGTAATTAATCCCGAGGATAATACTATGACGTATTGCTTATATCAAAATAGAATGCAATCTTCTAATGCTGATGGAGGGAATCCAATTTACTTTGTCCGAGCTGTTATGGATAGCAACGGCAATTATGAATGTAAGTTAAATGATGTCTATCCATATGTAGCAAAAGAGAAATTTGAAAATCCTAAATTAGGTGAGATATTTGAACGACGTTATCTAGTCGAGAATGATTTATATCATAGTAGTACGGCTGGACCACTGGTAAATGGTGTTACTAGACTTTACTCTTGTCCTAAGGTAGAACAACAGGGAAAGGTAACTTCCCCACCACCCAGATATTTAGGAGAAGTTAGTTATGTAAAGGCTCTTAGCGATCCGGTTTCCTTTCCGCTTCCAGTAAATGCCCCAGAGGATCTTTTTACGGATACCTTTGAAACGGAAAATGTTTTAGCCAGTCGAGATATCACTTATGATCAATTACTTCGTGAACGAGGAAAGCTATTTAGTATGAAAGAAATTTTACATATTGTAAAAGAATATGATCCAAAGGTAAAGGTTTACGAGTTTGATCGTAATGTTGCCTAATAATTGTGTTATTAAATTTGGCTTTCAAATAGAAAAACAAATGGAGGAATGCGATAATATCGCTTTTTTTCATGAATGCAATAAAAATATTTACAAATTAAATTTATGTGTGTTATAATACCACAAGCAAAAAGGGAAGTGTATAGAATGAAAAATATTCGAAATATTGCTATTATAGCCCATGTTGACCATGGGAAAACAACTTTGGTAGATCAATTATTAAAAAAATCAGGTACGTTCCGTGAAAATGAAACAGTGGATGAACGTGTAATGGATAGTAATGCCATTGAAAAAGAAAGAGGTATTACAATCTTAGCTAAAACTACTGCAGTTGATCATAATGGGTGTAGAATTAATATTCTAGACACTCCAGGACATGCGGATTTTGGTGGAGAAGTAGAGAGAATCATGAACATGGTAGACGGTGTTTTACTTGTTGTAGATGCCTATGAAGGTACTATGCCCCAGACGAGATTCGTATTAAAGAAAGCTTTAGATGCTGGAGTAACTCCAATTGTTGTTGTCAATAAAATTGATAAACCAACAGCTAGGCCATCAGCAGTTATCGATGAAGTGTTAGATCTTTTCATCGAATTAGGTGCTGATGAAAATCAATTGGAATTCCCAGTTGTATATGCATCTGCTTTAAATGGAACTTCTAGTTTAGAAGAGGATTTGTCAACTCAAAAAGAAACAATGGATCCGATTTTGGATATGATCGTCGATTATATCCCTGCTCCTAAAGTAGAGTTAGACGGACCTTTTCGTTTTCAACCGGCATTATTAGATTATAACGACTTTGTTGGTCGTATTGGTATCGGTGTTGTAAACCGTGGACAAGTGAGATTAAATGATATGGTTTCATGTGTTCGCCTAGATGGTTCAATTAAGCAATTCCGTATCCAAAAAATGTTTGGATATATAGGATTAAAACGTATCGAAATTAATGAGGCAGCAGCTGGAGATATTATTGCCATTGCTGGATTACCAGATATTGGGGTTGGAGAAACTGTTTGTGCAATTGGGCATGAAGAGGCACTTCCACCTTTAAGAATTGATGAGCCAACTTTACAAATGACTTTTGGTGTTAATACCAGTCCATTTGTTGGGCGTGAAGGAAAAATTATTACTGCGCGTAAAATTGAAGAACGTCTATTAAAAGAAACAGAAAAAGATGTGTCTTTAAAAGTTGCTCCAAATGATTCTGAATCCTTTATTGTATCAGGCCGTGGGGAATTACATTTATCAATTTTAATTGAAAATATGCGCCGTGAAGGATTTGAACTTCAAGTTTCAAAACCAGAAGTTATTAAGAAAAATATTGATGGCGTTATGTGTGAACCATTTGAAGATGTTCAAATTGATGTTCCAGAGGAATATGTTGGAAGTGTTATTGAAGCTTTAGGCAATCGTGAAGGTATCATGGAAAACATGATGACTCAAGAAGGTCAAACAAGATTACTTTACGTTGTTCCTTCTCGTGGATTAATTGGATTTACGACTGAATTTATGACTATGACAAAAGGATATGGTATGCTTAGTCATACTTATAAAGAATACCGTCCTTTAGCTGGTGGTCGTGTAGGAGAACGTAAACTTGGCGTTTTAGTTTCTATGGAAAATGGAAAAGCAACAGCTTATTCATTAGGTTCCTTAGAAGATCGTGGTATCATGTTTATTGAACCGGGAACAGAAGTATATGAAGGGATGATTGTTGGTGAACACAGTCATGAAAATGATTTGGCTGTAAACCCTGTTAAAGGTAAAAATTTAACAAATACTCGTAGTTCATCTAAAGATCATACAGTTGTGTTAAACCGTCCAAGACTAATGAGTCTTGAATATTGTCTAGATTATATTAATTCAGATGAATTAGTAGAAGTAACACCAGTTTCATATCGTATGAGAAAAAGAATTTTAAATACCAATGAACGTAAAAAATATGATAGTAGAAAAGCCTAAAAGGCTTTTTTAATTTGTAAAAGGTCTTCCATTCATTATAAGAAAGAGAAAGTACTTTTCTTAATTTAGACAAGGACAATAATAGCAAATAGTTTAATAATAAAACGTTCCAAAAATTCTGGAACGTTTTTTAGTAAAATAAAAAGACTATATTGTGATTATAATACCTTTAAAGTT
>DICM01000038.1 GCA_002416285.1 Caryophanales bacterium UBA5026
CACATCAATTGTAACATTACAACTAAAATTGGAAAAAAACGGATAATAAATTGACATGTTGAAAAAATAGTGTTAGCATAGTGAATTGAAATTTAAAGGAGGTTTATATGTATGATATGGTAAAGAAAGAGCGGATGAGAAACTTTGAAATGAATGTCTATAAAAGTTTAGGTATTGAAAAATTTCAAGAAGCTGTTTTTCTACTAGAAAAAATAATCCATTATAATGATAAAGGGAAGAATACCAATTATCATATAAAAAATAATCATCGAGAGAATACAGAAAATTTTAAAAAATATTTGTTTTATAATGGCTCTATTCATCTTAGAAATGCTATTGTATTGATTTGTAGTCTATCAATAAAGATAATTTTTTTCAAAACAAGTATGGCTTTTAGTATATTTTTGTTATTATTTTTAACCAAAGATATTTACTGCATCATGCTGCAAAGATATAATTATTTACGAATAGAGAAATATCTTAATATGAAGGCTAAACATGATAAAAAAAGAATTGAAGCTAAGAAAGTTAAGTTGGAGAAAACAGATCAATTAACTAATTCGAAAGTTATATCTAAAAGTGTTGGTGAAATTGAACAACAAAAAAAATTAATTACTAACTTTAGAGATTATCTTAATAATACTGCTAATGTTTATTTAGATAATAGTAATATTGAACAATTGAATCAACTGAAAGAGTTTATAATAATGTATAATAGTATTGATTCAAAATCAGAAATCTCTGAAAAGAGTCAAGTTTATTTAAAAAGAGTAAGGAGTGATATTTATGAGTAACAAAGATGGTGATATATATAAAATTATTAAGTATCTTATAGGAACAAGTTCCTCATTATGTTCATCTGGATGTAGCAGTGCTTTACTTGATCAATCAACAAATTCTTTTTCTTCGATGGGAGGCCCTGAAGCTGTTTCTACGACTGCTGATGGAACTTCAATATTAACACCAGAAGGGGCAGGAAGTTCAGAAATTTCAACAGGATTAATGGGACTGTCGAGTATATCTGGAACTTGTAATACATCGTCTGGAGCACCCATGATTGTAGTTGACGCAGGTGGAGAGATATTTAATGTTTTTACTGAAAATAAAATTACAAGTAATATTGTAGAAGATAGAGCTACAAAAGTATATGATGCACTTGATAAAAAACATGTACCAAGTGTTAAAGGCGGTGCTACTTTAATTGCAGCTACTCCAGAAACAAAAAAGCTAGTAGAAGAAATAATTGGGAATATGACGCCGGAAGCGTTAAATGAGGCATTAACTGTATTTGAAACTATGTTGAACGATCAACTTGAAGCGGCTAAAGTATTAAAAAAGAAATATGATGCAAGCAAGAGATAAATTAACTATAAATAGTATAAAGATAATTATTAGCCAATTGTTTGATGCCACAATGAAAGAAAATAATTTTGATGGTGTATCTTTAAATTATTTTTGTTTTCCCATTAAATCAAATGCTTCAGTAGCGTTTAATGGTGATGTTAAAAATCTGAAAATTAATATAAATATTTTTAATTTTTTATTTAAGAATGGTTCTACTGAAAAAACTATTTTTGATATCTATAACAATTTTTTTCATGAATTTGAACATATAAAGGTAATTAGAAATGCTACTAATCCAGAATGTTCTAATTATAATTACTTGTTTACTATACTAGAATATATTGAGTATGCGAAAAGTGTAGATCAATCGGGTGAATTTACTAGTTTTAATATTTTACAATTGTTTACGTTAAACCGATTGTTGAAGAAAAATTACTCTATTTCATCAAATGAAATAAATAGTAATTTAGTAGGATATTCTGAAGCATTTCAAAGACTAGAGGCTACTTTAGAAAAAGAAGATATAGAAATATATAGAAATATAATTGATTCATTAGAATTTCTAAATAATAATATTGAAATAAAGTATGATCGAAATGGATATTTAGTTGATAAATTTTCTACTGTTATAAGCAGTATAAATTTATATTTATTACAACATAAAGATATTATTCAGAAGTATCCAATTTTAAAAATATTATTTAAAGAAGACGGAAGTATAAAAAACATCTATGAATTATATCAGGAAATAAACGATAGAAATAGAGCTATGTATGACAGATTAATAACTAATTTATTTTTGTCTTGGAATTGTGATTTAAGTGTTTATATGAAGGATATTAGTTTTAAAAAATACATTGAGAATTTAGCTAATCGCTACAATAATGATTGTATTCATTACTTTAATAATATAGAGATTGGAAAAGTGTTTGTTCCAAATGAAAGTATATTGTATGAAAACTTGAGAGTAAAAAAGCAAAAAATTTTAATACTAAATAAACAAGAAAGAAGATATGATTTAAATATTAATTCCGGAATTGTTTTAGATAGAAATTTTAAATAATATAGCTACATAGTAAAATAACGTCTCATCAATTAGACGTTATTTTTTATAAAAGGTATGACAAGATTAATAGTGGATTATTAAGTAAGACTTTCCATTTCTATTACTTGAAAAGATTAGAAAATTTGTATATAATAAATATAGTTGAGGAGAATGTTTATGAAAAAATATAAAATATTTCTAATAATATCTTTTGCTATGTTTATTGGTATAAATGTGAAAGCAGAAGATGCTTGTTATTTCTGTGGAGGAACTAATGCTGCAACATATTATTGGGCAGCACAAAATCCCAATCCTAATAATTGTAATAAAGATACTACAAAGACACAAGCTGAATGTAAAGGTACTTCTAGTTCAGCTGCGTGCTATTATTGTGGAAGTAAGAATAATTGGTCTTATCGTTGGGCTCTTCGTAGTCCTGATCCAGATAACTGTAAAAAGGTAGATGATAAAACACAATCTGAATGTACCGGGAGTTATCAATCAGAAGATTATGTTGAGACTGTTTCTTGCCCTGGAATTGATGAAATTCCAGCAGGCCTTCCTGGATTTGTACGTAATATAGTGAATTTGATGAAAATAGCTATTCCAATATTAATTATAATAATGGGAATGATTGATTTTGTTAAAGCGGTAACTTTTACCGGTGATCCAAAAGATCCACCATTTAAAAAATTCTTTAGAAGATTAATTGCTGGTGTTTTAGCATTCTTCATTGTTGCACTTGTACAATTTGTGTTTGGATTAGCAAAGGATAGTGACACTAATATTGCAGGGTGTATCAGTTGTTTTATTTCAACAGAAGATGCTTGTACTCATTCTTGGCGAGGAAATAATGATAATAATGTAAGCGGTAATAAGAAGAACTCTACAAATACAAAAGCCAATAATGATGCAAATACTAATACAGAAGATAATCAAAATAATAAAGATAATGATACAGTTAAGAAAAAATGTGAGGATTATACAACATATGAAATAAATGTTAATCCTTGCAAAGATAAAGATGAATATGGTAATGCTTGTACGTATTCTAAACTTAATCTATTAAATGGTGACACTATGTATCAATGTAAAACAAAATGATTTTTGACAATCGATAAGGACCATGCTATAATGGTAAAGTTATAAAAAGGTGATTAGATGAAATTTAATAAAGTTGATATGACAGTTAGTGCTGTAAGAAGAAGTCAATATCCAACCGACAATAGACCAGAATTTTTATTGGTAGGGCGTTCTAATGTAGGAAAGAGTAGTTTTATAAATACAATTATTCATCGTAAAAATTTTGCTAGAACGTCCTCTAATCCAGGTAAAACACAAACTATTAACTTCTATTTAGTAAATGAGCAGTTTTATTTAGTGGATGCCCCTGGATATGGATTTGCAAATTTAAGTAAAAATAAGCGTAAAAAATTTGGCCTTATGATGGAAGATTATTTAACCAATCGTACTCAGCTAAAGCAGGTGTTTATGTTGGTTGATTTTCGTCATAAGCCAAGCAGTGATGATAAGATGATGTATGAATTTTTAAAACACTATCAAATACCAGTAACAGTAGTAGCCACTAAAGCAGATAAGATTGGAATCACAAAGCACCAATCACAAAGAACACAGATTTTAAACGATCTTGGTTTATGCGTTGGTGATGATTTTATTGTATTTTCTAATGTTACCAAAGAAGGGAAATCCGAGGTACAAGAGAAGATTGAACGAGTTATCTAATACTGTCAAATTATAAATATTCTCATAAACTATTGTTAGGTGAGAGTATGAAAGTAATTCAAAATGGCAATCAGATTATTGTTTATCAAAATAAATATGCGTTAGAAACCGTTGACTTTGATAATAACGAGTTAGAGGAACAATTAAGGACATTATTTTTAAAGTTAAGACAGGACTATGAGATACAGATTAAAGGTTATTACAACATTGATGTCTATACAGACGATGCTTATGGTTCCATTATTGAACTTAACAAAGAAGAAATAGAATATTTTGACTATTTTGATAATGAGATTGATATGCGAATTATTTTACATGATCCAAAATCATTTCTATATTGTTTATCAGATCCATTTTCAATTCCTAGTAAATTAAGAAATAAATTAAACATTTATTGGAAAGAAAACAAAGCATACGCGGAAATTAAAAAACCAATGTATAATTTAGAAATAGGACAGTTGTTAGAATTTAGCGATTTAGAGTATGCGAACAATGAAATAATTTTAAAACACGCTAAGCAAGTTTATTAATACTTGCTTTTTTTCTTTTAAATTGTTTGTTTCAAAGAAAATTTATGATATAATACACAAGACCAGAGGTGATCATATGAGAAAACCAGTTATCGCATTAGTAGGGCGACCAAATGTTGGAAAATCAACAGTTTTTAATCGTGTAGTTGGAAAAAAAATATCAATAATAGAAGATACTCCAGGAGTAACTAGAGACCGTATTTATGGAAATGCAGAATTTGAAGGGCATCAATTCCATTTGATCGATACAGGTGGAATTGATGGTTCGAATGACCTTTTTAACAATGAAATAAAAGCTCAAGTAGAACTTGCTATCGATGAGGCAGATTTAATTATATTTTTAGTAGATGGAAAAGAGGGACTAACAAGTAATGATTTACTTGTTAGAGATATGCTTATTAAGTCGAATAAAAAAGTTATCGTTGCAATTAATAAGACCGATAGTCGAGAATCAAAAGAACATTTATATGATTTTTATGAGCTTGGATTCGAAGAGTATATTTATGTTAGTGGTGAACAAAATATTGGAATCTATGACTTATTAGAAAAAGCAACCGAAAACTTCCCTGTTTTTGAAGAAGAATATGATGAAAATGTCATTAAGTTTTCTGTAATAGGACGTCCAAATGTAGGAAAAAGTAGTCTTGTAAATGCTCTTTTAAATGAGGATAGGGTAATCGTTTCAGATATTGCCGGAACAACTCGTGATGCACTTGACTTACCATTTACTTATCATGGAAACGATTACGTTGTAATTGATACTGCCGGTATGAGAAAACGTGGAAAAGTGTATGAATCTATTGAAAAATATAGTTTATTACGATCTATGAAAGCAATCGACCGTAGTGACGTATGTGTTCTTGTAATTAATGCAGAAGAAGGAATTATTGAACATGATAAACATATCGCTGGCTATGCATTAGAAGCAGGTAAAGCTATTGTTATTGTAGTAAATAAATGGGATGTCATCGAAAATAAAGATGAAGAGATGAAAAAGTTTAAAGAATTAATTCGCAGTGAATTTACTTTTCTATCTTATGCACCTATTGTATTTTTATCCGCATTAACGAAAAAAAGAATTCATACATTAATGCCTGAAATATTGAAAGTCTATGAAAATAGTAAACGTGAAATTAAGACTAGTATTTTAAACGATGTAATTCGTGATGCCTATAATCTTAATTTACCACCTTCTTATAAAGGAAAACGTTTGAAAATTTATTTTTGTAACCAAGCCGGCAATTGTCCTCCAACTTTTAATATTCAAGTAAATAGTAAAGGATTAGTTCATTTTTCTTATGAACGTTATTTAGAAAATAAATTACGTGAATCATTTGATTTTGAAGGAACCCCAATTGTGATTCAGTTTAAAAACAAAGGTGAACAAGAACTATAAAGCATTAAAAAAACATCCGGTTAGGGATGTTTTTTTATAGAACAATGGCAAATAAATTTCCTGATCCTTTGTTTACTAATTTCGATAATGTCTGTGCAAGTTTAAAGCGAACATTGTCAGGTAATAGTGATAACTTAGCTTGAATTCCTTCCTTGACAATGACATCTAAACTACGCCCAAATATTTCGCTTTTCCAAATGTTATCTGGATCAGAATCGTAATCTTTCATAAGGTAATCAATTAACTCTTTACTTTGTATTTCAGATCCTATAATTGGTTCAAATGTTGATTCTACATCGACCCGAATCATATGAATAGAAGGAGCAACTGCTTTAAGTTTAATACCATATCTACTTCCTTGACGAATAATCTCTGGTGTATCTAATTTCATATCTAATAAACTAGGTGATGCAACTCCATACCCGGTTTGCTTCACCATTTTAAGAGCACTCTTAATCTGGTCATATTCAGATTTTGCTTCTTTGTATTCTTGAAATAAATTGAGTAAATCAGCTCTATTGGCTACATCTACACCAATAATGTCTTTTAATACTTGATTGTAAAGTCCATTTGGTGCTTGTAGAGTTACTGTTACAATACCACTTGAAGTATTCACATCAGAAAGATATGCTTTGCTGATATATTCATTATTTTCAAAATGTGTTGTTATTTGATCAATATCTCTTAATTTTTCAATTTCAACTACGCTTTCACGAATCTTTTCAATATAAATTCTTTTTAACCAATGTGTTGGAGATAAGCAAGCAATCCATTCTGGCATACTCACATCTACTTCTAATACTGGGAATTCGTATAATGCCTCTCTTAAAATATTATAGATATCTCTTTCTGTCATATTTTCAACACTAATTGGTAATACTGGAACATTGTAACTTTCATGCAATTTTTCAGCTAAACGCTCGGTTTCCGGCAACATTGGATGACTTGAGTTTAATACCACGATAAATGGTTTACCAATCTCTCTTAATTCAGAGACTACGCGCTCTTCTGCTTCTACATAGTTGTTTCTGGTAATTTCACCAAATGATCCATCAGTAGTAACTACAATTCCAATAGAAGAATGATCACGAATTACTTTTTCAGTACCAATTTCTGCAGCTTCTACAAAAGGAATTTCCTCATCATACCATGGACATTTGACCATTCTAGGTCCATTCTCATCTTCGTAACCTTTCGCACCAGGAATTACAAAACCTACACAATCTACTAGACGAATATTGGTAGTAAAACTATCAATTTGAATATTTGCGGCATTACTTGGAACAAATTTTGGTTCCGTTGTCATAATGGTTTTACCTTGTGCACTTTGTGGAATTTCATCTAGTGCACGTTTTTTTTCATATTCATCTTCAATATTTGGAACAACTAGATTTTCGATCACCTTTTTTATAAAAGTTGATTTTCCGGTTCGAACTGCACCAACAACTCCGAGATATATATCGCCACCTGTTCGTTCTGTAATGCTTTTGATAATGTCAATCTTTTCCATTTCATCCCTACTTTCCATAATCACTAAATCGTATGTAGAATTTTAGAATATTATTACAAAAAAGTAAAAAAAGAAAAAGGACTTTGTCCTTAGAAGAATTTATTGATATCTTTTGGAACTTTATCATCGACTACTGCTTTGATAATTTTGTCCTGTTTTTCTTTTGGAACTTCCTTTCCCGTCATTTTTCCAAGTTCCTGTATAATTTCTCTTAAAGTATTTTCGTTTTTAATATCAGATTGTTGTAATTTACTAGCCAAATTTAGGATGGTGTCTTTTCCGACATTCGTTTTTTTCTGTACCTTATCAAAAAAATTATCTGTAAAATTAAACATCTTTTTCCCTCCTACGTTAGTATATGAAGTTATAAAAAAACTGCGCCTATTTTTTGATTGACTTGATTTATTTAAAACTATATAATAAGTAAAAGAAAGTTGGTGAGATAGTGGTTGAAACATTTGAACATTTATTTGCAATAAAACGAAATGGGAAGAAAGTAGACTTTGATCGTACGAAAGTTGCGATTGCAATCAAAAAGGGTTTTGATAGTGTAAATTTTCCTGAGAATGGCAAGATGAAATACAGTACTCAAGATATTCAAAAGGTTTCTCAGGCGGTGTTAAATCGTATTGCCAAAGAATATCAAAATATGAATCGTATTAAAATTGAAACAATTCAAGATTTTATCGAGGCTGAGTTAAAGAAAAATTATCCTGATGTATACACTTCTTTTTCAGAATATCGCGAACGAAGAGCCCGATCTCGTGCCATGTTTTTCGATGAGAAAAAAACACATCAATTTCTAAAAGTAGTGGAAGGGCTCGGCTTTAAAGCATCGAATTTAGATGAATCAGAACTTCCAAAATCACCAGTTCATATGCTCGTTGAGTATGGAAAAACGGTATCTGAATCATTTGTAAAATCGTATGTATTAAGATCAAAATATACGGAATCTGTTGAAAAGGGTGATGTTTACATTCATGATCTTGATTCGTATGCGTCTGGAACGACAACTTCATGTCAGATTGATTTATCGAGACTTTATAAAAATGGATTTGAAACAGGAAATGGGTTTATTCGTTCTCCTAAATCAATTTCTACTTATGCATCTTTAATACCAGTTGTTCTAGGACTTAATCAACAGGATCAACATGGGGAACAATCTATTGCTGCTTTTGATTATGATATGGCAGGAGGAGTTTTAAAGACATTTTTAAAGTCATTTGAAACGCATCTATCAAGTCTTTTAGAGTTTTCTGGTTTAGAACCTTTCTTTAAAACAGAACGCGTTATGCGTGAAGTGGAAAAACAAGGAACCATCGATTTTCCAATTGAAAATATCTATGAACTTACAAAAGATTCAAAACAGGCACAGAATATTTTAAATCAGTGCTATAGAATAGCAATGGGGGATACCTGTAAAAAAACGGCTCAAGCAATGGAATCCTTTTTGTATAATTGTAATACTTTAATTAGAAATGGTGGCACCCTAATCGCTTCTACTATTAATCTTGGAACCGATATCAGTCCAGAGGGCCGAATGGTAACAGAAGCTTTTTTAAATGCTTATCAAAAAGGTCTTGGTCATGGGGAAAAACCCACTTATCCAGTTGTTATTTTTAAAGTTAAAGGAGGTATTAACTATCTAAAGGATGACCCTAACCATGATCTTTTAAGAAAAGCCTATGAAGTAGTAGCAAGTGGTCTTGATGTGCGTTTCTCCTTTCTTGATTCAACTTTCAATAAGGAATACTTACAGGGAGATAATCCCGATTATGAGACTGCTTATACTGGGCTTTCAGAAAGAACTGCGGAAGATAATACTGATACTACTTTAGAAATTGTTCCAGGTAGAGGGAATATATCTAAAACGACATTAAATCTTCCTCGACTTGGTCTGAAGTATGGAATAAATAAAGAAAGAGAAACTGCAGATTTAGAAGGATTCTTTAATGCCTTAGAAGAAAAACTGGATTTTATTCGTGATCAAATGTTGGAACGTTTTGAAATTCAATGTAGTAGGCCATGTGAACAATTTTCATTTTTAGTAGGACAGGGTGTTTGGACAGATGGTGAGAAAACAAAATCAGGAGATAGACTCAGAAAACTATGGAAACATGGGACGTTATCAATTGGTTTTGTAGGATTAGCTGAGTGTTTAAAAGCTCTAATGGGTAAAACACATGGAGAAAGTGAAGAAGCAGATTTGCTTGGTCGGAAAGTTATCGCATTTATCCGTGAAAAGACGGATCAATATTCTGAGGAAAATAATTTAAATTTTGTTTGCTTTGGAACAAATGATGAATCTATTCGAACTAACTTTACAGAGTTAGATAAAGCAATCTATGGAAAAGTAAAAGGTGTTACTGACCATGTTTATACTGAATCTTTCTGGGTAAATAAAGGAATCAACAATATTCAGAAGATTAAAAAGGAAGCTCCATATCATCAGCTTAGCAATGGTGGACATATTACAATCGTTGAAGAAAAGAGCAATAGTGTTTTAAATGTAGAAAAAAATGTAATGCTTATGAAGGAATCTAACCTCGGTTATGGTAAAATTATTTGTCCCCTTAATTTAAGCTTAGAAGAGGATCATTAAATTAATTTAGCATTTATATATTAACAAATATACTTTATCAATAATAAAAAACATTTAAACATTTCAATAGAAATGTTTTTTTATAGATAAAATTCATCGACCTCTGAGTCTCTTATATCTTCGTTACGTGTAATTTCATAGATAGAGGATATCGTTTTTATGATTTCTTCCTCCTTCACTGAATCTAGAATATCAGAGAGAGATAAAATCCCTACAATTTTTTTTTCATCGTTAATTAACAGTCGTTTTATCTTTTTCTCTTTCATAATTCGTAAAGCATCTGTAAGGTCTTTGTCGAATTCAATTGTAATTAACTTTTTACTCATTACATTTTTTAAATTTGAATCCATATGATTTGCCATTCCTCTGATGACCAAATCACGATCAGTTAATACGCCAATGACTTTATTTTCTTCTACTACTGGAAGAAAACCAATATCGTATTCTCGCATTTTTAAAGCTGCTTCAAAAGAAGATTTTCTCACATCAATTGAAATAATTCTTTTACACATTTTTTCTCGTATCTGCATATACTCACCTCATTTTTATTCTTTTCTAAAAAGCTGACATTATACATAAACTATAACAGGTGATGTTGTATGGCGCGAATTCGTTTGAAACATGGATTTCGATTACCAAAATTAAAAAAGAAAAATATATTTTTTATCAGTTTATTTATTTCTTTGATTGGTATTATATGTTTATTGAATTTTTTTAATAAAAAAATTACACCTATTTTAATGACACAAGCAGAGGTTCAAGCAAAAAGGGTTATATTACTCGTTATGACACAAGCTGTATCTGAACAGATCAATGTTCAGGAAACTTTAGACGAGTTATTTATTGTCACTAAAAATGATGATGGAAGTATTAAAGCACTTGATTATAATCCAGTTGGAATGAATAAGCTTTTAACCTATGTTACTAATAATGTCAGAAAGTATTTACAAAATTTAGAGAATGGTAAAATAGATGATATTGAATTTACAAATACCAGTTATGATGTTTCTTTATCCAAATTAAAAAATGGTATTGTAAGTGAGGTTCCCTCAGGAATTATTTTCAATAACTCACTGTTAGCCAATTTAGGACCCAAGATACCAGTCCGATTAAATTTAATTGGCGATATCACTGCCGAATTAAAAACAAATCTGACAAACTATGGAATTAATAATGCGTTAGTAGAAGTGGTAGTACATCTCGAAGTGAGTGAGCAAGTAATCTTACCATTTCAAACGAAGGCAACGGTAATCACGTCAGATCTCCCTGTTGCTGTGAAGTTAATTCAAGGTAATGTCCCTAATTACTATTTCAATAGTGGTAATGATCCTAGTATTGCATTACCTTCTAGTTGACTAATATCATAAATCACTTTATAATGATTTTGAGGTGATTTTCATGAAAGAGTGTGAAAATTGTCATAAGTTTTATACAGGATTTGAATGTCCTTATTGTAAAAATGATGTGCAAGTAAAAAAGAAAATAGACGAGAATATGAAGTTGCAGCACTCTCAGGTTCATGAGAAAATGGGAACAGCGACGATTAATCGTCAGGCAATTAGTTTTGAAACAAATTTAATTCCAGTTGGTGAAATTAAAGAGATGGTCAAGATGCGAAAATCTGTGCCTCCAAAAGTTCAAACTAAGAAAAAAATGAATAAAACTTTGAAAATAGTTTTAATTGTGTTTGGTTCTATTTTCATATTTTTAATCGCACTGGTACTTTTGGTTTTATTGCAGCTTTCGTTATAGGAGGAATTATGAATAAAATTGTAGTTGGGAATCTTACTTATCAATTATTGGAAAATGGAAAAGACGGTTATGATGATGCGATTTTTCAAGAAAAGTGGACAGAATATTTTGAACCTTTTGATTTTATTTTTGGCGATTGGTCATATGGAAAATTACGTCTGAAGGGTTTTTATAAAACGACTCACAGTGATGTAAAAGCATATAATGATATTAAAAATTATAAAGATTATTTAAAGAATGAATGTGCTTATGGTTGCCGCTATTTTTTGCTAGAGAAACAATCCAATTGATTGTTTTTTCTTGCCCCTTTTTAATGGTGTAAAAAAATGTTATAATGTCTTAGGAGGAACGAATATGGAAATAAGTGAATTAATAAATAATTATCAAAATTATAAAAATAGAATTTTAGAGCTATGGAGGTCTCTTTGACCCGGATACCGTAAAAAAAAGAATAAAAGAATTGGAGAAGATCATGGAAGAACCTAATTTTTGGAATGATCGAAAAACAAGTGAAAAGATAATTGAAGAACTCAATCATTTAAAGAATCGCTTAAGTGGAGTGGAGACTTTAAAAGAACGAATTCTTGATCATTTGGATTTGTTAGAAGTGTTGAAACAAGATTATGATCAAGATATGAAAGAGTTAATTGAAGCTGAGATGACTGAAATTTCTTCGATGTTAGATTCATTAGAGATTGAAGTTTTATTAAGTGGCCCTTATGATTCTCTTGGAGCAATTATTGAAGTTCATTCTGGCGCTGGTGGAACAGAAGCTTGTGACTGGGCAGAAATGATTGCAAGAATGATTCAAAGATGGTGTGAGCGAAAACATTATAAAGTAGAAGTTTTGGACGCACAGTCTGGAGAAGAAGCTGGAATTAAAAGTATGTCTTTCCTAGTTAAAGGAGAAAATGCATACGGATATTTAAAGGAAGAAAAGGGTGTACATCGATTGGTAAGGATATCACCATTCGATTCGAATGCGCGAAGACATACCTCTTTCGCATCGATTGATGTTACACCATTATTTGAAGAAACCAATATTGATTTTGAAATTAAAGAATCCGATTTGCGTATTGATGTTTACCGGAGTAGTGGATGTGGTGGGCAGGGAGTTAATACGACGGATAGTGCTGTTCGTATTACCCATTTGCCAACTAAGACAGTGGTTACATGTCAAAATGAAAGAAGTCAGATTCAAAATAAAGAAAGGGCTATGGAGGTTCTTAAGAATAAGCTTTATCAACTGGAATTAGAAAAACGAGAAGAAGCTTTACAAAAGATTAAAGGCGGGGTTATGGACGTTAACTTTGGATCACAAATTAGAAGTTATGTTATGCATCCCTATTCAATGGTAAAAGATCATAGAACCAATATTGAAACTAGTAATGTTAGTAAAGTTCTAGATGGTGATTTAGATATGTTTATTAATGCTAGTTTGAAAGCAGTAAGGAATGGTATTTAAAAAAATACTATAGAGATGCAAAACATACGAATCATATTGTACCTCTGGTAAAAATGCCTATCAAGTGTCCGGCTGAGTATAATATTTTTACTTTGCATCAAAAAATGTGATATAATGTTTACTGTACGAGGTAGGAGGCTAGTTATGGATTTAATTAAAATTCAACATGTAAAAAAACAATATAAAACAGGTGTCACTGTAATTCATGATCTTTCACTATCCATTGAAAAAGGGGACTTTGTTTTTGTTATTGGTCCGACTGGATGTGGGAAGTCAACATTAATTAAAATGATTTACCGAGAAGAAAAACCAACTTCTGGTAAAATCATAGTGGGTGGAATTGATGTCACTAAACTAAGAAATAGTAAAGTTTATAAGCTTCGTCGTAAAATTGGAGTCGTTTTTCAAGATTATAAATTACTAAATCGTGCAACAGTTTATGAAAATGTCGCATTCGCACTGGAAATTTTTGGATTACCGAAAGATGAAATTCATTCTAAAGTTATTAAAGTACTCGATTTAGTAGGACTTAAGAATAAAGCAAAAAGTTATCCAAATGAACTATCGGGTGGGGAGCAACAACGTGTTGCCATAGCGAGATCGATTGTCAATGGTCCTAAATTATTAGTCTGTGATGAACCAACCGGAAATTTGGATGAGAAAACAAGTATGGAAATTATGACAGTTTTAGAAGAAATCAATAAACTAGGTACAACTGTAATCATGGTTACTCATGATACAGAAATCGTTGACAAGATGAAAAAGCGTGTTATCTTACTAGATAGTGGGCGAATTTTAAAAGATTATGAGAAAGGAACGTATTACCATGAAAGCATTCAGAATTTTTAGTCGTAATGTAAGGGATTCTTTCAAAAGTGTTTTTCGTAACATTTCTCTATCGTTAGCTTCTATTTCTTGTATTACGATTACCCTAGTAGTAGTAGCCATTTCGATACTACTTTCTGTTAATGTCAATAATTTTGCAACATTAGTAGAAAAGGATGTTACTATTGTCACTTTTCTTAAAGTGGATATTGATGAAGCCGGAAGACAGGATGTTTTAACAAAGATTAGAACACTTGATAATATTGAAACGGTTACTTTTCAATCTAAGATGGATATTGCCAAAGATATGATGGAGTCATCTGATCAATTTAAACATATTTTATCCAGTTATACAGAGGCGGATAGTCCGATTCAGGATACCTATTTAGTCAAAGTAAAAGATATTGAAAAAATATCCGAAACAGCAGAACAAATTAAAGCGATTGAATCGGTTGATCTTGTTAAATATGGTGAAGGTATGGTTGAACAATTAGTTTCAGTTTTTGATATGATTCGTAAGGTTGGAATTGGTGTTGTAGTCGCACTTGTTATAGTAACAGCTTTCTTAATTACCAATACAATTAAAATTACAATTTATTCTAGAAAAAGAGAAATTGAAATTATGCGTCTTGTTGGAGCATCTAATTTAAATATTAAAATTCCTTTTGTTTTCGAAGGATTATTCTTAGGAATTTTAGGTTCTATCATCCCGATATTAGCTACCACTTATGGTTATGTAGCAATCTATGGTCGATTTAATGGACAATTGTTCTCACCATTTATTAAATTGGTTGAACCACAGCCATTTATCTATTTAATATCTTTGGTATTATTAGTAATTGGAATATTGGTAGGTATGTTCGGAAGTTGGAGAGCTGTTCGTAAATACTTAAAAGTCTGAAGCATATGCTTCTTTTTTTGTGCATACAATGAAATGGGTGATAGTATGAACTTTAAAGTTGGAGATCTTGTGACAAGAAACTCACACAATCATGATATGATTTTTGTGATTACCCGAATCGAAGATAATGTTTGTTATTTAAAAGGTGTAAATATTCGTTTATGTGCAGATAGTCCGCTTGATGATTTAGTAATATTTAACAAAGAAGAAGAGGATGATATAGAAAATGAGGAACCCTTTTTAAAAAGAATTAAACCGGAATTATTAGACCGTAATGATTATTTTTATTTACCTGGGAAAATTCTTCATATCGATAGTGACAAAGAATATCTAAATCGTTGTTTAAAATATTATGAAGAAACGAGTATATGGGCTGTTGGAATTTTAGATGAAGAAAAAAATATGGCATCTAAGATACATGATTGGTTAGAAGAATATAATCCTAACATTGTAGTGATTACGGGGCATGATGCCTATTATAAAAAAAAGGGTAATGTCTCTGACCTTGCTGCTTATAAGAACAGCACATTTTATGTAAACGCTGTCAGGGAAGCTAGAAAATATGAGAAGAGTCATGAAAAATTAATTGTAATTGCGGGTGGATGTCAATCGGATTATGAAGAGTTAATTCGAGCGGGAGCAAATTTCGCATCCAGTCCTAAAAGAGTCAATATTCATGCATTAGATCCAGCTATTATAGCGACGAAAATGAGTTTGTCAGATATTACGCAAGATATTGATTTAAAAGGGATTCTAGATCAGACGAAATATGGCCCAAAAGGAATTGGAGGAATTAAGACCAAAGGTACAATGTATGTTGGATATCCAAGATAGGAGGAACTATGACGATAGATACAGTGAAAAGAGAGTTAGAAGAACATATTGGTGATGTTGTAACAATAAACTGTAGTTTAGGAAGAAATAAATATGAGACCTATCATGTGGAAATCAAAGAACTATATAATCATATTTTTTTAGTAGAGGTTCCTGAAAAAAAGGAAATTAAATCATTTGCTTATACAGATGTGCTTACAAAAATCATAAAAATAAAGTACTAAGTAAAAAAAATGTAAAATTTATTGATTTTATGGGCTGAATAGGATACAATGAAAGTGTAGAAAATACTGAAGGGAGATACATATGAAGATAACATCTGTTAAAGTTCACGTTACTGAAAAAGAAGATTCAAGAATGAAAGGAATTGCTTCAGTTATTATTGATGATTGTTTTGCAATTCATGACATTCGTATCATCGAAGGTGTTGATCGTACTTTCATCGCTATGCCAAGTAGAAAAACACCATCTGGTGAATATCGTGATGTAGCAAACCCAATTACGAGCGAATGCCGTACTATGTTTGAAGATGCTGTATTAAAAGCATATGAAGAAGAAAAGAAGAACGTGTAAGTTCTTTTTTTGTTCTATGATTCTTTTTTGATGCATACCATTAATTAGGAGGAATCGATATGGACAAGGATAGCATGGCAATCTCATCTACACATAGTATTACTATTAATGAACGTAAAAGTATAGCAATTACAGGGGTCAAAAAAATTGATAGCTTTGATGATGAAGAGTTTCTTCTAGAGACCAATATGGGTTATATAATTATTAAAGGGGAAGAATTAGAAATAATGAAGCTTGATACCTATCAAGGAAATGTTTCGATAAAAGGAAGATTAAATAGCTTCAGTTATATGGAGAGTGGAACCAAAAAAGAAAAAGAAGATAGTGTTTTTAGTAAGTTGTTTAAATAATGCCATTACAGGAACAGATTGCTACACTTTTCGCTTCTTATCTTTTTGGAATCTTCTTTTCCTTATTTTTAAGCATTAATTATCGTATTATTTACGAGAGTAAAAAAATCATTCGAATCATAGGGACTTTCCTATTTGTATTTTTAACCGTAATGATTTATTTTATATTACTTCAAAAAATTAATCATGGTATTCTACATCCATATTCTTTCATTGTAATATTATGTGGAATATTAACAGAACATTATGGGGAACGATTTATCAAGCCTTATTTCAAAAAAATCCAATGGAAACACTAATAAGTGTTTTTTTGTCGTCTCCTTTGATTGCGTAATAAAGTTTCGAATGTTATAATGTTTATGGTAGGTGAAGTATAATGGCGAAGAAAAAAGTAACAAAAGCATCGAAAAGAAGGCTACTTTGTTTTGGTGTAATTTCGATTTTTGTAATGGTTTATTTTTTTATCAGTCTCTCTTATTATGCTTATAATATCTATAGTCTTCAGAATGAACAAGAAAACTTAGAGCAACAGTTAATTACACTTCAGAAAAATGAACAGGATTTAAAAATTGAAATTGAAAAGTTAAAAGATCCTGACTATCTGGCTAGGTATGCCCGTGAAAACTATTCTTATTCCAAAGATGGAGAATTAGTAATTAAATTAAATAAAACGGTTGAGAAAGCAAAACAAGCACAGGAAAAATTTGATTTTAATTTTTATTTATTCTGTGGTGGAGGAGTTATCTTATTCTTTATTATTTTATATGTAATACGAAAAAAGAAATAGAATTGAACTATTTCTTTTTATAATTTAAAATCATTTATAATTTCATCGGTCATATCTTTTCCATCAAAATAAGATTTTTGTTTATAATGATGTATTTTTGCCACAATTGCTGAAGGGAATTTTAGTACTAATTTATTGAAGTCTGTAATAATGTCATTGTAATATTTTCTAGCTGCAACAATCTCCGCTTCAGATTCGAATAATCCCATATCAGTTTTTAAAAAACATTCACTGCATTTTAATTCTGGTATTTTTTCTTTATAATGATGGAATTCATTAATACCAGCATAGAGTTCACGATCAAGCTCAAAATTGCTTAGCTTTCGAGACCGCAATTTAACGATACACTCTAAGACTTCTTGTTCTTCTTTTATATTCGCTTTAATGATTCCAATTGATTTATTTAATAAATCAAAACGTTTTCTCAAAGTAGTATCAATGAACGCTTCTGCTTCATTGATTCTGATAATATAGGTTTGGAAGTGGTTGTAAGTAGCAATATAGCTAATTGCTATTAGGCCAATGATAATTAATGAGACTAAGCTAATAATTAAAACATACACTTATGATCACCTATGATCATTATAACAAAATAGTTGCAGAATTACTAGGTATTTGGAACAAATTGAGGGTTATAATTAATTTTTTCGTCAAAAGTGATAAAGTCAACATAGATCATAAGTAATAAAAACCATTTTCCGGTAGTTGGATCACTTAAAATAATATGGTCGCGTCCGGATTGCTCAATAATACCGACAAATTCACGGTCACGAAACTCATTTGAGTCGGGGAATGTCATGTGAACACGAACTTGTTTTCCTCTATTTAATCTCAAGATATTTTCAATATAAGATTGTTCCATAGGAAGTTCTGTGGCACTATAGTTTGGAGCAGTTGTTTGATTTGGAGTGGGAATTTGTCCTGGTGTATAAATTGGTTGTCCTGGAAAAGGAGCTTTTCCCATATAATTATTATTCATAATATCATCCTTTCTGTATCAATATATGAAAAATGGGGAAAAATTATGATATAATAAGAAAGAATTAGAAGGAGGGTGAGAACGTGCAAGTACCTATAGGAATATCAAATAGACATATTCATTTAAATGAAGCTGATTTAAAGGTTTTATTTGGAGAGGGATATGAGTTAGAAAAGGCAAAAGACTTAACACAACCTGGACAATATGCTTCGACAAGTAAAGTTACTATTAAGACCAAAAAAGATGAAATTTCAGGAGTTCGTGTCCTAGGTCCAATTCGTCCTTATACGCAAGTTGAGATTTCTTTAACAGATGCTTATAAGCTTGGCTTGAAACCACCTGTTCGTGATTCTGGTAATCTTGATGGCAGCGAGGCAATTACTATTGTTGGTCCAGTTGGAGAGCTTGTTTTAGAAAAGGGTTGTATTATTGCAACTCGCCATATTCATATTACACCAGAACAAATGAAAGAATTTGGATTTGAAGGAAAAAGAGAAGTAAAGGTTAAAATTGATGGAATCAAGGGTGGAATCTTAGATCATGTTCAATTGAAAGTAAATCCGATTTCTTACTTTGAACTTCATTTAGATACAGATGATGCGAATGCCCATTTATTAGGATTGGGTGCAATAGGAGAAATTATTGATGAGCAAGAATAAATTTGAAGTTTGTGATCGATGTAAAGCAAATAATTTAGAAACATTAATTCCTAAATTAAAAGAGGTTGATCCCGAAGCAGAAATAGAAGTTCGTTGTATTCGTTTTTGTGGAATTGGTAGGCAAAAGATAGTTGTTTTAGTGAATCATTTGCCAGTGATTGGGATGACAGAAGACGAAGTTATCGATAAAGTAAAAGAAAAAATAAACGGCTAATAGCCGTTTTATTGTTTTTTAGTAATCATTTATCTTCTTGTTTCGAGGTGATGTATGGTTCAGAGAGATCACTAACACCTAAAATATAATCGGTACTCACCTTGTATAATTTTGATAGTTTTATTAATGTTTCACTCGATACATCATTATTTCCAGTTTCAATATGTGAATACCCTCTTTGTGACATATTCAACTTTTTTGCAACTTGTTCTTGTGTCCAATCTTTATCTTCTCTTAAGTCTTTTATTCTTTTATACATTTTCATCACCTTATATAAGAAATTATATCGGTAAAAATATATCTCGTTGACTTTTAGTCTAAAATAGTCTAAAATTAGGTTGAAATGGAATAGTAAAGTCGGAGGGATATTATGAAAAAAGGATTTACGTTAATTGAATTATTGGCAGTAATTGTTATATTAGCAATTATCACATTAATTGCAACACCAATGATTCTTGGTGTCATTGATAGTGTTAAAAGAGGAACCGCAGAAAGTAGTACATACGGATATATTGATGCCATTGAGAAAAGTGATTTAAAAAATATGATTGATAATGGAATTAATCAAACTAGAAAAGATGGAATGTATAATCTAAACTCGATTGGGACAATAAATTATAAAGGAAAAGGTCCCTCGGCGATATGTGTAACAATAAAAAAAGGGATCATTGAGTCAGGACAATTTAAATTTGATCAGTTTATAGTTGATTATAAGGATAATAAAGCACAAGTGATTTCTTCTAACGAAGAAATAGATTGTGATATATCCTCTCAAGATGTTACTCCTCCTGTTGTGACATTTTCTCCTAATGGAAAAATTGGCAGATTAGAATATATCGTAGTAAATATAACGGATGATTTTACTGGTGTGAATGAAAATGAATTAAAATATTTATGGAAAGCAGATGATTTAGAGCCTAGTTCAGAGGATATTAATATTACATTTCAAAATAATGACAGAATTTTAGTGACAGAAGAAATGTCAGGTATCTATTATTTGTGGATTTCTGCAATGGATAACAAAGGAAATAAAACAATTGTCAAGAGTGGTACATATAATATCGACAATATTGCACCAGTAATTACTATAAGAGGGAATAATCCTTCCGTGCAAGGACCTGATTCACCTTATATAGATGCGGGAGCTATTGCTATTGACAACATCGATGGTGAATTAACAATTGAGATTACCTCGAATGTTAACCCTAATTTAGTTGGAGAATATCAAGTTATTTATAAGGCGATTGATAATGCTGGGAATACAAGTACTGCTATTCGAACTGTTAAAGTGGAATGTAATGAAATTCGAACACCACAGGACCTCTATAATGTTCGTAATAATCCTTCTGGATATTATATGGTTATGAATGATATAAATATGTCAACAAGTGAATACAAAGATAATTTTGATGAAATTCCAACTTTTTCAGGAACGCTAAATGGTAACAATAAAAAAATTATTGGTTTTACCGGAAAATCAGCATTATTTAATACTTTAACAGATGGTGCTGAAATTAAAAATTTAGAGTTTGATAGTTTAATTAATGGTTCTGAATCTAGTTCAGCAGCAGCGATTGCACTTAAGATACCATCAGGAAATGTAACAGTCTCTAATGTGATTATCGATAAAAATTCCAAAATAATTGGGAATTCCGTTGGCGGATTAATTGCAAATTCAGCAGGAAATCTTACTATTAGTAATAGTTCATTTCTTGGAACTATTACTGGAAGTGGAGATGTTGGTGGGTTAATTGCATTTTCTACTGGAACACTCGTAATCGAAAATAGTTTTACTAATGGAACTATTAACGGACAGAGTACAACAGGTGGACTAATTGGATATTCGAATGAAGGAATATTAAAAAAATCTTATAGTTTAGGAACAATTAAATCTACTGGCTCTAGTGTTGGCGGATTGGTTGGTACTTCCGGAATTACAGAAATAGATGAGTGCTATACAAAAGCAGAAATTCGTGGGACCTATCAAATCGGTGGATTAATTGGATTTGATCGTATTAAAAATAATGTAACAATAACGAATAGTTATTCTGATGGAACAGTTACTGGATCACAATATTATATAGGTGGATTAATAGGTGAAGCTAATTCAACTAACATAACAATAAAAAATACTTATTCAAATAGCACCGTTAGTAGTACGTATACTTCCAAAGTTTATATAGGAGGTTTTATTGGTAATGTAACAAAAGTCGGTACTATTTTGATCGAAAATGGATATAGTAACGGATCGGTTACCGCTAACAATAGCTTTGTTAGTGCAGTGATTGGATATTCTAAAAGTAATACTACTATATCTAACTTCTTTATTAGTGGAACTATTTCTGGAAGTGGATCATATCATGGTGCAGTGGTGGGCGGTAATGATGGACCTCTAAATATTAATAATATGTATATTTCTGGATTTTTAACGAATAGTGTGGTAGTTACTTCTGATACAAGAGGAGGGAATTTAAATAATGTTTATTGGATTGGCGAAACTACAGGTGTTTCTACAAGTACCTATGGTAGTTTAATTTCAACTAATACTCAATCAAAAAAACAATCTAGTTATAGTGGTTTTGATTTTGATAATATTTGGGCTATCAAAGAGGGATCCTCTAGACCATATTTACGTAATTTACCTATTCCGAGTTCTGCTTATTAAAAAAGGATAAGTGTTTCATAAACACCTATCTTTTTGTTCTAAAAATGAATATAGAAAATAATATCCATATTTTCAATGGGACAATTATTATTGTTCCTTAATAGTAGGAATAGCGTTATCTAAAGGATCTTGTTCAAAGTAGGGTTGAGTTCCTTTAATATAATAGAATATTTTTTTATTTTTGGTATCTGCCGTAGCTGGTTCGCCAGTGATAGGATCTACTAGAACCCCAACGACATTACTAGGTGTTTGATACCAATTGTTTTCATGTTCTTTTAAATATGCTTCCATAGTATCTACCCAGATTGTTTTGGACATATTTCCGTCAGTTGTAGGAGACTCACGATTATCATCATATCCCATCCATATTCCCATTAATAAGTCTTTATTATATCCAAAAATTAAATGGTCAGTATTGGTAGTACCCGTTTTAATCGCATATGTTTTTGTCATTTTAGGAGCAATTGATATACAAGTTGGGTAGTTATAGTCGATGAATTCTTTTGAAGAGGAGTTTGCCAATAATTCATTTAAAATATAAGTGGTACTCTTATTTAAAATATTTTCTTTCGTTTCTTTGAATTCATATAATATATTGCCATTCATATCCTCTACCTTTGATATAAAATGCGGTGTGATCTTATACCCTTCATTTGCAAACGCCGCATATGATTGCATCATTTCCAAGATATTAATTTCTTCTGTTCCAAGAGCGAGCGATGGAATCGCATCTAACTTTGTTTTTATACCTAGTCGTTTTCCCATATTTACGAGTGTATCTTCTCCTAGAAACAGATGTGTTTTAACTGCATAGATATTATCAGAATAAGCGATAGCAGCTGCCATACTAATTGGTTTATTTCCATATTTCTCACCAAAATTCTGTGGACTATATGTTTTATTTTCAGAGAAGGTAAAGGTTGTTTTTTCACTTGTAAATGTAGTAGATGCGGTAAAACCACTTTCCAAAGCTGCATAGTATAAAAATGGTTTCATCGTGGAACCAACTTGTCTTTTCGAGTTCGTGACTCGATTAAATTGGCTTTTATCGTAATCTTTCCCACCGGCAATTGCTAAAATATTACCGGTTTCTGGTTCCATCATAACACTAGCAATTTGAATATCTTTATTATCTGCAGTAGACTTTTGAATATTCTGATCCATTATTTTTTGTGCATCCATATCGAGATTGGTATATATTTTTAAGCCTCCTGTAGTTAAGAAAGAACTTGGAATTGATTTCAATGACTTTAGTTCCTGCATTACAGCATCTTGATAGTACATTAAGGTTTTAACATGGTCACTTTCTTTAATCCCAATATAGGTTAGTTCTGTTGCTTCTGCTTGATTTTTTTCTTCCTCGGTAATATATTTATTTTTTACCATTGCATTTAATATTATTTTTTGTCTTTTTTTCGCATTTTCTTCGTTTGAGATGGGAGAATAATTAGAAGGAGATTTTGGAATCCCTGCCAAGATAGAAGCTTCTGCTAAGGTAAGTTCACTAGCTTTTTTATTAAAGTAATATTTACTAGCATTTTCAATTCCAAATATACCGCCATAATTAATTGTATTAAGATAACCTTCCAATATTTCATCCTTATCATAGTGAGCTTCCAAACGTACGGTTAAGAAAGCCTCTTCAATTTTCCTACTCCATTTTTTATCAAAATCTAAAAATAAGTTTTTTGCGTACTGTTGGGTAATAGTTGATGCACCTTGTCTTTTTTTTCCACTTGTAATATTTACTACCATTGCTTTGGCTATTCTAAGTATATCAAAGCCGACATGGTGATAGAAATTTTTATCTTCTATCGCTAATGTCGCATTAATTAAATAAGGACTAATTTGATCAACACTGACCCATTCATCATTAGATCCTGTATAAAGATTACCGTATTTATCATATAGATAATATCCGTTTGCACTATTAATTGCGAGCTTTGGTGATAATTTCGCATAAGTCCATATACCAGCACAACTAAGGATGATAAACAATAAAAAAATTGTTAACCCAATCCCAATTCTTTTTCCCCATTTTTTCAAGTTGCTCACCTCATTGTTAGTTTGGATAAAAGTGTTAATTTTATGAGAAAAAGTGTCACGAAAAAGAATAAAGTATGTTATAATGTTCGCATATGTGAGGGATAAAATGTCAAAGATTGTAGGAACTGTGATTTTTCAAGATGAAAATGGGGAAAATAACTATCCAATATCAGGTATTTTGAGAGATAATCAAATAATTTATCATGAAGACAAAATTTTAGTAACGATTAAGCTTTATGATAATAAAATAGAATTGAGAAGGAAGAGTGGCGAATATGATATTACACTTCCTTTTGAAAAAGAGTTGACAACGATCGGAATCTATGATATAAAATGTAACGGTATGAAATTAGAGGTTTCTATTGAAACGATTTTATTAGAGATAGGAGATGCATCTATCAAATTAAAATATCGTTTAAAAGAAAATCCTGGGAACTTGATTTCTTACCATCTAGACTACGAGCAAAAAAAGTAATTGTTATACTTTAATCTATTTTGAATAAACTAAGAACAAAGTTTGAATTAGGAGGAAATTATGAAATTAAAAGATATGCCAATAGAGGAGTTAGAACTTCTATCTTATACGGATTTATCTTATAAGTTAATTAAAGAAAATAAAACATCGATGAATACGCCAGCCTTATTCCGTGAGATTTGTAATTTGTTAGGTTATAGCGATTCAGAATTTACATCTAAGATTGGAGATTATTATACATCACTTACAATTGATAAAAGATTTGTTCTTTTAGAGAATAATGAGTGGGATATTCGTGATCATCACGCTGTTGAAGTTGTTCTAGATGATGAGGATGAAGAGATGGACGAAGAAGAATCAGAAGATGTGGATGAAGATGAAGAAGTTGATGGAGAAGAGTCAGAAGACATCGATGAAGTAATTGACGATGAAATTATCGATGATGAAGAGTTAGAGGACCTATCAATAGTTGATGAAGAAGAACTAGAAGAATAGTTCTTTTTTTGTTTGGTTATACTATAAACGGTGATTAGATGAAGTATTTTAACATATTTTTTTTATATTCCATTTTGGGACATCTTATGGAAACTATAGTATCTATTTTTTGGCCTGGTGAAAGTGGAATTTTATACGGTTTTTGGACGCCTATTTATGGATTTGGCGTATTACTTATTTTATCTGCTTCTTATGTTCTACAAAAATACTTTCAAAAATATTCTTGGAAGTATTATTTGGCTTTGTTTTTTACATCTTTTTTTGGTCTCACTGTAATTGAGCTAATAGGGGGCTTCTTAATCAAATATCTCTTTCATGAGGAGTTATGGGATTATAGTGACTTACCTCTTCATATTGGTCCTTATATTAGTGTTCCAGTCTCATTTATATGGGGAATTGGAAGTATTTTATTAGTACGATGGATTCAGCCTTTTCTAGAGCGTTTTTTAAAGTGTATTCCGAGGTGGATTACGGTTCTATGTGTTTTTTTATTTGGATTGGATAATATTTGGACATTTTTATTAAAAGTCTAGTATTTCTGGTATAATATTCTTATGGAAAATTTAGAGAAAATAGTGGTACCACTAATTGATTGGTATCAATTAAATCATAGAGTTCTTCCTTGGAGAACGGAAAAAACACCATACAGAGTATGGGTCAGTGAAATTATGCTTCAACAAACTAGAGTAGAGGCTGTGAAGGAGTATTTCAATCGATTTATGAGAGAGATTCCAGATGTCTCTTCTTTGGCTAATATTGATGATGATAAATTGTTAAAACTATGGGAAGGATTAGGTTACTATAATCGTGCACGCAATTTAAAGAAAGCCGCAAATAAAATTGTAGAACAAGGAGTGTTTCCGAATACATATGAGGAATTAGTAAAATTACCAGGCATTGGAGACTATACTGCTGGTGCAATTGCTAGTATATGTTATTTAGAACGGGTTTCAGCAATCGATGGCAATGTTCTTCGGGTTATTTCTAGAATCGTTGGTAGTTATGATAATATAGCAGATAATAAGACAAAAGAAAAGATAAGAGAATTACTTATTCCTATTTTACCGGAAAGGGTAGATTTGTTTAACCAAGCTTTGATGGAATTAGGAGCTTTAATTTGTGTACCAAATGGTGAACCAAACTGTGAACAATGTCCAGTATATGATATCTGTTTTGCGTATAATAAACACGAAACTAGTAATCTACCGGTTAAGAAGAAAAAGGAATTACGAAAAATAGAGGAACGAACAGTCCTATTTATCAGTGACCGAGATACGATTGTTTTACAAAAAAGAGAGAGTAGAGGGTTACTTGCTGGGATGTATGAGTTTCCCAATTATCTTAATCATTTGACTGAAAAGGAAATCTTGGAAGCAATAGGTGAGTTAAGAGAACATGTAATTCGCATTGAATTTTTAGGGGATACGAAACATATCTTTAGCCATATTGAATGGCACATGCATAATTATTTTATTGTTTTGGATATGCTTCCTAAGAATCTAGAAAAATTATGGGTTACATTATCAGATTTAGATCATATTTATGCGGTTCCTACAGCATTTTCTAAGGGAAGATTGTTATATGAAGATAGAAAAGAATCATAAAAAAAGCAAGTAATCCTTGTTTTTTTAGTTCGTCTCTTCACATATATCCTGTTTATACTCTTCTAAAGTAAGATTGTTTTCGTAGATATATTTTGCAATATCTATACCAACATATCGATAGTGCCATGGCTCATATTTAAATCCAGTCACATTCTCTTTTCCTTCTGGATATCTTAAAATAAACCCATAACGATGAGCATTCTCTTTCATCCAAGGAAATTCTACTGAATATTCAAATTCATCATAGTCATTGTTAGAACCCATTACATCGAGAGCAAGTCCCGTTTGATGTTCAGAATGTCCAGGTCTAGCTGAGCATAAATCCGCATATTTTTCTCCTTTTGTTTTGACGTAATAATGATATAGTTCTTCTTGATAGTCATAGCCACGGTATGCGGAAACAGCTACAATGGAATATCCTAAAGTTTTGGCTTCTTTACTTAATTTTTCAAATTGTTCTTTCGCATCTTTTCGTAAGTATTTTTCTTCATTAGCGTATTCTAGTGAAATGGCTTCTAAATCACGTGGGCGATATGCCGCTGGCAATTTATTGTTTTTATTCACTAAGACGAGGACGTCGTCTGGATGTTCAATCAAATAAATTTTATTGTAAAAGTCATTACTGAATAATGGAATATCTTTTGTGTAAAAGAGAAGAATTAAAATTCCCAAAATAATGTAAATTGCTCTTTTAAAATGTTCCTCTTTCATGCAATCACCTACATTAGTATATGAAAAAGGAATACAAAGTTGCTACTTTACAAAGTAGGCATAGTATTCCTCAAAAGTGATATTATGATCTTTAATATAGGTTGCAGCTTCAATTCCAATATAGCGATAATGCCACGATTCATACATATATCCAGTTAAATGATCTTTCCCTTTTGGATAGCGTAGAATAAATCCATATTCATGAGCATGTTCTTGTAACCACTTAAATTCGTTGCTTGTATCAAAGCTATCAAAGTTTGTGTTTTTACTAGTAATGTCAGCTGCTAGTCCCGTTTGATGTTCGGAGAATCCTGCTCTAGCAGAATAGGTATCAGCGATTGTTATTCCATCTTTGGCAACGTAATTATTGTATAGTGTCACTTGTGTAGTATAGCTGCGGTATGGTGAATTAATTTTTAAACTAAAACCTTGGGCGTTTGCATCATCAAACATCTTTTTCAAGGCTTCATAGGCTTCTTTTACGAGGTATCCTGTTTTTCCATAATTAGAGTCGATTGAAACAAGGTTTTCAGGAACATATTCACCAAGTGTATAGTGTTTGTTTGCAATCATTAGAATTCCTTTTGATAAATCGGTAGACTCTGTATTTTCATAGAATCCTAGATCTACATTGCTATTGATGTATGCAATTACATCTTCTCCTGTTGCTGTTTGATTTTCTGTTTGGTAAGCTAAATAGCGATTTAAATTGTTATCAATGTAATATTCTTGCCTCATTAAACTTAGGGTATTATTATCATAATTATCATGAATATAGTTATTATTTACAATGTAAATGATATCTTCGGATTTCATATTTGGAATGACCCACTCTAAATACTTTTCTAAGTATTCTTCTTTAAAGTCTTTATTCGTTATAAATTCAAGAAGATTATCTTGATAAGGTTTATGTTCTAAATAGTTTTGTGTTTCTTTAGACAACTTTGAAATAGCATTCTGTTCTTCTGTCGTATAACCGATTTTTTTTAATTTATTTTTCGGATCTTGATCTAGTAGATAAGGGAATGACAAGAAGATAACCATTCCTAATACAATCACTGCAATAATTGTAATAATTTTCTTTTTCATAGTTTCACCTTCTTTATTTTAACATTTTTATTTAAAAAAAACAGTATTAAAATACTATTTTTTATTTTGTGCTATAAAGTAAGCGTAATATTCATCGAAGGTAATACCAAGTTCTTTTACTTTTGTTGCGACTTCTACTCCAACATATCGATAATGCCATGATTCATATGAATATCCTGTAATTTCTTCTTTATCTTTAGGATAACGTAAGATAAATCCATATTTATGTGCATTTTCACTCAGCCATTTAAAAGCATCTGTCTGTTCAAATGTGTCAAGGGTACTATTATAAGTTAAGATATCCATTGATAGTCCGGTTTGATGTTCCGAGAATCCTGCTCTAGCTGCAATACTATCTGCCCATTCTTCACCTTTTTGATCGGAATATTTATTCCATAGATTTTCCTGAAATGCATAGTCACGATATCCAGAAGTAATGATTAGTGTAATATTATCTTTTTTTGCAGCATTAAACATTGATCGGAACTGTTTGTACACTTCGTCTCTTATTTCAGGTGTTCCGTAAGCATATTGATTACTGATATCGACTAAGTCATCTGGTTGAAACTTTTCGGTAAGTCTATTATATTTATTTACTAAAATAAGGTTTCCTTTTGATGTATCAGTTTCTTTGGTGTTTGTATAGAATTCATAATCTGCATGAACATTGACCATACTAACAACATGACTAGCTTTCTCTTTCGCATTTTTTTCTTGATATGCTAAATAACGGTCTAGATTATCAAAAATAAAGTATTTTTCTTGGAGTAGAGATGATAGTGATTTACTATACTTTAACTTTAAAATCTTATCGATTTCTGTTTTTGATCTTGTTTCAATTACTTTTACTTCTTCGGTCGTATAACCGAGTGTTTTTAACTTATAAGGAACACTATTTCGATATCTAATTTGTCCGATTAGGATAACAATTCCAACAATAACTACAAGAGCAATACCTGAGATAACCCAAACGATTGGTTTTATGCGACGCTTCTTCATATTCTCACCTTATGCTTATTATAACCAAATAATGGAAAAAATACAAGTGGCAGTATATTTTTTCAGATGTTTGGGAATATATAAATAGAGGTGGACTATGCTTTTACTTTGTATAAAAATTTTTTTTGTTCGAATACTCGATGTCTCTTTAGGTACAGTGAGAACCGTAGTTACTGTTAAAGGACGAAACTTTGTAGCCGCTTTAATAGGTTTTGTCGAAGTTTTTGTATGGTTTGTCATTGTGCAAGAGGCGCTTAATACAGATAGTAGGAGCTTATGGGTAGCTGTAGCTTATGCAGGTGGTTTTGCAACAGGTACTTATATAGGTGGATTTCTCTCAAGTAAATTTATTAAAGGGAATTTTGGTATTCAAGTTGTGACAAGCAATAATAGTATGAAATTAATTGATACATTGCGAAAGGAAGGGTTTGCAGTATCCGTAATCGATGTGAAAGGACAGATAGAAGGAAGTAAACACATGCTTTTCTTGGAAATTGATAAGTTTCGGTTTGATCATGTAAAAAGGGTAGTACATGCGATTGACCCAAAAGCATTTCTTGTTGTTAATGAAACAAAATATGTTCAAAATGGTTATTTTACAAAATAAAAGCTCAATGAGCTTTTTTAATTAGATGATTTTGAGTTGTTTTATTAAACAATATGCTAGATATACATATAATTATATAGAAGTATAAGGATGTGATTTTGTGGATGAAATAAATAATATCGCAAGTATTACTGGTACATATAACGAGCAAATATTAGAAATGGAAACAAGCGAACTCAGTGTTCCGCTTATTAACCATCTTTCGATTCATCAGATTGTTAATAAAAAAGCATGGGCTACAGGAAATTTAACAGTAACCTTTATAATCGATAATCAAGATACGAATGTTTATATGCAAAAGTCTGTGCAACCATCGTTTTCTAAGTTGATTTTTACAAATGTGTTAAACCCTATGCTAATAAAATTAGTTACAGGAAGTCTTCTAATCAATGAAGTTCCAGCAAGCTATGGAACTTATACATATAGTAGTGAAACTGGACTTTTAAGTATTTATTTAAATGAAATAGTATTTCCAATGGTCATTACATTTCAAGTTGATAAAAGAAATGTTGAAGTATTCCGTTTGGAGAATACGGGTTATATAAGTTTTGCTGATAATTTAATTGATAGTAATACAGTTACAGTACTTGGACTATCAAAACAATGTGTATGTAAAGCCAATCAAATCAATTTATTTTCGTAAAATAGAGGTTAAAAAAGATACTAGTACCTGTCAAGT
>DICM01000001.1:0-287 GCA_002416285.1 Caryophanales bacterium UBA5026
GCTTATGATGGGAATGGTAGTACCTATGTATCTGCGATTCTAGCAGGTAAGTATATGAAAATTGATTCAAGCATACAAGGAAAAAGAATTGTAGTTACATGGATGAATCGGGATATGTATAAAACCACTCCAATTTATATTATTTTTCTAGATGAAAATAATAATGTGATAAATCAAGTACAGAGAACTGAGTTTGATTATGATCCTGTATCAACAACCATGGAAGTTCCTATAGGAACAAGATGGATTAAATTTGGTGGGACAACTTCATCGAACTTATATGAAAT
>DICM01000001.1:448-19886 GCA_002416285.1 Caryophanales bacterium UBA5026
TATCAAATGATAACAATTAACTATTTTTCAACGAGTATTCAAAGATTCTATCGTCTTGGAACAACTGGAGACTGGATAAATTATCAAGATCAACCGATTAAAGTAAATCAGGGTCAAACTATCTATGCGAAAGGTATTGATCAATACGGAAATGAGACAAGAATCGTATCTAGTTATACAGTAAATGTACCTGATGCGATCGGAGCAGCAGCTTATGATGGAAATGATTCTACTTCTGTAAATCAGAATAATGTTTATATGAAGGTTGATTCCAGTATGGAAGGAAAAAAGATTATAGTTAAATGGACGAATATTTATAGTGGGAGCCGAGGCCCATCATCTTATATTACTTTTTTAGATAAAAATAAGAATGTAATAAATCAGATAAAACGAGGTGAGTTTGATTATAGCGTTGCCACAACAACTATAGACCTTCCAGTAGGAACAGGATGGATTAACTATAGTAAAGACTATGGGTCTTCTTTGCTATATGAAATTACACCGGTTGTAACTTAGGAGAAATAATATGAAAAAATAATTATTATAATTATTCATCATTTTGAGCTTCATCTTTTTTTCTTTTAAAATTATTGAAAAAATTAAACTAAAGAAAACAAACCAATATTGGAAGTCTATCAAACTGTTTCCACGTAAAGAACAGAAATATACTTATCAAATAAAAGGAGTGAAAATAAAGGTAACTGCGAAAGTATTAACTCAAGAGAATCCTAAGTTCCTCTGAAAAAGAAAAGGTCTGGTTCTATATGAAACACAATTGAGTAATCAGAAGAATACAATTATAAAATTAAAATAATAAATAAAAAACCATTTTAACAGAAGTTTGTTATATGGTTTTTTATTACGATTTTGTCATAAAGATTCGTTTTTGTTGTAAACAATATGTATTCGTGTATAATGAAACTAAGGAGGATTGTATGCTAGAATTAAGAAATGTTACAAAAAAATATCGCTCGAAAAAAGGAAATACAACGGTGGCTTTGAATAATATTTCCTTAAAGTTCGGGGAAAGAGGAATGGTCTTCATACTTGGAAAAAGTGGAAGTGGAAAATCAACCTTGTTAAATGTACTGGGTGGACTAGATAAGTATGATTCTGGAGAAATTATCATTCAGGGAAAGAGCAGTAAAAAATTTAAAGCTCAAGACTTTGATTCCTATCGTAATACTTATATTGGATTTGTGTTTCAAGAATTTAATATATTAGAAGATTATACAGTTTATCGGAATGTGGCACTTGCTCTTCAGCTTCAGAAAAAGGAAGTAGATCGTTCTAAAATTGAATCGGTTTTAGAAAAACTAGACTTAAAAGGTTTTGAAAATAGAAAACCGAATGAATTGTCCGGAGGACAGAAACAACGTGTTGCCATCGCTCGAGCACTTGTAAAAGATCCAGATATTATTATGGCTGATGAACCAACTGGAGCTTTAGATTCTGTAATAGGGACACAGGTTTTTGATGTTTTAAAAGATGTCAGTAAAGAAAAATTAGTTATTGTTGTCTCTCATGACCGAGAAGCAGCAGAAAAATATGCAGACCGTATTGTTGAATTCCAAGATGGTAATATTATTAATGATACAGCACCTAATATTGAAGAAACGAAAACCAAGGTATTTGAGTTAATCAAATCAAAATTACCTTGGAAAGAAAGTTTTAAGTTAGGATTTGGAAGTTTAAATCATAAAAAAATAAGACTTGCCTTTACCATCTTACTAGCAGCTTGTGCACTTGGCTTTCTTGGTATGTCTGATACAATGTCATCATTCAAGATGGCACGTGCTCATGCCAAGTTAGTATCGGAAGAAAACGCAGGAATTTTAAGATTACAAAAATATGTAAGAGTAGATGATTGGAATTATTTCAATACTTATTTTAATGATCCTAATTTTAACCCGACAAAATTGAAAAATTCAACTCCATATTACCGCCTTTTATATCAACAAAACGAATTAAATTTAACTGCACTTGGAATTAGTAGCAATAATAGTTCTGGCTTATATTTTAGAGAAAACTATGACCCATTAGAATTTATTGAATTAAAGAAAAAAGATGATTTTTTAGAAGAGGGAATTGTGGGTCATTATCCTACTAGTACAGATGAAATCGCTATTTCCAATTATTTGGCCGACTTTATTTTAAATTATGGTATTACCTTAACTACAAACGATTCTTATGGATTACCGGAACTTTGGAAACCTAAAACTTATGATGAAATTGTAAATTCTAGTCGTCTTATTGAACTTGGGAATTTTGGGAAAGTAAAAATTTCAGGTATCATTAAATATGACTTAAATGAATACAGTAGAATCAAGAATTTAACGAATGCCGAAGCAACGAGAAAAGACTATAATTTAAGTAGTAAATTATCTAGCATGTATAGTATGATTTACAATAAGATATTTGTTGCAGATGGATTTCTAAAACAACATGCAATCAAAGAAAATAATGTATCAATTAATAATCACTTCTACTATAAACTGGATAATCAACATGAAACGTATGAAGATAGTGTTCAATATCCAGTATCAGAAATCAGTTATTTTGATGGTAAAGAGTGGAAGAAAACTACTGCACTTGACAAAAATCAAATTTTAATATCAATTGATACTTTAGATCGAATGAGTTCTGGAAACTCTTATTCAGGAACATCATATAATGAGAAACTTCAAGAATATTTAACGAAAAATCCTAATGGAGATGAAGCCGCATATTTTGAAAACTTTGTGAGAACTTATAACTATGTCGGAGATAAGATAAAAGTACAGGTATCTTCTAATTATTACTATAATGATAATAAAATGAAATCTTATGAATTAGAGATTATCGGTGTAACTAAAGATAATGATTTTATGTCAAAGGATTTTCTAAAAGATTATGTTGAACCGACTGTTTCACTCTATGGATATTTAACAAAAGAAACGGATCGTTCTACATTGGAAACCTATTTTAATGAATATCCTTATGATGGAGAATACAGTTTAAAATCAATCTATAGTAGTGAAGTTGAAGGGTTAAGTAGCGCTATGAAAGTAATTAAAAAATTTGCTTTTTATGCTAGTTTAGTATTCTTTGTCTTTGCAATCTTCTTAATTATGAACTTTATTTTTACAAGTATTGCTTACAGAAAAAAGGAGATTGGAATCTTAAGAGCAATTGGTGCTAGAAATGTTGACGTATTAAAAATATTCCTATGGGAAGGGTTCTTAATCGCTATTATTTCTGGAGTTCTGGCTATTACCGGCACAACCATTGTTAGTGCTTTGCTAAATCGTTATATTCAAACACAAACTGGTATGTTAGTAACACCACTTATCGTAACGATTAGGCAATATGGTCTACTTTTAGGAACCGTGTTTATAATTGTATTAATCGCTAGTATATTACCGATCGCTAAGATATCGCGAATGAAACCGATGGATGCCATTTTAAATAAGTAATGTAATAAAGATCCGTTATAACGGATCTTTCTGTTGATTTTAACATTTAAAAATAGTACAATCACCTTATAGGGGAACTAAGGTATGGAAGTAGTAAAAATAACAGAAGAGCAGATGGAACTTTTAAGTAATTCAATTCGTTCAATTGTCAAAATATATTCTTTTAAAAGAGAAGTGAAGGCTATCTATATGATCGCATCAAATAAAGGTTTAAATAGCTATATTGATCCACCAGAACAAAAAGGAATTAATATTGCAATTGGAATTATTGATGATGGAAGTATTATTAAAGAACATTTAGTAGAAGTAGAAGCTATTAAAACGCAGATTTCTAATGACATTGGCATCAATCTTTTTGTCGAACGGACACCAAGTGATTATTTTAATCAATCTATGATTACATCATGGGAGAAAAATGCCGGAACGATGTTAGCTAATGCAACTATTTTATTTGATCGTACTGGCAACTATAAATTACTTCAAAAAAATCTTAAAAAGAACAGTAAAAAATATCAAGATGTTTTGATTTTTGATCCGCCATTACAAATGACAAAATAATTTTTTAATAATATTAAAAAATGATCAAGTAATTGGTTAAATAAAAAATATATTTAAAAATGAAAACTCTATTTGTCGCAATATCAGTTAAGAAATAATAAAAAAACATTTCTTTTTTAGAAAATATGTGATAGAATGAACTATAGAATGCAACGTATAGGCTAGGAGGAATAAAATGGGTATATTAAAAAAGTGGATTAACAATGATGAAGATGTTTTCTCTAACGATATTAGTGGAGACGAATATTACGATTTAAAGCCGGAAGAAGCATTACAAGAAAATGATGGAACTAGTAAAATGATTCTACTAGAACCGAGAGCTTATTCAGAATCACAGCAAATTGCGGATCATTTGAAAAGAAGAAATACGGTAGTTGTAAATTTGAAAAGAGTTACTTCTGATCAAGCGAAGAGAATTGTCGACTTTTTAGCCGGTACAATTTATGCTATCGGTGGAGATCTTCAAAAAATCGGTGGAGGTATTTTCCTTTGCACACCAAATAATATCAATGTGCAAGGAAAAATTACAGAAGAGACTGATGGAAAAGATATTCATGATAATGATGACATCAATATTGAGTGGTAAAAACTATTGTAAGAAAGTAAAAACTGTGCTACAATACGCGTAGCCCTAGGTGGTGGATATGGAAAAGTTTAATCGAACGCTTCGAGGATACGATCCAGATGAAGTAAACCGTTTTTTGGATAAAGTCATTACCCAAGTAGAACAAATGGTCAAAGAGATGAAACAAAAAGACCAAACAATTACGGAACTTCGTGGACTCGAAAATGAAAATAGAACGCTCAGAGAAAAGATATCTCAGTATGAGCATATGGAAGAAACTTTGAATAAGGCTATTTTAATGGCACAAAGAACTTCTGATCAAATCAAAATGTCGGCGCGTGATGAACGAGATGCCATTATCGATGATGCGAAAAAGAATGCCAGTCGAATTGTGAATGAGGCTTTATTAAAAGCTGAAAAGACAGAACAGGAAGCTAATTTACTTAGAAGAAATATTAATGTCTTCAAAAGAAGAGTAAAAGATATTGTTGAACAACAGTTAGATGTTGTAAATGAATTGGATAAAGTTGATTTATAAAAACAGGTGAAAGGGACGTTTTTTAATCTATTATAACAGAGAGCCTGTGGCTGGTGAAAACAGGTATAATATTTAAAAAAAGATCACTCTGGATGTGTTTTTCGGATAAGGAAAAGACGGTAACGCGTTATAGTTTTGAGTGTATACATATAAAATAAGGTGGTACCGCGGGTTAAACTCGTCCTTAACAAGGATGAGTTTTTTTGTTTAGAGAGGAAGTTTTATGTTTTTAGATATTATTTTGTTAATTATAGGGTTTGTTATTTTAATTAAAGGAGCAGATATTTTTGTTGATGGGGCTTCCTCCGTCGCAAGTAATTTTAAATTATCGAAGATGCTTATTGGGCTTACAATTGTCGCATTTGGTACGAGTGCACCAGAGTTTGCAGTTTCTATTAAATCAATTTTATCCAGTAATAGTGATATGTTGATTGGAAATGTTATAGGAAGTAATATCCTCAATATTTTATTGATTTTAGGATTATCAGGTTGTATCTATCCAATGACAATAAAAAGTAGAACGGTAAGAAAAGAGCTACCAATTACACTAATGATTACAACTTTATTAATTGTATTAATTGGAGATTCTTTTTTAAACGGTGGAGTGAATCTAATTACTCGGTCTGATGGAATAGTGTTATTATTATTTTTCTTGGTATTCGTTTATTATCTCATATCAATTATGAGAAATAAGATTGATAATGAGAGAGAAGAAGCGAAGTATAAGCTAGTACCATCTATCCTATTTACCGTTGGGGGTATTGTTGCTATTGTATTTGGAAGTAGTATCGTAGTTGATCATGCAAGTGCCATTGCGACTTATCTTGGTGTAAGTGAAAGAATGATTGCACTTACAATAGTTGCTTTTGGAACATCTTTACCAGAACTTGTCACTTCTATTATTGCTGCAAAAAAGAAAGAAAATGATATTGCTATCGGAAATATTATTGGAAGTAATATTTTTAATATCGGGATAGTCTTAGGACTTCCAGTTGCAATGTTTGGAACAGTAAATGCATCTGGATTTCAAGTTTGGGATTTACTTTTCTTCTTTTTATCTGCTTTAGTGTTATTTTTATTCTCGTATAAGAATCATAAACTAAGTAAATTAGAAGGAATTGTTATGTTGTTATTATTCATCATATACTATAGTGTGGTGATTATCGGTGGCATATTATAATTTTAAATTGTAAAAGGTTTGAAAAAACAATTTGATAACAAATTCACTTTTCCACATTGAAAATGGACGGATTTGTTTACAATACAGGATCTAAAGGATTACTGAATATTAACATTTAGGAGGAAACTTATGAAATTTGAAGAATTAAAAAAAGGAAGAACTCATGAAGTTGAGAAAGAAATATTAAAGGGTTGGAAAGACGAAGATATCTTAAATAAAACAATTGAGAATCGTAAGGAAAACTTTGTATTCTATGATGGTCCAGCGACTGCGAATGGTATGCCAGGAATTCATCATATGATGGCGAAGTTTTTAAAGGACTCTTTTTGTAAATATAAAACGATGAAAGGATATCGTGTTTTAAGAAAAGTAGGTTGGGATACGCATGGACTTCCAGTTGAATTACAGGTTGAAAAAGCACTTGGATTTAAAAGTAAAAAGGATATAGAAACTTTTGGTATTGAAGCGTTCAATAAAAAATGTAAGGAATCCGTATGGGTTAACCGTGATGCATTTGCTCGGCTAACCGAAGAAATGGGACAATTTATCGATCTTGAACATCCGTATGTTACATATGAGAATGATTATATTGAAACTGAGTGGTGGATTTTAAAGAAATTCTTTGATGAAGGATTATTCTATGAGGGACATAAAATTTTACCTTATTGTAGCCGTTGTGGAACAGGACTTGCTAGTCACGAAGTAGCACAAGGGTATAAGGAAGATACTGCTAACACAGTCATTGTTCCGATGAAAAAGAAAGACGAAGATGTTTACTTTCTTGTTTGGACAACAACTCCTTGGACATTGATTGCCAATGTAGGTCTTTGTGTTAATCCAAATGAGGCTTATGTTTTAGCACAATCTCAAGGAAATAAATTCATTGTTGGTAAGGGACTTGCCTCTAGAGTACTCGGAGAAGAGTATACTGTTTTAAAAGAGTATACTGGTAAAGATTTAGAGTACATGGAATATGAACAATTAATGCCATTTGTAGAAGTACCGGGAAAAGCTTTCTTTGTAACTTGTGATACATACGTTACAATGGAAGACGGAACTGGTATTGTACATATCGCACCAGCATTCGGTCAAGATGACTATAATGTTGCTACCAAATATCAATTACCAGTAGTAAATCCTGTTGGTGAAGATGGGGCTTATACCGAAGGACCATGGACGGGAACAAAAGTGTTTGATGTCGATATTGAAGTTATTAAATATTTAAAAGAAAATGGAAAATTGTTTAAAAAAGAAAAACTTGTCCATAATTATCCACATTGTTGGAGATGTGATACACCACTTCTTTACTATGCGAAACCAAGTTACTATTTAAAGGTAACAGACTTTAAAGATAAAATTATTGAAAATAATAATACTGTTGAATGGCATCCATCGTATGTTGGGGAAAAACGATTTGGAAATTGGCTTGAAAATATGAATGATTGGGCGATTTCTAGAAATCGATATTGGGGTACCCCGCTTCCACTTTGGAGATGTGATTGTGGTCATATGGAAATGATTGGATCGAGAGAAGAACTAATTCGCAAATCAGTAGAAGATATTGACAACACAATCGATTTACATCGTCCGTTTGTCGATCAGATTCATATTACTTGTCCACATTGTGGTAAAGCCATGTCACGTGTTTCAGAAGTAATCGATGTTTGGTTTGATTCAGGAAGCATGCCTTTCGCACAGTATCATTATCCATTTGAAAATAAGGAACTGTTTGAAACACAATTTCCTGCCGATTTTATTTGTGAGGGAATTGATCAAACGAGAGGTTGGTTCTATACATTACTTGTTATATCAACCTTCGTAATGGGAAAAAGTCCTTATAAAAATGTTTTAGTAAATGACTTATTACTAGATAAAAATGGTAAAAAGATGAGTAAAAGTAAAGGAAATATTATTAATCCTTTCGATATGATGGAAGAATATGGTGCAGATACAATTCGTTTTTACTTACCATATGTTTCACCAGTTTGGACACCGATTCGTTTTGATGAAGAAGGTTTAAAAGAAGTTTATTCAAAATTTTTTGGAACTTTGAAAAATACTTATAATTTCTTTGTAATTTACGCGAATGCGGATCAAATTGATCCACGTGAATTTGAAGTAAGTTATGACTTTCTTGCCGAAATTGATAAATGGATGTTATCAAAATATCATCATTTAATCGATACTGTAACAAAGGCTATGGATATCTATGATTTGACAACTACTGTCCACGCCTTTAGTGAATTTGTTAGCGAGGATTTATCTAATTGGTATATTAGACGTAATCGTAGAAGATTTTGGAGTAGTGAATTAACGGAAGATAAAATGGCTGTCTATCAGACTACCTATCAAATTTTACTTGGTTTATCTAAATTAATTGCTCCAATTACTCCTTACGTATCAGAAGAAATCTATCAGAAATTAACCGGAAAGAAGTCAGTTCATTTAGAAGATTACCCAGAATTTGAGGAATCTTATATTAATGAAGAAATCGAACACAGAATGGATTTGGTTCGAACTCTAATCCGTTTAGGACGTAATGCTCGTGAAGAAGCAAAAATTAAAGTACGTCAGCCATTGATGGAAGCTTATATCGATGGTGAAAATGAATCTTTAATTGCTGATTTATTACCTTTAATTGAAGAGGAATTGAACGTGAAACATGTGAAATTTATTCAAGATAAAAGTGAGTATATGGATTTCTCTTTAAAACCAAACTTTAAAGTAGCAGGGAAAGTAATTGGTTCTAAAATGAAACAATTTGGAGAGCTTTTAAGTGAATTTACTTTAGAGAAGATTCAAGAATTCCAAATTGGTAATTCAATGAATCTTGAATTAGATGGGGAAGTATTTGAAATTACACCAGATATGGTAGATATTCGTATCAGTGCGAAAGAAGGATTCGATGTTGTTATGGAGAATCAGGATTTCATGATTTTAAATACAGAGCTAACTCATGAACTATTATTAGAAGGAATGGCTCGTGAATTTGTATCTAAAATTCAAAATATGCGTAAAACCGAGGATCTTGAAATAACGGATCATATTCGCATTACTTATATTGGTGATGAATTTGTTCAAGAAGCTGTAGAAAATTATAAAGAATTCATTCAAAATGAAACACTATCCGATGAAATTAATTCTAATTCTATTGGTGAAGAAGTAGAATTAAATGGACATCAGGTGACTTTATCAATCAAAAAAGCAATCTAGTGATTGCTTTTTGAATATTAACGGTAGTAAGGACCATAATAATAATTAGGTGGGGCTGGATAATAGTAGTTAGGTCTTGGGTAGAAAGCTGGTGCGAGCAATCCTCCAGTAATTCCTCCTAGAACAAATGGTCCTAGAAATCCACCAACAAAGCGGTTATCATTTGAATTTATATTTGGAAGATTTTGTCCGCTAGTCATTTGAAAATTAGGATTTTGCTGATACATTCCACTATTGATAGGATTTGATGAATAGTTGGGATAATTATACATAATCATTCTCCTTTCATATTAGTTTATGAAAAGAGTAGAAAAGGGTGAAAGTCATGGATCAAATTACACAATTAAGTAGTACGATTGTTCACTATTCTTTGGATATTAGAGAAGGAGATCGTGTTTTAATTACAACTTATACCGATCAACCACTACCACTTATTAAAGAATTGATAAAAAAAATTACCGAAGTCGGAGGCATTCCATTTGTCCGTATTGTAGAGCCGAGCGTACATGCACTTCTTTCAGAATTAACTACGGATAAGCGTATTATAGAACAGGCCAAGCATAAAATGCAGGATGTTGAAAATTATGATTGTTTTATTAATATTCGCTATACGACCAATGATTTTGAAAATGGAAAAATTCCAACTGATGTGTTGAAAAAACTAGGTGAAGCCACTAAAGAATCTGATTTTATTCGTATTAATCAAAGAAGATGGGTACTTTTAAATTACCCATCTCGTATGGATGCTTATAAGGCTCATATGAAAACGGATGATTTTTATGATTACTCTATGAAAGTAATGACTATTAATTATGCTGATATGGATGAACGAATCAAACCTTTAAAAGAATTGATGGAACATACGGATCAAGTCCGTATTATCGCTCCTGGAACGGATCTTACCTTTTCGATTAAAGGACTTCCAGCTATTCCATGTTGTGGTACAATGAATATTCCAGATGGAGAGATCTATGCTGCTCCGGTAAAAGATAGTGTAAATGGAGTTATTACTTACAATACACCAAGTCCATATCAGGGAAGAGTATATAATCATGTAAAGTTAATGTTTGAAAATGGAAAAATTATAAATGCCGAATGTGATGAAGATAATGAGGCTTTAAATAAAATATTTGATACTGATGAAGGTGCTAGATATGTTGGTGAATTCTCATTTGGATTAAATCCAGAAATACTACATCCAATGGGAGATATTCTATTTGATGAGAAGATTATTGGTAGTATCCACTTTACTCCAGGCCAGGCCTACGACAATGCCTATAATGGAAATGATTCAAGTATACACTGGGATATGGTTTTAATTCAAAGAAAAGAATATGGTGGAGGAGAAATCTATTTCGATCATAAATTGATCCGTAAAGATGGATTATTTGTTCTTCCTGAGCTTCAACATTTAAATTATCATTTAAAATAGGAAAAAATAAAAAAAGAACTCATATAATTGATTAGGGTGATGTCATGACACGATTCTTTCAAACAGTGGGAATCCTCGCTTTAATCTGTGTGAGTTTTTTTGTTACAGAAAAAACGGTTCAAGTGGTAAAAGAATACGATGATGTTATGATTGCAATCAAGCAAAAAAAGGAATCTTATGAAATAAAAGCGGTCGATGCAACAGTCAAAGATAATACAGTTCGACCTGGAAAAAAGGGTAAGACGATCGATGTTAATAAAAGTTACAGTAAAATGAAACAATATGGAAAATTTAATGAGAGTTTACTTGAATTTAAAGAGACAAAACCAGAAGTTTCAATTGTTGATCACAAGGATGCTTATGTTATTGGTGGAAATGCCAGCGATCAAAAAATTAGTTTAGTTTTCTTAATTGAGAAAGATGATGATTATGAGTCTTTACTAACCATATTAGAAGATAAAGATATAAAAGGAAATTTCTTCGTAAATAGTGAGTGGTTAGAGAATCATAATGAACTTATGTTAGAATGGATTAAAAAAGGACATAATATTGGTAATTTAAGTGAGAATAGAGATTATAATAGTGCCTCATTTCCTTGGATGAATACTATTATTGAAAAGATTGGTCATCAAAAGACCGGGTACTGTTATTTAGAATCTCCTAATGAAGATTCTTTAAAGCTTTGTAGTTATGCGAGTAATTATACCATTATGCCGAGTATCGTTATTAAGCAAAATTTAACGAAAGAAGTAAAAGATTCTATTGCCAATGGTGGTATTATTTCAATTACTCCAAGTAGTTCAGTATTAAAGGAATTACCTGTTATGATTCAAACGATTTTATCCAAAGGTTACCAGATTGTACCATTAAATGAATTATTGACCGAATAAAAAAATCCCATTTTGGGATTCTTTTTTTTTACTACGCTTGTTAAGAGAATGGTGGTGAAAGACTTTATATACAAGTGTAAGCAATATTTAAAGTCAGATGGAAGATGTTTATAATAATCACCACACAGTTTTATAGAATACACTAAAATTGTCTAAATGTCTTTTATTTTGTCTAAAATGTTCGATTTTGTGCTTTAATGGAATGTTCTGTTTCCTTTTTTAAAATATTAACTTCTTATCGATATTTTTTGAAAACCCTAGGTGTTTTATTTAATATAAGTTATAATAATCTCTGGAAGTGATCTTATGAAAAAACCGGAACTCTTAGCTCCTGCAGGAAACTTTGATGCGTTAAAAGCAGCTATTGAAGCAGGATGTGATGCTGTATATTTAGGAGGATATGCCTTTGGTGCCAGAAGTTATGCTGGTAATTTTTCGGATGAGGAATTAGAACAAGCGGTTACCTATGCCCATTTATATGGTGTTCGAATTTATGTAACGGTAAATACGATTGTTTATGAAAGCGAAACTGAATTGTTTTTTTCCTATATTGATTTTTTAGTAAAAATTCATGTTGATGCTTTGATCTTACAAGATTTAGGGATGATGGATTATATTCATCAAGTGTATCCAGATTTAGAACTTCACGCCTCTACACAGATGCATATTCATACACCAGAAGGGGTTAAAAATGCAGAGAAATTTGGATTATCTCGAGTAGTATTGGCTCGAGAAACTCCACTTGAAGAAATTATTCGTATTAAAAAGAATACTTCACTAGATTTAGAAGTATTCGTTTATGGAGCTCTTTGTGTTTCCTATTCGGGCCAATGTTTAATGAGTAGTCTAATTGGTGGTAGAAGTGGAAATAGGGGAACTTGCACGCAATGTTGTCGAATGAAATATCATTTAGAAACGGATGATGAAATTACAACGGATGATGCTTATTTACTGAGTACTAAGGATCTAAATACCTTACCTTATATTGAAGCATTATTAAAGACTGAATCAATTGATAGTTTTAAAATTGAAGGAAGAATGAAACGACCTGAATATGTTTATAAAATTATTTCACTATATCGTCGTGCAATTGATAGTTTTTTTGAAACGGGGCATTCTAATATTAAAGAGGAAGATTTAATCGAATGTCAGAAATTATTTTACCGTGGTTTTACAAAAGGTTTTTTATTAAATGAAACGAGTAAAGTGTTAATTAGGAGTGATCGCCCTAACCATCGAGGAGTATTAATTGGAAAAGTTATCAAAGTAGAGAAAAAAAGAATTTCAATTAAACTTTGTTCTGATTTAAATGTTCAAGATGGAATTCGTATTTTAAATGAAAAGGAAGATCAAGGAGGAACAATTACAACATTTTTTGTAAATAACGAAAAAAGAAAATCAGCAATTAGTGGAGAAACTGTTTCAGTCCCAGGTGAATTTAAGGTGGAGATAGGGGACTTTGCCTATAAGACTTCTGATGCACGACAATTAGAATCTTTAAAACAGCTAATTGATAATAATCAAAGAAAGGTTTTACTTCAAGGAGCAGTATCTATCGTCGTTGGAGAACCATTAAAATTAGTGGTAACGGACGGTGAACATACGATTTCCATTACAAGTAGTCTGCCTGTAGAGACTCCTTTAAAAGCGCCAATATCAAAAGAACGATTGGAATTACAATTGAAAAAATTAGGTGGAAGTGTCTATGCGTTTGAAACATTAAATATTTGTGATACTCCATTTTTCTTACCGATTGCAGAGATAAATGAAGTAAAGAGACAAATGATAGAATCTTTGGATGAAGCAAGGATAAAGAGAATCCAAATGGAAAAGAAAAGTTATGACTTTATAGTACCAGACGTATCTGAGCAAAGAGGATATTCCATTTTACTCAAGGACTCTCATACAGCGATACCGCAACAATATGATGTTATCTACGGATTTGATGATTATGAAAATGATAAAATCATACCGAAACTTGGAAACATCAATCCAATAAGACCAACTAGAGAATCTTTAATTGGTGAAGTTGGTAGTATCATAGCTGGAATGATTAGTGACGTTACTATCCCAGTTACAAATTCTTATACAGTTGCTTTTCTTCACAAATTAGGTATTAAAAGGATAACCCTTTCTTTAGAGATGGATAAAGAACAAATAAAAGATTTAGTCGATGGATATGTTTCTCATTTTCATAAAAAACCGAATCTAGAAGTAGTGGTTGATTCTGTTCCAGAAGTTATGACAAGTAAAATAAAATTGTTAAGTGATTACAATTTGAGGGAAAGAGGTTATTTAGTAGATTCTAAAAATCGAAGATTTCCAGTTTATGAGGATGAAATTGGTATTCATATTTATCATTATGAACGCAAAACAATAATGAACTCCACAGAATTATTCGATATTGGAATCAATTATTTGCGTACTGAATTATAGTATAGTTTTCATGGTATTCGAGATACTAACAATAGGTGAAAATATGGTGCTACTTCAAATAAAAAATAAACAATGGCTATCAAAACTAGTTACTTATTTTGATCATAATGATATCGAATATACTACAAATCCAGATAGTGAATACGATATGGTTCTTTTTATGGAACTTACGGATAGTGTTTTTTATAAGATAAAAGAAAAAGATAAAAAAGTGTTCTTCCTAAGCTATTTGGAAGAGCAGAAAATCTTTGAAGCAACAATTAAAAATAATTCTAGAAGTAGAGCTTATTTAAAAAAGATATCACGATTTTTAAGATGTTGTGACACCATTATTGTCAGTCAGATTGGAATGCAGAAACTTATAAGAAAAATTTCTGATAAAAAGATTGATATTATCCCATATGAACTTCCGGTTATTAACGTTAGTTTGACATTAAAAGAATTATATCAGAAATATTCTCTATCAAAGAAAAAGAAAAAAATATTAATTCTTGATTCTGAGTATCGGTATTTGAAATGGGTAAATGTGATTGCCTATCATTACCCCAAATATCAAATTCTATATCTTGGGTATGCTCCAGATTATAGTCTGTCGGAACAAAAAAGAGAATTATTGCATCATTTAAAAGAGAATGTACTATTAATCAAATATTTTGATTTTGCTTCATTTAGTGATCTGGTTAAGATAAGTTCCATTGTTATCTCTGTTGATAGTTTGATAAAAGATCATTCTTATTTGGATTTGATTTTGTTTTTTGGAAAACCATTATTAATTATGGAAACTAATTTTTACAGTGATTATTTGATAGACTCTAAAAATTGCTATATGTTTCATACTGGAAAAACATTATGTGATAAATTAGCAGGAATGATAACCGGTCAATATCCACCCGTGACAGAATTTGGATATCAATTAATTAAGGGAAATAACGAGAAGGAAATTCTGAAAAAATATAGTAATTATATCCGTTAATACTATATTTTTTTTTGAAAATGCCTTATAATGAATAATAGAGGTGGGTAATATGAAAGAACAAATTCTAGAATTATTGCGAGAGCGAGAGATTGCACTTTCAATCGATGAAATTAGTAATGCTCTATCTTGCCAAGATTTAGAGAGTTTTAAAGCGCTTTTAAAAGACTTAAATGAATTAGAAGACACATTGCAAATTTATCGTACAAAAAAAGATAAATTTATGATATTTAATAATAGTAATCTAAGACTAGGAACTATGCTTGCTACTAAAAAAAGTTTTGGATTCGTTGATATAGAGGGGGATGACGATGTATTTATTCCACCAGATTGTATCAATCAAGCGATTCATGGAGATAAAGTTGTCGTTGAGATTACTTCAAAGAAGGGAACTAGATTAGAGGGTCGCATTGTCCGTATTGTAGAACGTAAGTTAAAACAAATGGTTGGAGAAGTTTATCATAAAGATGGCAAAGCTTATGTTGATTTGGATAATGAAAAAGTGAAATTAACAGTAGTCCTTAAAGAAGAAGATTTAAAAGGTGCAGTTGATGGTCATAAAGTTTTGGTAAAGCTGCGTGGAAAATTAGAAGGAAACAAATATGCTGGTGAAGTGATTAAAATCATTGGTCATAAGGCTGACCCAGGTGTAGATATTTTATCCATTGTCTATGAGTTAGGAATTAATGATAAATTTTCTGATGAAGTGATGGACCAATTAGATTCTATTCCAAATGCTGTTTCAGAAAAGGAAATGGAAGGTAGAAGAGATTTAAGAGATAAGGTTATTTTTACAATCGATGGTGATGATACAAAGGATATTGACGATGCTATTTCAATTGAAAAGTTAGAAAATGGAAATATTGAGCTTGGTGTTCATATTGCTGATGTAAGTTATTATGTGAAAGAGGGAACGCCTCTTTATCAAGAAGCAATGGATCGTGGAACGAGCGTATATTTAGCGGATCGCGTTATTCCAATGTTGCCTCATAAGTTATCAAATGGAATTTGTTCTTTAAACCCAGGTGTTGATCGTCTTGCAATGTCCTGTATTATGGAGATTGATTCAAAGGGTGATGTTGTAAGTTATGATATTTTTGAGAGTGTAATCCGTTCTCGTATTCAAATGACTTATAAAAAAGTAAATTCTATTTTAGAAAAAAATATTATTCCAGAAGGATATGAAGCTTATGCTTTAGACTTACGTAATATGAAGGCATTAGCTGACACTTTACGTGAAAATAAATTGAAACGTGGTTACATTGATTTTGATTTAGATGAATCTAAAATTATCGTTAATGAAAATGGTGAGGCAATTGATGTAGTTTTAAGAGAACGTGGAACAGGAGAACGGTTAATTGAGGATTTTATGATCGTTGCCAATGAAACAGTCGCATCGCATATCTTTTATTTAGAATTACCATTCATTTATCGTGATCATGGTGAGCCAAAAGAAGAGAAAATTCAAACGTTCTTATCATTTGTTTCAAGTCTAGGATATCAAGTAAAGGGAAAAATAAAAGAAATCCATCCTAAAACAATGCAGGATATTTTAGGACAATTAAAAGATAAGAAAGAATTTCCTATTTTATCGACACTTCTATTAAGAAGTATGCAGAAAGCTATTTATGATACAACTAATATTGGACATTTCGGATTAGGTAGCAAATGTTATACGCATTTTACTTCTCCAATTCGAAGATTCCCAGATACTACTGTTCATAGATTGTTACGTAAATATATATTTAATGGGAATGTCGGTACCGATGCAATTCGTGAAGAAGATGAAAAATTACCTTATATTGCAGAACATTCTTCTGAAAAAGAACGTGATTCAATCGAATGCGAACGCCAAGTTGATGATATGAAGAAAGCAGAATATATGGAAAAACATATTGGCGAAGTTTACCATGGTATGATTAGTAGTATTGTTAGCTTTGGTATCTTTGTTGAATTGCCAGAAAGCTTAATTGAAGGACTTATTCGAGTTGAAGATTTAAAAGATGATTATTATACTTATGATGAGTCAACACTATCTTTAATTGGTAAGAAGAATAAAAGAGGATATCGCCTTGGTGACGATATAACGGTTATTGTCAAATCAGCTTCGAAGGAAATGCGTACTATTGATTTTGTGATTGATAATGAACAGAATCGAAAGTTATACGGAAAAGGTGAAATCAATGGAGATACTGAATCGAAAAGCACGCTATGATTATGAAATTTTAGAAACAGTTGAAGCTGGGATGGTTTTAACAGGAACTGAAATTAAATCTTTGAGAGCTGGTAAAGCTCATTTGAAAGATAGTTATGCAATTGTGAGGAAAAATGAATGCTATTTGCTGAATATGCATATCAGTCCTTACGAACAAGGAAATATCTTTAATCATGAAGAAACTAGAACGAGAAAATTATTGCTTCATAAAAAAGAAATTTATAAATTAAGAGATCAGATGGAACAAGATGGTGTAACACTTGTGCCGCTTAAAATTTATCTTTTGAAAAATCGGGCTAAAGTTTTATTAGGAATCGCTCGTGGTAAAAAAAATTATGATAAACGTGAAGCAATTAAGAAAAAAGACATGGAAAGAGAAGTACAAAAAGAGCTAAAGAAATATTAGTTCTTTTTTATTTTAAATATGTTTAGGTTATTATTAAAAAGTGTGATATACTAAGCAAGCGGCAAAAAGGAGAAGTATTATGAAATTTAAAGAATTAGGACTATCGAAGGAGATTATGTCCGCATTAGAAAGAATAAATTACAAGGAAGCAACGCCAATTCAGGAGTTAGCTATTCCTAAAATATTAGAGAATAAAGACATTATTGGAATTGCACAAACCGGTACAGGAAAGACAGCTGCCTTTTCGTTACCTATTTTAGATAAATTAATTCGGGAAAAAATTGAAAGTAGAAAGATCAGAGTTTTAATATTGAGTCCAACTAGAGAACTTGCTATCCAAATTAGAGATAATATTAGAGATTATTCTTATGGAACACCATATAAGTGTAGTGTTATTTTAGGTGGGGTAAATCAGCATTCTCAAATAGAGGTACTGAAAAAAGGCGTTGATATATTAGTGGCAACACCGGGAAGATTACTCGATCTAATTAATCAAGGAAAAGCAGATGTGAGTAATGTTGAAATGTTAGTATTAGATGAAGCGGATACAATGCTCGATATGGGATTTATTAAAGATGTAAAGAGCATTATTAAAAAAACTCCTAAAACGAGACAAACCTTGCTATTTTCAGCAACGATGCCCAAAGAGGTAAAAGAATTATCTGTTGAGTTTATGAAAAGCCCAGTTACTGTTAAAACAAAAACTGAGGAAGTAACTGCTTCTAAAATAAATCAAGAGATATATTATGTAGATAAAGAAAATAAATTGAATCTATTATTGGATTTAATTGATACAAAAGAAAAACCTACTACATTGATATTTACGAGAACCAAGCACGGGGCTAATCGTTTGGAAGATCAATTAGAAGCTTATAATATTAAATGTAGTGTTATTCATGGAAATAAATCACAATCAAACAGAGTAAAAGCTCTTGGTGATTTTAAATCTGGAAAAAATCGGATTATGATTGCAACGGATATTGCTGCAAGAGGTATTGATATTAATGGATTAGAGTTGGTTATTAATTATGATATGCCTGAAAAAGCGGAACTTTATGTTCATAGAATTGGTCGTACAGCAAGAGCAGGCCGTGACGGAATTGCCATATCACTTTGTTCTAGTGCAGAACTAGGTGAACTTAAGGCTATTGAAAAGTTAATTGGTCAGACAATTAAGGCTGTTGAACATAAATATCCCATGGTGCTTCAGGAAAAAAAGGAACCTCGAAGAGGTAATAACAATAGAACCGTTCAGGGCAATAAAATGAAAAGTCGAGTAACCGAAGATATGAAAAGAACAAGTAATTCTAGGTTTAAAAATACTGCTACTACAAGTTCAAATTCAGCAAATAAGAAAATCAAATTCCGTGGTAAAACAGGTAATTCAAAGTCATCAAGTGCAAAGAGTACTTTCTCTGGTAAGCAAAATAACTTTAAAAAGGCTGGTTTTTCTACAAAGAGAAAAAGTTCAAGAGGAAAGTAATTCTATTTATTCGTAGAGAATCATCAATCGATGATTTTTTATTTTAAAATAGAAATATTTGGTATCTGAAAGTGTACATTTGTAAATGATGTGA
>DICM01000013.1 GCA_002416285.1 Caryophanales bacterium UBA5026
ATTTAGGATTTTCAATTCCAGATAATTGGGCATTTGATCAATTTGCAACGATCACTGTTGGAACTGAAACAAATAAAATAGAAATTGATAAAGACGGATATTCCGGAAGAGATAGAGGTATTGGTTCAAGTGAACTTTCAGATATAGAAAAAGTATATAATAATCTTAAAGATTTATATAGATATTTAATTTCATATAAAGGTGGAGGTATTAGGGAAGCAAATCTGTTGACCTTACAATATTTGCGACATTTAGCACCAAAGGATATTTATGGAAATGACGTCTTGACTACCGATTTATGGGCAATAATTGCTGGTCCTAGAGATTACCAACTTTGTATGATAATCGATACACTAACCTCTTTTAAAGAAGATGATTTTAGATTTAAAGATCCTAATAATAATGCAGTTTTGTATGATACATTACACTTCGCTGCAACAGTTAACGCCTTGTTATATAGTGTTATAAATCCTGAGTTCATTGATTTTGATAGTTTTATTGATGACTACGCAGGATGGGCAGGAGATGCAATTACATTTGCAGAGGATGTAAAGAAACAATCGTTAAGTCAGGAACAAGCTGATACCCGAATTTGTAGTACAATTAGTAGTCATTTTGAACTAGATGATTATTATGCGGATGTTGATGCCGTCGTATTTGCAAATATGTTAAAAGAAGAAGAAATACCATTGCCAGAAATGTTTTTCAAATATTTTATGAGCAATAATTTAAGCACAGGAGAAAGTTATCTTAAAAAAAGAACTACAGAATTTTTAAGACTTATGGGAACATATAATACTTTATTGCTTACCTGTGACAAAGTTATGAATTCGGATATATTTCCTTACGCAAAATTAAGAGACATGTTGGTTAAACCAGAAAGTGATTATAAAGAAGAATTTAAGATAGCAACTGTTGCTTTCCTAAAATTCGTGGGGAATGAGATACTTAGAGAATCCTAATATTAATTTTATTCTTAAAATATGATATAATTAAGAGGATGAAGTGTTTTTCACTTTGAAATTGTAGGAGGTGCTTTGTAGTAATATGAGAAAAAAATTATTGCTTATATTAATAAAGATTATTGCCCTAACTATTTTAGTTGTGTATTTAATAAATACTTTTAGTATAAATTTAAATTTGGATTTTGATTTATATCATGAAGACCATAGTACTCAAAAAGGTGAGGCATCATTATATAAATATTCTGAAAAAAATTATTGTTTTTCAGATAATGAAAAACAAATGCTTTCAGATAGATTTAAAATACTAAATGTTTTTAATAATGAAATTTTTGAAGTTTCAGAATGCGGTGATTTAGGAATTTCCTTTAGTGTAAAAGACTATAAGTCGACGGGTGATATTTTTTTATATTCTACTTCATCTTTTGAAGATTTAAAAAAATGGATTGAATCTAGTAATTATAATGATAAAATTAAAATTTATGATACTTGGGTGGTTATTTCTGATGATGAGGGTGAAATTTGTTTTTATAAAAATGAAAATAATTCTAATTTTAGAATGGTTTATATAACAAAACTTCCATATCGATACATGATTAGTGAAATTGATACGTATTCTCCGTTTGTAAAATATTTTTTAGAACTAAATCAGAAAAATGGAAATTAGAAAATAAAATTTTCTAATTTTTTCTTTTATTTTTCAATAACCAATCCCTTGGAATCGTTGGAGTTGATTTTTTTTTATAATCATATGGTATACTATTTCTAGGTGATAATGATGCAACAATATAAAGTTAAAGTTAAAATACTTGTAATGGGATTTCCATCACTTGTTGAAAAATATGAAGTAGATGGATTTACTCTAAAACAATCCCAAATTGATGAAAATGAATTGAATGATTCTTTAATGAGTGAAGAATTCGATACTAGGGGTTACATTTATAATGTTTCTTTTCAACTAGTTGGAGATAGCAAACTGCTGTACAACTACTTTGAAAGTATAGATTATTATCCACTTGATGTTTTGGATGCAAATGAGGATGATGATCTTAAACCCTTAAGAGAGAAAATAGCTAATGCACTTTTTAAAAATGAAGTGATAGTGCAAGATATTAATTGTTTAGCAAGAAAATTGAGATTAACCTATAATATTGCTGTAAGCTTTCCTTTAAAAAAATTATTTATTTATGACAAGAATAATATACAGATAAGTGAAAGTATGATTATTTCTTCTATACCAGCTAGACATAAATTGGAAAATATCAATGCTACTGATTTTACAAAAAAAAGTAGACTGAAATTAAATATGAAGTGTATTGAAGAAATCGAGAAACAAAACGTCAATTTTAAAATAGCAATGGAGTTTTTCTATAATTCATTTGATTTAGAAAATATAAATATTAAGTTTGTTTTATTATTTAGTGCTTTAGAATCCCTTTTTAACCTTAGAAATATAAATGGTAATAGTGTTTTAAAGGATAAATTAAATTTTAAAGATGAATCAGAAGGGGATAAACTTACAACAATTATTTCTGTTTTGAGTAGTAAATTTCTTTTTTATGATTCTGATGAAAAAACAAAGGAGAAGGAAGAACGAATTAGATATTTATATAAAAAAAGAGGTGCATACATTCATGGTAATAGCAAATTAAAAATTAGTATAGCTGATGAAAATGAACTTAGAGAATATGTTAGAGAAATTTTGATATTATATTTTTTAATATGTGCGGGTATAAAGCTTCAAAAGAAAGAAAATATGGCCAGAAGAATTTTAATTGACATATATGTTGATCAAAAAATATCTATAAATAGTAAAATTGAAGCAATTTCATTAAGGAGTACTACTCATGAGGAGTCATATCAAAAATGTATGCATATGTTAAACGAGAATCTTGAAACTGGTAAGTTAGAGGTTACTGAGATTGTTAACGGGTATATAACCAAACTTCACGAAAAGTAGAACACAACTATTAAACAATAGTTGTGTTAGTTTTAAACAAATGATTTTATTACTTTTATCATTTGCAATCAGAAATCGGATATGTTATTTTGTTTGCTATTACTTGTAATCATAATGTATTTATGATATTCTAAATAAGAATAAAGATGCTAAAGCTAAGCATATTAAAAAGGGAGATGTAGTTATGAAACAAAAAGGATTTACATTAATTGAATTACTAGCGGTTATTGTTATTTTGGCAATCATTGCACTTATCGCAACGCCAATGATTTTAGGAGTTATTGATAGTGCGAAGAAAGGTGCTGCAGAAAGTAGTACTTATGGTTATATAGATGCAATCGAAAAATCAGATTTACAAGATATGATTGATACTGGAAATTATCAAACCAAAAAGAATGGAACGTATGATTTAGATGGTATTGGAACAGTAAATTACAAAGGGAATAAACCAGTTTCTATTTGTGTAGTAATAAAAGATGGAAGTGTCGAATCAGGAACATTCAAGTTTGACTCTTATATTGTTGAATACAAAGAGAAGAAGGCAAAAGTGAATAGTACTTTAAAAGAAATAACTTGTGAAGCAACTGCAAGTGATTCTGCATTTAATTCAGCAAAAGGAGTGAATGCTCCACAATTAAGTGAAGGAATGACCCCAATCAAATGGGATAGTAATAATAATGAAATTGCAACAACAGTAGAAGATCCAGAATGGTATGATTATAGTAATCAAAAATGGGCAAATGTGAAAACAAAAGATGGCTCATACTGGGTATGGATTCCAAGATATGCTTATAAGATTACAAGTGGATATCATTCAAGTACAACAGGTTCTATTGATGTTAAATTTCTAAAAGGTACAAGTGATGAAGCGGTCGACGGAACAGGAATCAAAACATCAGGATACGTAGCAGGAACAAATGATACATCCATGAATTACTTCACGCATCCAACATTCCAAAATGATATTAATCAAACTGGATTTTGGGTAGCAAAATTTGAACCAACAGCAGCAGAAGGAGTAGCTAACGGATATTATTCTGATTGGACCTGCCCAGTAGCCGGAGATAATGTTTCAACAAAGACTATTAAGGTAGTACCAAGTTCTAATTCATGGAGATGTATGAGTATAGCCAATGCCTATAAGGCAAGTTTAGCAATGAAAGACAATTCAACCTATGGATGGACAGCGTCTAGTGTTGACACACATATGGCAACAAATTTAGAATGGGGAGCAATTTATTATTTAACATTATCAATATATGGAGCAAATACCAATGAAGTGTATATTAATAATAATCAAAATTATATAACAGGATGTGCAGGAGATACAGCTAGTGCAGGAGAGTCAAACACTACAACTTGTAAGAATCCCTATGATAGTGAAATTGGAGTAAAAGCAAGTACGACATGGAATATCACAGGAGTCTATGACATGAGTGGTGGAGCATGGGATAGAACGATGGCAAATTATAATAACCTCTTAACAAGTAGTGGATTTACAATAGAAGAATATGATAGTATACCAAATACACATATTACGAAATATACAACACCTACAGCTAATCTATTAAATAATATTGGAATGGATTATGATGCAACGGTATATGGAGATGGAATTTATGAAACGAGTACCGGAGCTAACAGGTATAATGGAACAGTTTGGAGTGGTACAGGCCAGGGAGGATGGGATGTAGAATATAGCTACTTACCACGTACCTCTAGCCCATGGTTTGTTCGTGGTGGCAGTGTCTATCTCAATGAAACGTCGCTTGCGGGGCTGGGTGGTTATAGCCATACTATTGGTGGTGCGGGTACTCATATTTCATTCCGTCCAATTGTATCAGTTATAAAATAATAACTATACTATGTAAATCAAGGTAAAAAAAGAAAGAAAAAGATGAAAGTATATAAAATAAATATAAATTGAATGAAAAAGGTACTAAAACTATATAAAAACTAAATGAAAAATAATCTTGACTTAAATCTGTCAAGTGATAAAATATAGTAGAATGTTAAAAGTGTGCAAAAAGGGCACGCTTTTTTATTGGATTTTAATAAAAAACAAAAAAGCCAAATAAAACCAAATAAGACCATTAAAAACCAAAAATCGCTTGCAAAAAACCAGTCAAGTGTTTATAATTGGTAAAATAGCAGTTTTTGTAACACAAGGGAGGTATTCTTTGTGTTTTTTTGTTAGGGGGAATGTAGAAAAAAATAGAGACAAAATAAAATTAATAGAAAGAGAGGTTCAAAATGTAAGTGAATATGAATGAGTAATAAGTGTATATTTAGTGAAACTAAGGTACCATGGAATAAATGAAAAATAATATTCTTGGTACTTTTTTGCTCTTTTTGTTATAACAGATGTTAGTACAAATGTTATAACGAATGTATGACATTGGCCGAAAATCCTATAAAAACGGCAAAAAGTTGTATGAACAAATGGATGACACCATACCTCTATGTATGACATTTGAAAAGTGCAATATCCTTTGTTTTTAGGGCTAAATACCCACTGGGTATTTGTATGTCAGCCACAGTTATCCTGCTAAAAAATCATACACGAGTTGGTACCTTAAATTAGTTTTAATTTGTACTTATAGGATAGTAAAATTTAAGAAAGGAGGAGATTATTATAACCGAAGAAAAAGCAATTGTTAAAGCACGTATCGATAAACATCTATACAAAGTATTTAAAGAAGTATTAAAAAGAAAAAATAAAAATATTCAAACAATCATCGTAGAAAAAATCAAAGAATTTATTTTAGATAATATAGAATTATTAAATGATGATTCAAAAAATAAAAGATGAAAGTGAAATAGAAAATGTTTCACTTTTTCTATTACTATTTAACTAATAGGATTTTTTTATACGAATATAATTTTAGTAACAGGGGGTGTTTTGAATAGAGATAATTTTAAATTATCCAACAGAAAGTCAAGGTATAGAAAAATTAGAAGAAAAAATTGCTCAATTTAAAGCAACTTTAATTATGGAAACAGTAAAACAATTATCGGTAGACGAAAAAGATAAAATTAAAATACTGGATAAAATCATAGAACAATATAAAAGTAAGGACTTATGTGTATCTTTAAATGAAACAAATTAAAGAATCTTCACTAAGTCCTTTTCTTACATATTTTAATTTGTTTGATTTTGTGAATCATGTTGAATAAAATTCAAATGAGAGTTAGAATACAACCAATTACAAGAAAGAAGAGAAGGTGAATTAGAATGAAAAAGGATAATGACAATCGCAAAATTGCAATTTATTCTAGAAAATCAAAATATACGGGAAAAGGAGAATCCGTTGAAAATCAAGTTGAAATGTGTAAGAAAAAAATAATATATGAATATAGCGATATTGATATTGAAAGAGATATTATTATTTACGAAGATGAGGGATTTACCGGATATAATTTAAAACGACCCGCTTTTCAACGGTTATTAAAAGATATTAAAAACAATAATATTAAAACCTTAGTATTTTATCGACTTGATCGTGTTAGTAGAAATGTAAACGACTTTAGTAATTTATTAACTGAATTTGAAAAGTATAATATCAATTTTTTCTCAGTAACAGAAAACTATGACAATTCAACTCCAAGTGGAAAAGCCATGCTGATGGTAGTATCCGTATTTGCGCAATTAGAAAGAGATACTATTGCTGAACGTATTCGTGATAATATGATTGAACTGGCGAAAACAGGAAGATGGCTTGGAGGTAATCCACCAACTGGATATCGATCAGAAGCAGTAGAAAAGAAAACAATCGATGGGAAAATAAAGAAACTATATAAATTAACCTTTGTTGATGATGAAATAAATATTGTAAAATTAATTTATAAAAAATTTTTAGAATATAAATCTCTCACAAAAGTAGAAACTTATCTTTTACAAAATGATATTAAGACGAAGAAAAAGAAAGATTTTCAAAGATGGGGAATTAAAAACATTTTATTAAACCCAGTCTATGCTATGGCAGATAAAGATATTTTAAACTACTTCAAAGAAAATGAAGGGGAACTATTTTGTACCGATGATGAATTCGATGGAAAAAATGCGATTATGGCCTATAACAAAACCGAAAAAAAGCCATCTACTCTTACCATCACCAGAAAAGATATGAAAGATTGGATCATTGCAATTGGAAAACACGAAGGAATTATAAGTGGAAAAGAATGGGTAGAAGTACAAAATCTTTTATTAAATAATGCAGATAAAAAATACCGAATGCCAATAAAAAACAATTCAATACTAAGTGGAATTATAAAGTGTAAAAAATGTGGAAGTAATATGATCCCTAAAATGACACAAATTGGGTTGGAAGATGGAAGCTATAAATTCAATTATATTTGTGATTTAAAGTATAAAAGTAAAGGGGTTAAATGTGATTGTAAAAATAGTAATGGAAATGAAGTGGATTTATTAGTATTAGAAAAAATAAAAGAAATCGTTGATTCAAATGCAAGTTTCTATAAAGAAATGAAAAAACTTTCAACCTCTTTAGAAATAAATACAAATAGTAAAACCATACAAATAGAACAATTAAAAAATAGTTATCGCAGAAATCAAACTAGTATCGAAAAGCTAATTGAAAACTTGAAATATGTTGACCCATCTTTAGTAAATGAAATATCTAATCAAGTGATGGAATTAAAAAAGAAAAATGCTGAACTTGAAAATCAAATGCAACAAATAAATAAAGCTATACCAGAATCAATTAATGATCAAAAAACAGCTAGTATTATTCTTAGAATCATGGATACTTACTTCAATAGTTTTGATAATTTAGATTTGCTCAAAAAACGTGATTTAATTAGGTTATTTATTAGTAGTGTTGAAACCGACGGTAACAAATTATATATAAATCTAATCGGAACAAGAAATCAAAAGTTGGATACATCTATTCTTTTAGGTGATAGTAGCAAATGAAATTTTAATGTATTTCCGAAGTGATAAGAAAAACAGTAAAAATATTAGTTTAAATGAATCGATTGGATTTGATAAAGATGGAAATGAGATATCATTTTTAGATATTTTAAAAACACCCAAACCGGACTTCGCATTAGATCTTCATAATCAAAATAATTTACTTCTGTTAAAGGATTATTTTGATGTATTAACAGAAAGAGAACAAGAAATTTTAGTATCCCGTTACGGTCTTAAAAATGCTAAAGAAAAAACACAAAAAGAAATTGCTAAAGAACTTGGGATTTCTAGAAGTTATGTATCTAGAATAGAGAAACGAGCACTTACAAAGTTACTTAGAGAATTTATTAAAAATAAAAATGATGTTGATTATTAAGGTAGGAGATTTATCTACTATCTTTTTAAAATTAGTACTTGACAATACAAGGTAGCTGTTATAAACTATTAGTGAGGTGATGAATTTGAACACCCAAATGAAGAAAGGGGTATTAGAATTAATTGTTTTATTATCCGTAAACAAACAAGATATGTATGGCTATCAATTAATTGAAGCCGTATCAAAGGTTGTCGATGTAAATGATGGAACAATTTACCCATTACTAAAAAGATTAACAAATGAAAGGTATTTCGATACTTATCTTGTGGAATCAACGGAAGGTCCACCTAGGAAATATTATAAACTTACTATTTTGGGAAAAGAAAAAATGAATGAATTGCTAGAAATTTGGAGTACATTTGCGACATCAGTAAATAATTTTATTAAGGAGTGTGAAACACATGAGTAAAGAAAAGTTTTTAAGAGAGTTAGAAAAAAAATTAGCTATTCTATCAGAAGAAGAACGTAAAGATATTATCAATGAACACCGAGATATTATCGAAGAAAAAATGAAGCATGGAAAAACAGAAGAGGAAGCTGTAAGTGAACTCGGATCTGTAGAGTCTCTAGCTAAAGAGATTTTAAATGCTTACAAAATTAATCCAGATTATAATCGTTCTGAAACGAAAGAAAAAACGAAACAAATTGTAGACGATTGTGAGGATTTAATTAAAAAGGGTGCTCGAAAACTATCGGATGTTACTGAAGAAGTTATGGATAGTTTTAAATCTTCTGGTAAAGATTTCAACTTAGAAAATGTCTTTGAAATAGTAATTAAAGTGTTTTTAGTGTTATTGTTGCTTGCAGTACTTCGAATTCCATTTGCAATTGTAGGATCAATCGGCAGTAATATCTTTGATGGTTCATTCCCATTCTTTGGAAATTGGGCATTTCAAGCGATATGGCATCTAATAATCGGAGTTGTTTATATTGCAGTATGTTTCTTGATTGTATTGTCATTTGCAAATCAATATACAAGAGGAAATAATACAACAAAAGGTAAAAAACCAACTTCCAAAAAGCAAGAAACAGTAAATGAAAAAAAAGAGAATAAAGCAGATGGAGTAAAGGTTGAACGTCCAAGAAACCAACAACCAAGAAAAGATAGTGTTAGTGAGATAATACTATTATTAGTTAAAATATTTGTGGTTTTCGTGATTCTACTTCCACTTTGGGCAGCTATTTTTGGACTTATTGCGGCAATCTCTGTTATGATTTGGTTACTTATAAAAGGTGTAGCGATCTATGGAGTATTAATTTTATTAATCGGGGTAATGGGTATGTTTACCTGGATTGCTGATTTAATTTATAATGCTTTATTTAAAAACCGTACTCCACATGTTTGGACTATTACACTTCCATTTATCATGATTATTATAGGTGGGATTATGAGTATCGATTATTTTTCGAGTTTTACTTATATTGACAAGTTGCCGAGTGAATACGAATTAGCAACCGAAGTATATGTAGAAACAATCACTGAAAAAACAAGAGTTCAGGCTGATGAAAAGACGTTTATAATCGATCCAGAATTAAATGATAATCAAGTGAGAATCGAAGCAGAGTATTATGATAAATATATGACGATACGTAAAGATACTTATAGTACAAATGTTAATAACATCGTATTCTATGGAGATGGAAAGAGCCATAGTATATTTAGTGGAGATACCAAATTATTTATCGATCAGTTAAAACTTCAGAAATGGTATCCATATCATGAACTTGGTCAAATTCATGTAACAATTTATACGAATGAAAATACAAGGGATTTAGTAAGCTAAATCCTTTTTCTGTTCAAAAAAGTCGATTGAATTAATTTTCTAGTTTTGTCGAATATGTATAAAAGACATAAATGGTGTGCTAAATTAGGTAGCGAGGTGAATCACATGTTAGAAATTTCGCTAGAGTTTAGAAAAGGAATCCTCTTTGTTCGCCTAATGGGAGAACTTACCAAAGATACCGTTTATAAATTAGAGAGAGATGTCACTAATTTAATTTTAGAACAAGGAATCCATAATGTTGTATTTAATGTATCTGGTCTATCACAAATCGATTTAAAAGGAATTCATGGACTTTTTCACAGCTATGAAATGACCCATCAAAATCAAGGAAAATCATTACTTTGTGGATTAGAAAGTGGGGAAGTAAAAGAACGGATTAAAAGAAGTAGATTGCTTCAGTATATGTGTGAAACAAATGATGAATTGAGTGCTTTTTCAGTAATAGAATAGGAGAGTTTTATGACGAATGAAATAATTGAGAAGTATCAAAAGATGATTTATAAGATGATGTACACAGATCGTTTTAGGAATTATCCTTATCGGGAAGATTTATTTCAAGCAGGATGTGTTGGACTTACCATTGCATATGAGCATTTTGATTCCAGTTATGGTGTTGAATTTGCAACCTATGCATACTACTCAATTATGGGTGAAATGAGTAAATTAGTAAGAGAAGATAAACCGATTCGTGTCAATCGAAATTTACGGAAATTACAGATGAAAATTAATACTGTTTCTAGTTTATTAACACAAGAATTGATGCGTGAACCTACTATGGATGAATTAGCAACTTATTTAGAAATACCAAAAGAAACATTAGAAGAAGCAATGCTTGCTCAGGTTACTGTTCAAAGTTTAGATATGCCATTTTCACAAGGGGAAAAAGAAATAAGTCCATATGATGTTATAGAGGCTCCTGGTATAACGATGGATAATTTAGTACAAATGAAAGAAAGTTTACAGAAACTGAATACTGAAGAAAAGAAACTTGTTTCCCTTTATAATTTTCAAGATAAAACACAAGGTGAAATTGCGAAAATAATGGATATGAATCAAGTTCAAGTATCTAGAAAGTTGCAGAAGGTAAAACAAAAACTAACAGCATAAAAAAAACAACTACGCAATGTGTTGTTTTTTTGTTAATACTTTTTCTTTTAACTGAATTTCCATAACAGTGTCGTTAATATTATTAGAAACATTCTTATAGAACTTTTTAAGGTTAATTGTACCATAAGCCTCTTTTTGTTCCAATGCTCTTTTTAGACCATGGATTGTTATAGTTTCTTCAAAGCGAACTTTTCTATCTAATACAAAACAATTTTCTTCTTTACAAAAACTTTCTTTTTGATCCTTATTAAAACGTTTTAAAATACTTTTTTTAATAGATCCTAAATAAATGTTTAAATTTTTTATAAAGGAATCTTTTTGTTTTTTTGAGGTTGGTATCTTCACAGTCGTTGATCCTATTAAAACCGCTTTATTTCTGTGAACAAGTGTTTGAATAGAATCTGTTAATTCAGTCGTCTTTAATAATTGATCAAAAGTTTTTGCTTTTTCATTCTCTACGGCAAAATAGAATCTTGTCATGGATTGAGTTATTGGATCATAAAGGTCAATTGTTTTTTGTATCCAATTTTTATTTGTATGTTGAGAGATAAATTGAAGTTTACTAATTACTTCAGATTGAATATTTTTACAATTAGTGTTAATGGTTGTTTGTTCTTTTGGTTGAATATCTTTTTTTGATTCAACTGGCGTAAAATTCAACTCGGTTTTCAGTGTGTTTTCCTCAGCTGTATTTAATGATTCAGTAGCTGCACTTTCATAGGTATCGTTCTTAGTGCTATTCATGGATTCGATAGGGAATCCTTCTTTTTGTTTGGAATTTTTAAAATGCACTTTTAAAATTTCACGAAATTTATTGGAATCAATGATATATCGATCATTATTAGAATCATAGATAGAAGATTGTTCAATGAGTGGTAACAATCCCATTTCCTCTAATCTCATTCCAATTACTTGATTGGTAATATCATCACAGTACGTATTATTTTTTACAAAATATCTAGCTTTCATTTTACTTCCCCCTTTTTTCTTATGTTATTATACATATTTCCTTTGATTTGTCAAATTTTTGAATAATCTTAAAGTACTTTTCCCATAATACTACTAGGAGGAATCATATGGAAAAAAATAAATATAAAGCACTTGTACAAAAGTATACACCAAAAGAAAATCGTTTGTATAATGCCATGATTGCTTTTATCACGGGTGGATTAATGGGAATACTAGGACAAAAACTAGTGGAGGTATATGCCTATTATCTTCATATTCCAACAAAAGAAGCTGGAACATTCATGATTATTACATTAATTTTTATTGGTTGTCTACTCACTTGTTTTGGATTTTTTGATAAATGGGTGAACTTCTGTAAATGTGGTTTAATCGTACCAATTACCGGTTTTGCTCATGCTATGATGAGTGCTGCACTGGAATATCGTAGAGAAGGTTTGATTACAGGAATTGGAGCAAGCATGTTTAAACTAGCTGGTTCTGTTATTATTTTTGGAGTTGTTAGTGCCTATGTATTTGGACTAATTAGAATACTTTTGTTTGGAGGTAGTGTATGACATTTCGTTATAAAAATGTATATTTAAATGATACTGCTACGATTGCTGGGCCATATGAAAAAAAAGGACCATTAAGTAGCTATTTCGATAAAACCTACGACGAATTTTATTTTGGACAAGCAACATGGGAAGATGCGGAAAGTAGCTTAATCGATGAAAGTGTCGATTTACTACTAGGTAAAATTGGTAAGACAAGATTTGATATCGATTTATTTATATCAGGGGATTTAATGAATCAAATTACTTCAAGTAATTATGCTGCAAATCGTCTAGGAATACCTTATCTTGGAATCTATAGTGCTTGTGCGACAAGTGTAGAAGGACTAATTCTTGGAGCTAACATGGTAGAAGCAAAACAGATTGACAACTGTATCTGCAGTGTATCTTCACATAATAATGCTGCCGAAAAACAATTCAGATATCCTACAGAATATGGTGGACCAAAAAGAAAAACGACTACATTTACAACAACTGGGGGAACAAGTGCCTATCTATCAACTGATAAAGGCCAGATTCGTGTTGAAAGTGCGACGATTGGAATCGCAGTTGATATGGGAACGAAAGATGTCTATCATATGGGAGCAGTAATGGCTCCAGCCTGTGCCGATACTATCTACCGTCATCTGACAGAAATGGGTAGAGATATTAACTATTACGACTTAATTCTAAGTGGAGATTTGGGTATTTATGGCGAACAGATATTAAAAGAATATATGAAAGTAGAATATGGTATGAATTTGAAAAACTATGACGATACTGCTACTATGATATTCGATGTAGATAAACAACCTGTTTATGCTGGTGCGAGTGGACCTGCCTGTGCACCACTTGTAACATATGGTTACATTCTGAGTAAGATGAAAAAGAAAGAATATAAAAGAGTACTACTAGTAGCAACAGGAGCATTGATGTCCTCTGTCATGGTGAATGAAAAACATTCCATTCCTGCGATTGCACATGCAATTAGTTTGGAGGTAGTAGAATGATCTATGTAAACGCATTCTTATTTGCCGGTATTGTTTGTATGATTGGACAAATCATACTGGACAATACAAAGTTAACAGCAGGGCACATTACAACTTTATTCGTTGTTCTAGGAGCATTTTTAGATACTTTTAGTCTTTATGATAAATTCATTCTCTGGGCAGGTGGTGGAGCACTTGTTCCGATTACTAGCTTTGGTCATTTACTTATTCATGGGGCATTAGAAAAAGCCGAGGAATTTGGACTAATTGGACTCGCTATGGGAATGTTTGATTTAACTGCTTCGGGAATTATATCGGCAATTGTGATCTCATTTTTCCTATCATTAATATTTAAACCAAAGGATTAACCTCTGGTTTTTAATTTGTTTCAAATGTCGTTTCATCAATAAATCGGTAACTGGTTTTATACTTTAGCTCACGAATTAATCGAAACATTGCCTCATCTTTCATTTTTGCTTCAATCATAATATCAACTTGCTCAAAATACGGTTCTATTACTTTTAAAAATGAAATAAAAGAATCGCTGTCAATATAATCATGATGCGATCGCATTTCCTTTTTTGTTTTATTTTTTGGAGATGAAAAGTGCATTTTAGGTACTCTTCCATTCCAAGATTTTAATATATCAGGGAGATAATTTTGAATTGGATTGATCGTTGGATTGCAAAGGTGATGATGGTAATCTAAAATAAGTGGAATCTTCAGTTCCTGAGCAATTGGTAATAGGTCTTCAACATTAAATACTTTGTCATCATTTTCAAGTGCAAGAACTGATTGAACTTCTCTTGGAAGTAAATAAAATTGATTTTTTAATCGTCCAAGTGAAGCCTTTTTTCCGAATGCATTACTACCAACGTGAGTAACTAAGAGAGGATTTTTAATTTGAAATGCTTTTAACAGTCGATAATGATAAAGTAAAATCTCTCGTGTGTTTTCTAATACCTCATCTCTGGTACTATTTAAAATCATATATTCACCGGGATGGAAGTCTACACGCATATCAGCCTCTTTTATCATTTTTGCAATCTGGTCGTAATGTTCTTTAAATGGAGTGATATAATCGAACTTTACCTCTTTATGAGTTGACAAAGGAATCAAAGCAGAAGTAATTCTAAAAAAATGAATATTATTTTTAATATTATAATATATTATCTTCTCTAAATCCTCTAAATTAGATAGAATGACATTATTTAATTTTTTCAGCTTGTTCTCAGTTTTTAAATAATTTGTATAGTTTAAAGTGCTGGAACTGGTAATTCCATCTAAAGACTTAGAAATGGAAACATATCCTAAACGTACTTTCATAATATCACCTATTATTACTATGGATGAATTTATTCAAAATATAATAGTAATTCATTTTAATTAACTTTATGTTAATTAAAATAGTTGCAATAAAGAAACAAGTTTGAATATTATCTTGATAAGAAAATTACCTTGTAACATGAAATTTTTTATGCTATAATTTTTATCATAGGGATGTGGTTAATGTGAAGAAGAAAGTGATGTTTCTTTTAGCAATTCTATTATTACCAATCGGAGTAAAAGCAGAAAAATTTGATATAAATCAATATAATGTCACGATTGGGATATCCAATGATCGTGTTTTATCCATATCAGAAAACTATGAGATATCCTATAAAGAAAATTCTGAAACATGGGAGAGAAGTATTGATTTAAATCCAACCTATTATCGGGATAAAAATGAAAAAGTTACTTATGAAGCAACTCTAGATAGAGTGAGTGCGAATAAAAATTTTATAGAAGAATCAAGTTCAAAGCAATTTAAAATTATCATTAAAGATCCTGTTTCTTCGGGAATGATAGGAAATTATAACATTTCTTATCTTTATCATTTTAGCAAAGATAAGAAAAAAAATGGTGATGAGCTATTATTTGATTTAGTTACTAATACAGCCTTATCAACACAATTTATCATTAATTTTCCAACCGAAATAAACGATACTAATGTATCATTCCTGTTAGATCATGATGCGAAATTAGGAAAGCAAATCGTCAATTATCAAGTGAATGGCAAACAAATTAGTGGAACACTAAAAGAGCCACTTAAAGCAGATCAAGTATTAACTTTAAAAGTAGATTTAGAAGAAGGCTATTTTATCGATAACTATGCGACCGCAATCGATAGAGCATCGATTAACGATTATTGGTATTTATTAATATTCCCTGGACTTAGTTTAGTCTTAGCTTATTATTTTTGGTTAAGATATGGTGATGGAAATAAAATCATGGAGGAAAGAGGATACTACCCACCAGCAGAACTAGATAGTGTCGAATTAGGATTTCTCTACAAGGGATATATTAATTATAACGACATTATTACGTTAATTCCTTATTTAGCAAGTCAAGGGTATCTTCGTGTAGTAGAATTAGCAGACGGTACTTCAGAGATGGAAAACAACATTGAACTTGTGAAATTGAAAGAATATAGTGGAAACAATGCTGCACAAAAAACTTTATTTGATGCGATTTTTGAACAAAGTGATCGCGTAATGATTAAAGACTTAAATGGAACTTTGAGTGATGATGTATCAGTAATTATTGACACTGTAAATAATGATTATCATAAATCACGAATTTATAATAAAAATATTGATCAAATTAAATTAGCACTAGTGTTTTTATCTGGTTTATCCACAATTATAATATCAGTGCCCATGATTGATTTTGGAATCGATAACTATTTTCTTGCCGTACTAATCAGTATTGCTACTGCAATTGGAATTATCTTGTTTTCTCAAAATACCTTTCCAATTGTGTCTAGAATGTTTATTTCAATTCCATTAATGTTGATAGGAGCTTATTTCACATTACAACCAGTATCATCTAATTTACTATTATTTTTAGTTGCTCTCGTTGGGCTTATTACAGCGTTTTCTATTCGTTTGATTGCTAGTATGCTTCCGATTAGAACGTTGTTTGGAAATCGTATGTTAGGAAAAACTTATGGATTTTCTAGATGCCTATATGAAATGAACGAAAGTAAGCTAGAAGAATTAACGACTGAGGATCCACTTTATTATGAAAAGATGCTTCCTTATGCTTATGACTTTGGATTTGGAGATCGTTTTCTACGTCTACCAATTAAAGATGGCCCAACATGGTATGAGACGTATCAACCATTTGAAAAAGAAAAATTTCATATTTTTATGAAAAACTTTAATTATCAATTGACAACAGCTGTACTTCAAAAACAAAAAAAATCAGAAACCGAAGAACTATATTAAAATATGGTTCTTTTTAATTGTAATAATTTGACTTTCTGATCATATAAACTTATAATAATCAAATTAGAGGTGAAATCATGTTTGAACAAGGGCAAATTGTATTTTTAAAAGATGTCTATATGCAAAATACGAAAAGACGCCGACCACATATTGTTTTATTTTCTAGAGATACAGTAGAAGGTAGTGAAGTATGTACGTGTCCTTTAACGGTCACACTAGATCCATATAATAAAAATGGGCAAAACTATTATTTGATTCCTGAAATAATACATGGAAAAAATAGACTTACATTAGCAAAAATAAGTGAAGCTAATTTTTATTCTAGTAGTATTACAACCAAAAATAATTTTTTTACAAAAGTGAGTGAATCTACAATGAGTAGAATGATGGAAAAATTATATAGTACAGATTTCTTAAATAATCCTAATATTGAAACATTAGAAGAAATAAAGGAATATATATTATATCTAAGATTATTTAAAGAATTAGAAGTTCAAAAAGAAAAACAGGAAAAGAACTATGCGAAAAGGTTAGCAAAGCAGGAAGCAAAAAAATTTAAATACTTTATATAGAATCTATCATTTTTAAACTCAAGTTTTAAAACTCTCTTAAGAGAGTTTTTCTTTATATATAAAAAATAAATGTTGTATAATAATATCAAAAGGAATTATTCCGTTAATACTACTAAAATAGCTTTTTTTATCAATTAAAATATGGTACACTAAAAAGGAGATTGAGGTGATGTTATGCATATTTTACCGGCAGACACTTATACGGTACTCAATAAGACAATTCTAAACGATCAAGATCGTAAATTATTGGTAATGTTGTATCAACCTATTATTGGCACCACCTCTATAAATCTGTATTTTACTTTGTGGTCATATTTAGATAAAACAGAACTTTTTTCAGAAGAATGGACTCATCACCATTTAATGACATCAATGCGAATCAAACTAATTGAAATTGAAGAGGCAAGAAAAAAGTTAGAAGCTATCGGCCTACTTAGAACATATTTAAAACAAGGGAATATCAATCAATATATCTATGAGTTGTATTCTCCTGTCGGTGCTTATGAGTTTTTCAATAACCCTGTTCTTAGTATTTCACTTTATAATAATATCGGTGTTACTGAATATGAAAAAATCTTAGAATATTTTAAAATGCCGAGATTAAATTTAAAAGAGTATACTGACATCACAAGTTGTTTTAGCGATGTCTTTGAAGCCACTGATATGCATTATTTTGAATCGTCTATTGAAGATATTCGTAGAACAAATTCTAGAAAATTAGAATTAAATGCGAAAATAGACATTACTACAATCATATCTATGATTCCAGAGGAAATGTTAAATAGTAAGAGTATAACAAAGGAAACTAAAGAACTCCTTTATAGACTTTCTTTTATTTATAATTATAATGATGATGAAATGCGTGAACTAATCCGCAATTCTCTTTCTGATAAAAGAACCATTGATAAAGTGTTACTGAAAAAGAATGCAAGAAAGTTCTATCAGTTTGAACATAGTGGAAAATTACCGAGTTTACTTTATCGTAATCAACCTGAATATCTTAGAAAACCAATGGGAGATAATTCAAAAAAGGCAAAAATTATTTATCAATTTGAGACGACTACTCCATATGATTTCTTACTTAGTAAATATAATGGTGCAAAACCAACGAAAAATGATGTTACAATACTAGAATATCTATTAGTTGATATGAATTTAAATCCCGGAGTTGTCAATGTTTTAGTCGATTATGTACTCAAAATTAATAATAATAAATTAATTAGATCATTTGTTGAGGTAATTGCCAGTCAGTGGGCAAAAAGCAAAGTTGAAACAGTAGATTCTGCCATGAGTTTAGCAGAAAAGGAATATAAAAATCGTAAAAATTACGAAACAAAGACAGTATCAAAAAAAGAATCAAAGCCAACATGGTTTAATCAGGAGATTGAATCAAGCAAAGCCTCTTTGGAAGAGCAAAAAGAGATGGAAAAATTATTAAGTAGGTGATAGTGTGCAGACAGTAAAAAATATGCTTGCCAAAGATCAAAAACAAGATCTGGAACAGCAACTAATGGTTTCTTTAAAAGAAGAATTAAAAGATCCTGTATTCAAGGATCTTGTTGATGAATTGAATCTTCCCTATGAGAAATTATGTAAGTATACCTCTATTTTAAAAAATAGTGCTGTAGAATGGAGTCATTGTAAAAATTGTAAAGGGCTTGCTATGTGTGAAAATGCAATATCAGGATTCGCTTATTTACCAAAAGTAGATAAGGAAAAGCTTATATTCTGTTATAAAGCTTGTCGTTTTCAAAAACAATTAGAAGAAAAAACTGCTTATCAAAAAAATGTTTCTATTTTTGAGCTTCCTAAAGAAATAAAAGAAGCAAATATGAAAAACATCTATACAGATGATAAAAATCGTTTTGAAGCAATTAAGTGGATTACCGCATTTAAAAAAGAATATCCAAAGAATAGTAAAGGTCTTTATTTATGTGGAAGTTTCGGTAGTGGAAAAACTTATTTAGTAGCAGCCTTATTTAACGAATTTGCTAAAGAAGGAGTGAAAAGTGCAATTATCTTCTGGCCTGAATACCTAAGAGAACTAAAGAGTTCTTTTGGATCTGATTTTAAAGAAAAAGTAGAACAGATAAAAAAGGTTCCACTTTTATTAATTGATGATATTGGTGCTGAATCGGCTACATCTTGGAGCCGTGATGATATCTTATGTCCACTTTTACAATACCGTATGCAAGAGCATCTACCAACTTTCTTTACTTCTAATTTTGATTTTAATGATTTGGAACAGCATTTTAGTATGACGAAGGATGGAGTAGAGCAAGTAAAAGCAAGACGACTTATGGAACGCATTAAACAGCTTTCTGAAATGGTTCCACTCGTTAGTAAAAATCTACGTTCGTAGGTATGAAAATGGTGAAGTAAAGTAAATGTGGG
>DICM01000029.1 GCA_002416285.1 Caryophanales bacterium UBA5026
ACTTTCAAATTTAATATACAAGTGAATTGAACCCTTATAATAAAGATTTTAATCTATTGCTTTACGAACAATTGTTTGGTATAATATTTATGTTGTTACGATGAAGAAAACGAGATGAATTTATGCATTATAAACAAGTAAAAGGAATTCTATCTCCTCAAAATGGAATGAATTTATATCGAGGCTGTACGCACGGTTGTATCTATTGTGATGCACGAAGTAAATGTTATAATATTAACCATGTATTCGAAGATATTGAGGTAAAAGAAAATGCGCTTGAGTTGCTGGAACAAAAACTTCGGAATAAACGAGATAAATGTATGATAGGAACAGGTGCAATGACAGATCCATATATTCATTTAGAGGAGAAAATAAACTATACTAGGAAATCCTTAGAATTGATTGAAAAATATGGATATGGAGTAGCAATTCAAACCAAATCGTCTCGTATACTGAGAGATTTAGATTTATTAAAAAAGATCAATGTAAAAGCAAAGTGTGTTGTTCAAATGACTCTAACCACATATGATGAAAATCTATGTAAGTTACTGGAATCTAATGTTTCTACGACCAAAGAAAGAGTGGACGTCTTAAAGACTATGAGAGATAATGGAATACCTACAGTTGTATGGTTGGATCCGATTTTACCATTTATTAACGATACAGAAGAAAATATCATGGGGATTCTCAATTACTGTATTGAGGCTAAAGTCTATGGAATTATTTGTTTTAATATGGGACTTACTTTAAGAGAAGGCAATCGAGAATATTTTTATCAAAAGTTAGATGAATATTTTCCCGGACTTAAAAAACTATATCAACAAAAATATGGAGATCGATATGAAATAAATAGTCCAAATAATGCAAGACTAATGAAATTATTTTATGATGTTTGTTTAAAGAATCACATTGAATCTGATTATAATAAAATTTTTCATTATCTTCTTGAATTTCCATTAAAGAAGGAACAGCTGAGTTTATTTATGGAAAATAGCGAACTCTACCAATAAGGGGTGTTCTGGTTTAGTCTTCTTTAGTAAGATAGATTTAAGGAGTGAATATTTTATGAATCAAGAAAAAATAGGAAAGTTTATCGCTAACTGCCGCAAGAACAAGAATTTTACGCAGGAACAATTAGCCTATAAATTAGGAGTAACTGACAAATCAGTTTCAAAGTGGGAAAGAGGAAAATCACTTCCGGATATTTCCTTATTTGAACAACTTTGCAAGGAATTAGGTATTACCTTAAATGAACTTTTCGCAGGTGAATATATTTTAGATGATGAAATGAAAATGAAAACAGATCGCAATTTGCGAATTTCGATGCACTTTAATCAATTCAACAAGGAAAGGATCTTGCTGTTTTTTGGACTATTTTGCTTGATTAGTATGTTTGTTTGCACAATCGTTGACTTTGTTTTAATGAATAGTTTAACATGGTCTATGATTGTAAACGGCAGTATCGTATTTGTATATTCCTGTTTGAGTATTTCATTAAGAGCACAAAGAAATAAATTGTTCAAAACTTTGTTGTTAATTAATATTTTAATATTTCCACTTTTATTTTTAATTGAATATGTAGTGAATTGTAATTATTTAAGTTCTCCAATTAATTGGTTTATACCAATCGCAGTTCCGATCGTTATTATCTGGAGTGTTTTTATTTGGGTGTTATTTTTAATTAAAAAATATGCAAAAATAAATATTTGGAATTGGTTTGGTATTTTATTTCTTTTATCGATATTTCTAAATGTTGGAATGAATATTATTTTAGAACCTACAGTAGCAGAATATCGCTGGCTAGATGTTGATAATATAATTAATATTACAGCTTCGCTTTTATGTGCTATAGGGTGTTTTTATATTGGAATATTTAAAGCAAAAGTTCAGATACACTTCAAAAGGAGATGATAATTTGAAAAGCACAGAAATGGATTTAAAGAAGCGCGGTTTTATTGATGATATTGATACTGAACACTATCAAAAGTGTAACAATCACGAATTATTTAAGATGTTGAATTCAAATAAAGCTTATGACCGAACGAGTGCTATACGGATATTATCAAAAAGAGTGCCTATTGATGATTTAAGTCTAGTACTGCTAGATTTATTAACTAAGGAGACTGCTTTATACACAAAGTTAGAACTTAGTGATGCATTAGCGAAAGGAACACCAAAAACCTGTAGAATGATGATTCCTTATTTGGGTATCATTGGGAGCAACCAATATAAAAGTATTCCTGATAAAGTTTCTAAAAAAATTAGTTATCCATTACCAAGAGATATTATTGCAAGAACGATTAGTAGAATGTCAGTTGATTGCTTTGATGTCATGTTGGAAGTATTAGATTCAGGTGATCTGACTAAGATTTCTGAAGGGCTAGATGCAATTGGTTTTATGGTTTTTTATAATAAAGAATTAAGAACTTTGAAGCATTTTAAACAAATAAAAAACGTTGCAGAGAAATATAAAGATAATCAATTAATCTTATGGAAATGTATTACTTGTTTGTCAGCATTTCCCTTAGAAGAAAGTAAACAATATTTACGATTATTGAAAGAGTCTGAGAGTCATCCGACTATTTTATTAGAGATTGAAAGAAGTTTGAAGTTAATTTCAGAAAGATGAAATAATTCATCTTTTTTTCATATTTACTTATAAAAAACCATAAACTATTCTAGCACTCATTATTGACAAGTGCTAGAATATGTATTATAATGAACAAGGTTGAATACAACCATTAAGGAGATGATAAAATGGCAAAAAAACAATTTAAAGCCGAGTCGAAAAGACTGATGGATTTAATGATTAATTCCATTTATACAAATAAGGAGATCTTCTTACGAGAGATTATTTCAAATGCAAGCGATGCAATGGATAAATTGCACTATCGTTCTTTGACGGATAAGAAGATAAAATTGAATCCAGAAGAACAAACTATTAAGATTACTCTTGATAAAGAAAAAAGAACCCTTACGATTTCAGATAAGGGTTGTGGTATGAGTGAAGAGGAACTAGAAAAGAATCTAGGTACAATTGCTCAAAGTGGTTCTTTTACCTTTAAAGAAGAAAATGAAAAGAAAAAGGATATTGATATTATTGGTCAGTTTGGAGTAGGTTTCTATTCCGCATTTATGGTTAGTAGTAAGGTTGAGGTTATTACGAAAGCATATGGTAGTGAAGATGCATATCAATGGGTTTCTTCTGGAATTGACGGATATACGATTTCGAAAGCTGAAAAAGAGACTTATGGTACTGATATTATTTTAACCATAAAAGAAGATACTGAAGATGATAATTTTAGTACTTATTTAGAAGATTATACAATTCAAAGTTTAGTAAAGAAATATTCTGACTATATTACTTATCCAATTCAAATGGCAGTAGAAACAAGAAAATTAAAAGATGGCAGTGAAGACGAGTATGAAACAGTCAAGGAAGTTAAAACATTAAATAGTTTAGTACCTCTTTGGAAACGTGATAAAAAGCAAATTACAGAAGAAGAGTATAATACATTCTATAGTGATAAATTCTTCGATTATGAAAAACCATTTAAAGTAATCCATACATCAGTAGAGGGGTTAGTATCTTTCCAATCACTACTTTATATTCCATCTCATGTTCCTTTTAACTACTATACGAAGGAGTATGAGAAAGGTTTACAACTATATAGTAATGGCGTATTAATTATGGAAAAATGCAGTGATTTATTACCCGACTATTTTAGTTTTGTAAAAGGTATTGTTGACAGTTCAGACTTATCTCTTAATATTTCAAGAGAAATGTTACAACAAGATAAAGCATTAAAATTAATTGCAAAAAATATTGAATCAAAGATTAAAAAAGAATTAGAAACGATGCTTGAAAAAGATCGTGAAATGTATGAGAAATTTTATCAAGCCTTTGGAATGCAATTAAAGTTTGGTGTTTATAATGAATTTGGAATGCATAAAGATGAGTTAAAAGATTTACTTCTATTTCATTCTTCAGAAGAAAAGAAACTGGTTACTTTGAAGGAATATGTAAGCCGTATCAATCCATCACAAGATGCGATTTATTATGTAACGGGAGAGAACCTTGATAAAATCGATCTACTTCCTCAGGTAGAACAAGTAAAAGAGAGAAATTATGAAGTTCTTTATTTAACCGATTATGTTGATGAATTTGTTGTTCAGACATTGATTCAGTACGAAGGTAAAAAGTTCATTAATGTTTCAACGAATCAGTTGGATTTAACCTCAGAGGAAGAAAAGGAAGAAATCAAAACATTAAATGAAGAAAATAAAGAGATGCTTCAATTTATGAAAGAAGTAATCTCTGATATCAAAGATGTAAAATTTACACATAAGTTAAAAAAACATCCGGTTTGTTTAGTAAGTGAAGGAAATGTTACAGTCGGTATGGAAAAAGTAATTAACGCTATGCCAACCGATGAACATATCAAAGCAGACATTTCGCTAGAAATCAATGCAGATCATCCAATTGTTCAAAAACTTCAATCATTATACAAAGATAATCAAGATAAATTGAGAGCATATAGTAAAATTTTATATGCGCAAGCAAGATTAATTGAAGGACTTCCAATTGAAAATCCAACAGAACTTAGCAATTTGGTTTGTGATCAATTAGATTAGTTAAAAACTTCTTTTTAGAAGTTTTTTTGTTTGAAATAAGATTCTAAGGTATTGTTGGGATGGGGAGAGTATACTAAAAGAGTATAATTCAGAACTAGTTGTAGTGGCATTCAACTTATGATTTCATCTGTTTAACTGTATTAGTAACAAAATAAAAAGTAACATATCCTATATGTTACTTTTTTATCGGACTTTTGTTTTGGTTTGTGAATTATTTCGTTTCAAATGTTCCTCAATTTGTTGTTTTATTATTTCGCTAATATTTTCTGGAATTTGACCTCCGAAAGAACGATAATAATGACTTAAATTATAGAAATAGAAATTGTATAACTCTTCTTCCGTCATTTCTTTCATGATTTCACCTCATGATGAGTGATTATAACAGTTACCATCTATAATGTCAAATCTTTTGCAAACTTTTCTTTTTAAAGAAAGATGTAATCTTATATTTAAAATGTAGAAAAATATCGCATAAAAACCTTGTTTTTAACTTTCTTTTTTCATAAATATCTGTTATTGTATAAAACGGAGGTTTTCTTATGAATATCAATGAAACAAAAAACACATATGAATTTTTAAAAGATGAAGTAGTAGTTGGAAGAATTCTCTATCAACCAATGTCTTACGGGATAGAGATTACTCAAGTTTGGACCAATCCAGACTTTAGAGGTCAAGGATTAGCTAGTCAGTTTATGTTGGAAATAACTGATATATTAAGAGATCGAAATCAAAAATGCACTGCTACTTGTTCTTATGCAATTCAGTGGTTTGAAAAACATTCGGAACAGGGAGATGTTTTATTTCAGTAGAAAGAGGAAACATTATGAATGATATCTACAATGAGACATTACAACACATGGATGTTCTAGTTTTAAAACAAATCTATTATATTCTTTGCGAGCAACCAAATTCAGCAAATAGAGAAAGAAAGATAAATGAACTATCTAAGAAAATAACGTTTGCTAGAAAAAATGAATATTTGGACATTATGAAGTCTTATCTTAATCAAGATAATAATGCATTATTAAGTAAAGTGACTGATAAAGAGATAGAACCGGTGGATGTTTATTTTTTAAATTACATTATCCCAGGAATTTATTTGAATGTTGTAAAACTTCTAATGGAAAAACAGCAGTATTGGATACTTAGCCAATATACCAGCTTCAGCATTCCTCAGTCTAAAAATCAATTGGTAAAAAAATGGAATTCAAAAAGTCCTAATTTAATTTAGGACTTTTATTTTCTGTTTTATTACTAATTTTTGTAATTCGTGACTAAGAATAGATGGATTTTGATTGAAATAAATAAGTACTCCTTCTTTGCTCGAAATATGGTTGTAATTATCAGGCTGTATTGCATAAAAAGGAGAATCAGTAAATCTAGAGTTATGATAAGTCAATAACTCTTTTTGTTGATGGATGCAAAACTGTAAATAAAACTCTCTCCAATCTTTTCTTGTTTTAATATGATCTAAGCAGATAGCATCCTCTTTTAGGAGAATTAAATTGACATCTGCTTTTTCTTCATTAAAATAACATATCCCCTTTAACAACTGATAATCTTTAAGTGTCAACACAAATTGTCTCATTAGTCTTTCCGCATCGATAAGCTGATTATCACTATAATATTTTTTTAATATTTCATCACGATTATTATCTGATTCCTTAAAAAAATAATCAGAAATCGCAACACATTTTGTCTGGTCCAACATACTACAAGCCCCCATTGCCGTATATTATACATAAAAAAGAAATATTTATCAAATTATTGTCAAACTTTTGAAAAATATTTATAATAAAAAACGGAAAGAGGTGATGTTATGCTTCCAAGTGTATTTTTAGATCGTATGAAAGAATTATTAGGAGAAAACTTTGATAGGTTTTTCCATGCTTATCAAAATCAACCAACTAAGGCAATTCATTTAAATCGCTTAAAGTGGAATGAACAATTAGATGGTAGTTTTCTTAAACAACCAATTGAAGCGATACCAAATGCTTATTTTGTTGATGAAAAATTAGGTAATCATCCTTATCATCATGCCGGATTATTCTATAGTCAAGAACCATCTGCAATGATTCCTGCATCTACTTTAACCATTCCCTCTGATGCGAAAGTTCTTGACTTATGTGCAGCACCGGGAGGAAAAACCTTTCAGTTGTCAGAGCAGGTTCCAAATGGATTCGTAATTTCAAATGAAATGAACTATAGTCGAGCAAAAAAATTACTCAGTAATGTAGAACGACTGGGACTTACAAATGTTGTGGTGACCTCGATGTCGGCAGTAGAACTTAGCAATGTCTATGAGGGGTATTTTGATGTTGTTTTATTAGATGCACCTTGTTCTGGTGAAGGAATGTTTCGAAAAGATCGCGATGCAATTAAAGAATGGTCTATGGACAAAGTAAAAGAATTAAGTTTGATTCAAAAAAATCTTATGGAGCAAGCATCTAAAATGTTGAAAACAGGAGGGTATTTAATTTATTCTACTTGTACATTTTCTTTAGAAGAAAATGAGAAAATAATTTATGAGTTTTTAAAACAACATAATTATTCGTTAGAAGATGTAAGTTCAAAATTATTTGCAATAACAGCAGATGGAATTGCATTAAACGATGAATTTGCTTATCAAAAAATGAGAAGATGTTATCCTTATATCTTTGGTGAAGGACAATTTGTCGCTCTATTAAAAAAGAATGAAAAGAGTAACTCAAAAACTATTTTGAATTTATTAGAACTGCCAACTAAAGAACAACAGAAATTAGTTGAATTGGCACAAAATTCTATTAATAGATCCTTATATTTTAAAAATTATAAAGGAAAGTTAGTTATAGTACCCAATTTAAAAGTAGAGATCCCCAACTTAAGAGCTCTGTCTTGCTTTATTACTGTTGGAGAAATAGAACATAATGAGTTTATCCCTCATCACCAATTTATTAAAGCATATGGTTGCTATTTTAAAAGAAGCATAAACTTACCACTTACAGATGTTAGAGTAGAACTTTATTTGAAAGGATTTGAACTACTTGAAGAATTGGAAAAAGGTTATGGGGTTTTAATGGTAGATGGACTGCCGCTTGGACTTATAAAATCAAGCCAAGGAAAATTAAAGAATCATTACCCAAAAGGACTTCGGATTCGGTAACCGAAGTTCTTTTTTTCACTATACTATAATAGATAGGGATAAATGTACTTATTTTGTAATTAAAATGATATGTGGTTATGAGAATATAAATAAAAAGTAGCAAAAATAGAGCTATCTATGGTATAATATCCCAAGAATGGAGGACATAAGATGAATATTTATAATACATTGACAAGACAAATAGAACCCTTTAAAACGTATGAAGAAGGTATGGTGAAAATGTATACTTGTGGTCCTACCGTATATCATTTTGCCCATATTGGAAATCTTAGAACTTATATCATGGAAGATGTACTAGAAAAGACATTAAAATTATTAGGATATAAAGTTAATCGTGTCATGAATTTAACTGATGTTGGACATTTGACAAGTGATTCTGATACTGGTGAGGATAAGATGGTTAAAGGTGCGAAAAGAGAGCATACTACCGTTGAAGAGATTGCAGAAAGATATGCACAAGCATTTTATCAAGATATGAAAGAATTGAACAATCAGTTACCTGAGGTTGTAACGAAGGCCACTTCTCATATTGATGAGTATATTAAAATAATTACCAAATTAATTGAAAAAGGTTATGCTTATCAAGCTGGTGGGAATGTTTATTTTGATGTTTCTAAAGTGAAGGATTACTATGTTCTTACCAATCATAAAGAAGATGAAATGGTAGTGGGTGTCCGCAGTGGTGTAGAAGAAGATAATAATAAAAAAAATCAAGCAGACTTCGCTCTTTGGTTTACGAAATCTAAATTTGAAGATCAAGATCAAAAATGGGATAGCCCTTGGGGAGTAGGATATCCGGGATGGCACATTGAATGCTCTGGAATATCACTTGCTTATCTAGGAGAACATTTAGACATTCACTGTGGTGGAGTCGATAATATCTTCCCGCATCACACAAATGAAATTGCACAAAGTGAAGCTTATTTAGGACATCCTTGGTGTAATTATTGGTTTCATGCAGAACATCTAAACGATCAAACAGGAAAGATGAGTAAATCAAAAGGAGAGTTTTTAACTCTTTCACTACTCAAAGAAAAAGGATATAATCCTTTAGTATATCGTTTCTTCTGCCTTTCTTCTCACTATCGTAAAACACTAGTATTTAGTTATGATGCGATGGAGCAAGTAACAACAGCTTATCAAAAGTTAAAAAATAGAATTTTACGGTTAACGGATGATGGAGAAATTTTAGAAGACCAAGTTCGACATTATGAAAATTGTTTTAAAGATGCCTTAGCAGACGATTTAAATACCGCGAATGCATTAACTATTTTATATGATGTATTAAAAGATGGCGAACTGAACGATCGTTCAAAAAAAGAGATAGTTAATTGGATGGACCAAGTGCTATCATTAGATTTATTGAAAAAGGAAGAATTAAGCAACGATAAAAAAGCTTATATTGAATTCGAGCTAAAGAAACGTGATGAAGCCAAAGCCAATAAAGATTATGCTTTAGCTGATCAAATTCGTGAAAAGTTAGCTCTAATTGGAGTAACTATTAAAGATTCAAGAGAAGGTACAACCTACGATTGGAATTAGGAGATGAACTATGCCAGGATATGTTACGTTAGGATATGAAAATATATGGACAATATTATTATCTATTTTTGGTTTTATTATTGTTGCAGTCGCACAAGTAAGAGTAAATGGAGCTTATAATAGAACTAAGAGACAAAAAAATCAAAAAGGAATTAGTGGGCAAGAAGTTGCTCGCGCCATATTGGATGCGAACGGATTGAACGATATTTACGTCGTTGAAACAAAAGGTACATTAAGTGATCACTATGATCCAACAAGAAAAGTAGTTAGATTAAGTGCTGAAATCTTTGAAGGAACAAGTATTGCAGCTTTATCTGTTGCTGCTCATGAATGTGGTCACGCAATTCAAGATAAAGAGAATTACAGTTTTATGAGGATCCGTAGCTTTTTAGCACCAATTGTTAACTTTATAACTTATATTGGATATATTGTCGCATTTATTTCTTTATTTGCTGGAATTACAGGCTACTTAAAAATTGGTATCTTCTTAATTTTAGCAGCAATTTTATTTCAACTTGTAACCTTACCAGTTGAGTTTGATGCTTCTAAAAGAGCAGGGGAACAAATAAAAAAATTAGATTTAATTGAATCTGGTGAAGATGAGGATGTAAAGGATATGCTTGGAGCAGCCGCGATGACTTATGTTGCAGCGTTTATATCTTCCCTTATTAATTTACTTCGACTTGTAATTATGCTTAGTAATCGAGATGATAAATAATAAAGTTGTCAAATTTGACAGCTTTTTTTTGATAAATTAAATTTTCAAAATTACAACAGTCTAAACTTGATTTTCTGTTTGCGATTGCTTGTAATTTGATAGCAATTATGCTATTCTTATGAAGAATAGGAATGCTAGAGATAAGCATACTAACTAGAGGAGTGGAATTATGAAAAAAGGATTTACATTAATAGAGTTATTAGCAGTAATTGTCATTTTAGCAATTATTGCGTTAATAGCAACCCCAATGATTTTAGGAGTTATTGATAGTGCCAAGAAAGGTGCAGCTGAAAATAGTACTTATGGTTATATTGATGCAATTGAAAAATCAGATTTAAAAAATATGATTGATACAGAAAATTATACAGCAAGAACAGATGGAACTTATGATTTAAGCACACTAGCAAATGTTAGTTATAAAGGACAATCACCCACAGCTGTTTGCGTAATTATAAAAGACGGTAATGTGGAAAATGGATCTTTTCAATTTGATAATTACATTGTTGATTATAGCAATGGAAAAGCAAAAGTAAATAATCAAAAGACTGAGATTGATTGTGCTATTTCAATTACGACTATTGAATTCACTCCAAATGAGTCTTCAGGAAGAATTGAAGGTGTTGTACTAACGGTTCATAATGATGTGAATGGAATTGATATGAATAGTTTAAAATATATTTGGACAACTACTACAGTGCAACCAAATGAATCTGATTTTTTAAATACTTTTCAAAATGGAGATAAAATCTTGATGTCACAAGATCCTGTAAGTGTTTATTACTTATGGATACTTGCTAGTGACACCAAAGGGAATCAAACTATAAAAAGAAGTGGACAATATAAACTTGATACAACGTCTCCAGTAATTACGATAAATGGAGCAGACCAAGTATCAATCAAACAAGGAATCACTTACATTGATGAAGGAGCAACAGCTCAGGATGATTATGATGGGAATATACCGGTTCAAGTATTGAGTAATTTGAATCCTAATCTTGCAGGAACCTATCAGATTACTTATATAGCAAGAGATCAAGCTGGAAATGAAACAACAGTTGTTAGAACTGTAACGGTTTATGAAGAAGAAGCCAATGTTCCAAGATTAAGTGAAGGGATGACACCAATCAAATGGGTAAATGGGGTAGAAACTGTAACAACTTCAGAAGATCCAGAATGGTATGATTATTCAAAGAAACTATGGGCAAATGTGAAAACAAATGATGGATCCTACTGGGTATGGATACCAAGATATGCTTATAAGATTACAAGTGGATACCATAGTAGTACAGCAGGTTCGATTGATGTCAAGTTCTTAAAAGGAACCAGTGATACTACATTTGATGGAACAAATATTCAAACAAGTGGATATGTAGCTGGTACCAATGATACCAGTATGCATTACTTTACCCATCCGGTATTCCAAAATTCAATTAATCAATATGGATATTGGGTTGCAAAATTTGAGCCAACCGCAACAGAAGGAGTGGCTAATGGATACTATTCTGATTGGTCTTGTCCAGTAGTAGGGGACAACGTCTCAACCAAGACTATAAAAGTAGTACCAAATGTAAGTTCATGGAGATGTGTAGCAATAACAAATGCTTATAAAGCAAGCGTAGCAATGAAAACAAAAACTGTTTACGGATGGACTTCAACGAGTGTAGATACGCATATGGCGACAAATCAAGAATGGGGAGCTGTGTATTATTTAACCCTATCAAAATATGGAGCAAATAACAATGAAGTCTATATCAACAATAGTCAAACCTATACAACAGGGTGTGCTGGTAATACAGCTTCTGAAGCTGCTTATAATGGATGTCAGAATGCTTATAATAGTGAAGTGGGTGTGAAGGCAAGTACGACTTGGAATATTACTGGTGTTTATGATATGAGTGGAGGATCATGGGAACGAACGATGGGAGTATATAATAATCTATTAGCAAGTAGCGGATTTACAACTACAGAATATAACAGTCTACCTAGTTCCCATATTACAAAGTATACAACAGCAACAGTTAATTTATTTAACAATATAGGAATGGATTATGATGCAACTGTGTATGGTGATGGAGTGTATGAGACAAGTTTGGGAGCCAATCGTTATAATGGAACTGTATGGAGTGGAACAGACCGAGGAGAATGGGGAGCAGAACATAGTTATCTGCCGCATACCTCTGGTTCATGGTTCGTTCGTGGTACGACTTTCAATAGTATGTCGATAGCCGGTCTTGGTGGATTTGGATGCAATTGGGTGGGTTTGTTTAGCTATGATTCCTTCCGTCCAATTGTATCCGTGATAAAATAAATCAAATCTAAAAATTAATTAAGTTTTTCTGAAATTATATAGATTTTCAAAGAGAATTTGTCAAAATTTGGCAGCTCTCTTTTTTTTTCTATTTAAATTCTGTATAATGATAATAGAATGGAGAGTTATCATGATAGGAATGAAATTAGAAAAGAAGAAAACGATGTCAATAACAGATTCTGTTACTATCTATAATAAACCGAAATATATTTATATTCCATTAATTAATGGTTCAAATCAAGATGTAATTCCATTTGTAAAAAAAGGTGATTATGTCAAAAAAGGAGATGTAGTTGCAAAGACAAAAGGAGATATGTCAATTCCAATCTTCTCTGGTGTGAGTGGCATTGTAATAGATACTGTTATGTCGTATTGTTTTAATGGTAAGAAAGTTCCATGTATTCAAATAGAAAATGATTTTTTAGATACACAAGCTAATTACGAACCGATACCAAAAGGAGAACTCACAAAGGAAACATTTGTAAATTTACTCCATGATAAAGGTATTGTTGGATTAGGTGGAAGTGCTTTTCCTACTTATGTTAAGTATCAAGGTAACAATAAAATAAAAACGTTAATCATCAATGCTGTTGAGTGTGAACCTTACATTACCGCGGATTATATGCTCTTTAAAACCAAGGTAGAAGAGGTTTTAGAGGGTATTGATTGGATTATGAATATTGTTGATATTGATGAAGCCTATATTGCAATCAAAGTAAATACAGATGAATTAAAAGAACTTATTCAACATTTTATTGGAACTTATCCAAAAATAAAATTGATTGAAGTTCCAAATCTCTATCCAATGGGTTGGGAGAAATCACTCGTTCAGTACATCAAACATGTCGATTATAAAAAGTTACCAATTGAAAAAGGAATTGTAGTAAATAATGTTTCTACGATTTATGCAATCTACGAAGCATTAAAATATGGAAAACCACTAATGGAGCGAATTGTAACATTCACAGGTGAAATGCTCAAAGAACCAAAGAACGTACTTATTAAAATCGGAACACCAATATCAGAAGTGATTGAAACAATTGGTTATAAACGACAAAAAGATCTTGTTTTTGTTGCCGGTGGCCCAATGATGGGAGAGAGTTTACCAACGGATGAATTAATGGCAACCGCTAATTTAAATTGTGTTTTAGTATTACCTTTCTATGAGAATGAGGTAAGCAAGGTTTGTTTAAGATGTGGTAAATGCGTACAGATTTGCCCGGTTAAAATATCCCCTGTTTTAGTAAAAGATAGTTTGAAAGATTTAGATGAATTAAAAAAATTAAAACCAGAACGATGTATTGAATGTGGACTTTGTTCCTATATTTGTCCTGCAAAAATATTTGTTCGTGAATTTGTAAGACAAGCAAAACAGAACCTTAGAAAGGAGCAAAGTAAATGAAAGAGTTCCATGATTATAGAGGACCTTATATGAGAAGTAAAGGTCATAGTGCGAAAATGATGCGTAATGTTTTTTTAGCACTAACACCAATTATTGGATTCGCTTGCTATAAAAATGGTATTTTTCCATATTTAGAAGGAAAAACAGATATATATGGATGTATTTATCCACTACTATTTATTTTAGTTACAATGCTTACTAGTTATTTGACAGAGGCTTGCTATCATTTTGTTTTCATGAAAAAAAGAGGCAGTTCCTTAAAGGAAGTAATGGCCAATTCCTATGCCTTATTTCCAGGACTATTTTTAAGTTTGATCATGCCGATTAATACACCGATTGAATTAATGATGTTAGGTGCTTTCATTGCCACTATATTTGGTAAAATGATCTATGGTGGATTTGGTTATAATATTTTTAATCCAGCACTTATTGGGAGTTTATTTATTATCTCAATTTATGGAAGTGTTATTACTAGTCATGGTGGATATTTTAATCCTTATGAATTAGATACCATTAGTCACGCAACACCGCTTAGTAATGTAGCAGTTGTAGATGGGATTGGAACTTATCAAACGTTAGTTGAACCATATGGGAACTTGTTTGATTTCTTTTTTGGAACAATCCCAGGAGCGATGGGGGAAGTAAGTGCATTATTATGTTTACTCGCTTTTCTATTTTTGGCATTCACTAGAACGATTAAAGTGAAAATACCAATTCTTTATATTGCAACGGTATTTGGAATGACAACGATAATTGCCTCTCTTAATGGCGTTGGAATGTGGTATTCACTGTTTCAAATATTTAGTGGTGGTTTATTCTTTGGTGCTGTATTTATGGCAACTGATCCAGTTACAACACCAGTAACACCGACCGGGCAAGCTCTATTTGGAATCTGCCTTGGTATTCTAACAGTAATACTGCGTTATTTAACACCATATCCAGAAGGTGTTCTAACAAGTATTCTAGCGATGAATATACTTGTATTTTTATTTGATAAGATTGGTTCCCGTGTTCGTGGTAGAGCGATTTTAAAAGCTGCATCCATTACCATTATTGTGATACTTGCTATCGGGGTTGCATTTGGTATCTCAAAGAAATATGATCAAAAAGCATCTACAAATGGGAATAAAGATAATAATTTTGAATTGTTAGAAACAAAACAAGTTGGAGAAAAAACCATCTACATTGCAACTCAAAAAGGAAATGGTGGGGTCATTAAAGCAGAAGTTACATTTGAAAAAGGTGTAGCAACTACCTATGTTATATTAGAACACAGAGAAACACCATCTTACTATAGTTTGGTTGAAAAAGAGGATTATGTATCAAAATTATTGCAAGGGCAAAATCAACTAGACAAAGTTGATACGGTAAGTGGAGCTACGATATCATCAACTGCGTTAAAAAAACTACTCATAAATTTAAAAGAGGTGGCAAATGAAAAATAAGTCTTGGTACGAAGTTACTGTGCTGGCTGTTGTTGTAGCCATTTGTCTTCTTCTTTTGTATTTAGCCCATCTTTATTTATAGGAGGATAATATGAAATTAAATTATCATGAAATGATCAAGGAGAAGACTTTTGTCGTTTTGATTCTTAGTCTTTTCCCAACATTGGCGCTTACCTTTAATTTTGAACTTGCATATACAATTGGACTCATTGTTTTTCTTCTTTTAATGATTTCTAATATTTTTGTCTCTCTTTTTAAAAAATTAATCCCAGAAAATATTATTTTTCCAGTACAGATCATTTTAAATGGGACAATTGTTACAGTAATCGGGATGTTTTTAAAAGATTATATTCCTGCCCTTTATAGTGCGCTTGGAATTTATCTTCCGTTGTTAGCAATTAACCCAGTTTTGTTTGATCGTGCTAGTTATGCTAGAGAAAACAAAGTTTATAAGAGTATCTTAGATGCTTTAAAAACAGGGCTTCTATATTTTTTCTTATTAGCAACTATTGGACTTATTCGTGAGGTTTCAGGTGCAAACACCATTACGATTTTTGGACATTTAAGTGCCATTACTGGTGAAAAATTAATTTATCGCGTATTTACAGCAACAGAGTTTTTTCCAGTTTCTTTTTTCACTAGTCCTGCCGGAGCCTTTTTGATATTGGGACTGATTATTGCTTGTGTAGAAAGATTTAAAAAGGGGAGGGTATAAATGAATTTAGTTAATTTATTATTGATTTCAATATTTAGTGAGAATATTGTACTAACAAAGTTTCTTGGGTTATGTCCATTTACGACTTCTAAAGAAAAAAATCCGTTGGTTATTGGACTTATGATATTAGCTGTAATAATACCTGTATCCATTATTAGTTATTTCCTTTATCATTCTGTTTTAGTTTCCTATGACATGACTTATTTTACTACGGTATTTACTTTGATTTTGATTCTCATTTTTGTCAAATTATTAGAGCTCTTTCTCCGTTTATTTCTAAAAAAGAAATACGAAGATTACAAAAATTATCTTCCCTTTGTAGTTATCAATTCTTCTGTTTTAGGGATTGTTTTATGGAATATCAATAAGGACTATTCATTTTTGGATATGCTTATTTATGTAATTGGAAGTAGTATTGGATTGATATTTGTTTTATATATTTTTTCCGGAGTTCAAAATCAGATGAAAAGAAATCCGGTTCCATCATTTTTAAAGGGTGCTCCGATTCTTCTTTTTACAGGAGCGCTTGTAGCTCTCTTATTTGAACGCTTCATTGGCTTATAAGCAGTCATCTAAAAACTTATCAAGCGATAAGTTTTCTTTTTCATCATCTGATTGTGACAAAATTGTCATTGTATCAGTCACTAGAAAGTCATAAGAATATAGTAGACTGGTTTTGAAAGGAAGAGATTTATGGAACTATTAAAAGTAGAACATTTGTGTAAGAATTATGGAAGAGGAGCAACTTTAGTCAAAGCTCTAGATGATGTTGGTTTTTCGATCGCCAAAGGAGAGTTTGTAGCGATTGTAGGAGCGAGTGGAAGTGGGAAAAGTACCTTGCTACATATTCTAGGTGGAGTTGATCGTCCAAGTAGTGGGAAAGTTTATGTAAATGATGAAGACGTCTATGCCTTAAATGAGACCAATCTTGCCGTTTTTCGTAGAAGAGAAGTTGGTTTAGTATATCAATTTTATAATCTAATTCCAATTTTAAATGTTGAAGAGAATATGACTTTACCAATTCTATTAGATAATAAAAAACCGGATCAAAATTATTTAAAAGAATTAATCTGTACATTGGGACTAGAGAATAGAGTTCGTCATTTACCGAATGAACTATCTGGAGGACAGCAACAGAGAGTGAGTATTGGTAGAGCTCTAATGAATCATCCCGCTATTTTACTTGCCGATGAGCCTACTGGTAATCTAGACAGTAAAGCAAGTCACGAAATTATAGAGTTATTAAAGCTTTCTAACGAGAAATATAAACAGACAATTATCATGATTACCCATGATCATAATCTAGCACTCAATGCGAGTCGAATTATTACCCTTGATGACGGAAAAGTAGTTAGTGATGAGAGGGTGCGCTCATGAATATTTTAAATCGACTGACAATAAAACATTTACTCTTAAATAAAAAAAGAACGATTGTTACGATTGTTGGGGTACTTTTATCTACTGCTTTAATGGTAGGAATTGGTCTTTTATTTTCTTCCATTCGTGATAACTCTGTTAAAACAGTAGTGAATCAACTTGGAGGACAACATGTAACTATAAATAGGGTCAAAGATACAAAACTCGATATTATTGAACATAATAATAAAATCAAAAAAATTAGTATCGTTCATTTAGTGGGTTTTGTTAAAATAGAAAATCCTATTAACGAAGGAAAACCCTATTTATATATCGGTAGTGGAGATACTAGCTTTTTTAGTACACTCAAACTAAAAAAAGGAAGACTTCCAAAGAATAACCATGAGATTGTAATCAGTAATCATATGCAGGAAGGATGGAACATTGGTGATACCGTAACACTCAATCTTGTGAATCGTCTTCTAGCTGGTGAAACTTTGTTAGAGAATGCCTCTTATGATGATGAAGAACTCACACAAAGTATCCGAAGTCAAAGTTATAAGATTGTAGGATTAATTGAAAGACCTTATAGTGAGGCTTATTCAGCTGCTGGATATAGTATATTTACGACGAATGAACAAGATACTCTAGGTGTTTCAACTGTTTATCTTAACTATAAGAATGTAAAAAGTGTATATTCAACTACTGATGCTTTAGCAAAACAACTTGGTTTAACAGAAAATAAATATGGTGATTTTGATGATGTTTCATACAACACTTCCTTACTAGCTCTCTCAGGTGTTAGTAGATATGATAATTTTTTAAGTTCTCTTGCAACTACTATTATTATCATTTTGTTTTTGATCTCTATTGGTTGTATTGTGGTAATTTATAATTCTTTTTCCATCTCGGTAATGGAACGGAAAAAGCAATTTGGATTGTTCTCTAGTATTGGGGCAACGAAATTACAACTGAGAAAAACAGTATTCTTTGAAGCAATCATCGTTGGAGTAATCGGTATCCCTTTGGGAATTTTAAGTGGATTTCTCGGGATTGGAATCGTTTTACAAATTATAAATAATTTGCTCCCAAATTTATTTGGTATTCCACTTGCTCTAGCTTCCTATCCATTATTTTTAATTATTCCGATTTTATTTATGATTACGGTTATTTTAGTATCAGCCTATTTACCAGCAAAAAAGGCAAGTCGTATCACACCGATTGAGGCGATAAGACAGAATGATGATATTAAAATAAAAAGTAATAAAATAAAGACTCCTAGAATCGTTGGTAAAGTATTTGGAGTAGAAGGTGAAATTGCTTTAAAGAATATGAAGCGAAATAAAAAAAAGTATCGCATTACGATCGCTTCCTTGTTTATTAGTATTGTTCTGTTTGTATCATTTAGTGGCCTTTTAGATTATGGGCTTAAAAGTGCTTATGATTATAGTAATTTACCGGAATATGATCTTTCATTGACTTTATATCAGATGTCCAATAAAGAACAAAAAAATTGGATTTCTGCAATAAAGGAACAGAAGGAAACAAAGAAAATAATGGTTTATTTGGGAAATTATTATGCATCATTAAATATTGATTTAAAGAAATACTATACGAAAAGAGCTCTTACTTTATTTAAAGATGATATTGAGAATGATGACGTACGACCAACCATTTTCTTTTATGTATTAGATGATGCTAGTTATAAAGCATATCAACAACAAATTGGTCTTTCAGAGACAAGACCAATTGTTATCAATCGATTAAAGGGAATTATTTATAGTCAGAATACGAGAACTAGTGAGGACTTTAAATTGTATAATTCACTTCCTGATAAAATATCTTTTTGCCAAGATATCTATTCAAAGGATAATCAGGAGGAGATTGATAAAATAGAGGAGAAGTGCAATTACGCAGTTGAAAATTTCTTTATGACAGAGGAATATCCTCTTGGTTTGGAATCAAATTTAGAAGGTAACTGGATGAATGTAATTTTGAATGAAGAGATGGCAAAATCTTATCAATTTGTCAATGATAATGAACAATATTCCCGTACTATCTATGTTTCTGCTCCTAAAAATGAGAAGTTAGCAGATATGTTAGAGACAATGCAGGACCAACTACCAAGCAGTAATCAGATTAATTATTATAATGTACAAGAAGATTTAAAATTAGCGCATAATATGATTTTAGTAGTGAAGATTCTTTTATATGGGTTTATTACATTAGTTACATTAATTGGGGTTACCAGTGTATTTAATACGATTAATACAAGTATATCGCTTAGAAGAAAAGAATTTGCAATGCTACGAAGTATGGGACTGACTCCACATGGATTCAATAAAATTATTTATTTTGAAAGTTTATTTTTCGGATTAAAATCATTATTTTATGCATTACCAGTATCGATTGGGGTGATTTATCTGTTAGGGCTATCTTTTGGTGAGATTATACCTCGTGATATGATTTTGATTCCATGGAAAAGTATTTTATTTGCTACGTTTGGGGTCTTTATGATCGTGCTTTGTTCAATGATGTATGCCAGTAAAAAAGTCAAGAAAGAAAACATTTTAAATGCAATAAGGGAGGAAAACATTTGATTTTATTATTACTTATCGTTGTAGGTTCCATTGCCCTTATTTTGCAAATGGAAGCTTATATTGGAAGGAAGTAGCAACTTCCTTTTCTTTTGCACACTCTTTCAACCATTGTCTTTGTTTCTCTAGTTCAAAGAAAGTTTTTCGGTAATGTGCTAAGTGCATTGTGTAGGATCCGAAGGAATTATCTTCCGGTATACTATAACTTTTTAATACAGGGTTTAGTTTACTATCAAACGTTTCTAGTTGTTGCAAATTGTTTTTCTGTTGAAGACCCTGCTTGATTGTACACCAAATGGCTTGCTGACGAAATTGTTCGGTACGATAAAGGTCATTTGGTATTTGAATAACTCTTCCGTCGACAAAAATATAACTAGCTAATATTGTGCCATCGTTCCTATAGTTAGCGCACATTTGAAGATGTTCTAATCCCCAAGGAAAGAAAATTAGTTGAATATTATGTCCATTTAGATAAGCAGTGTAGAAAAGAGGCAATAATTTCTCTTCTGTGAGAAGAGATTGCTTCTTTTTTTCTTGAAAAAAACTATTAAAAACATTCATTTTTATAGTGCTCCTTTCTACTTTGTCATTTTCTGTTTTTTAGTGCATATACTAAAATACAGTAATTTGACAAATGGAATCTATTTTGTTACAATACTGTACGTAATTTGATGGCACATTATTCTAGTCAAGATTGTTTTATACGAAGGTGGGGCTAAAAATCCACTACAGGGCATACCTGTGAAGCTTCTGGTGCTTGCTTTTTACGCCCAGTTTAGGGTGGGTGCTGGGAGACTAGAAAGTTGGGCGAGTCGTAATGGCATACGAATGTTGACCCAGCTTTCACAGAGACCTAACCTTGTTATAAGCGGAAATAGACTTATGACGACTTAGGATTGAACCTACTATGTGGGGAAACTTACGAGTAGTGTAGCCTGTCTTGCGTGAATCATTGGGATAATTGAACAGACCGTTTCTCTTTTGGCCGAAAGAAAAATAGTTATCGCAATTTGAAACTTGATTTGCAAAAAAGAATTAGTATAAGACAAATTGGTGGGGAAATCTCCTAGAATGTCCATTGGTGTGGGATTGCAGTGTGTACTCAGTGGCAATCAAGTCATATAAACGGTGACGTTATATTCATTTCAGTAAAGGGGAACCGCTTTTCTGGTAACGGAAAAGTTGAAGTGAGGGAAATCCAACTTGACCTTAAGACATAAAGTTAACCATACTAATAGCCATTATGTTATTTTTTTTTATACAAAGGTGAAATAATGAAAAAAAGACGTACTGTAAAAGACGAAATTAAAAGTTTAAATATACAAACAAAAAAAATAAGAAAGAAGAAACAAGTACCATGGAAGTGGGTTATTACGATCACTGCTTTGGCTTTCTTTATATCGTTTGGTTTTTCCTTCGCATCGGAAACAGTTATTCCTAATGTTCCTACTGTTTTTGGCGTAATTTTAGTATTTGCTTTCATATCTATTGGAATTTTATTTGATATGATTGGTGTTGCTGTTGCATCTGCTGATGAGAAACCGTTTCATTCAATGAATTCTAGAAAAGTGAAAGGTGCTGATGTTGCGGTCAAATTTAAGAAGAATGCAGCAAAAGTATCAACATTCTGTAACGACGTAATTGGGGATATCTGTGGAGTCATTTCCGGATCAGCTGGAGCAATTATCGCTGTATCTTTATCAGAGCTAATTCCACTTGATCGTTTCTTTATTACGCTTCTTGTAATGGCTATCATTTCTGCACTTACAATTGGTGGAAAAGCCATGGGAAAAAATTTTGCGATGAATAAAAGTAATTTAATATTATTTGAATTTGCTCGTTTTATCTCTTATTTTTATAAACCTAAAAAATAATATCTATAGTCGAAGAATTCTTCGATTTTATTTTGTTAAATTGTTTAATAGGTTGATGCACATAACTAAGTATTTATATTATGAAGATTGCGTTATTAATTATCGATATGAAATGCAAAGCTATTGCAACTTCAATTTGAATATAATATAATAGATTAAGAAAGGAATGTATTTATGGAAGAAATTTTATTAGAGACAGAAACACGTATGGAAAGTGCAATCGAAGCAATGGAGAAAAGATTTACGAATATCCGTGCTGGTAGAGCTAATCCTTCTATAGTAGATGGAATAACTGTAAATTATTATGGCACTGATACACCACTGAAAGGACTTGCTAACATTTCTATTCCTGAAGCACGTCAATTATGTATCAAACCATTCGATCGCTCTTGTATTGGTGCAATTGAAAAAGCAATCTTTGAAGCAAATATTGGACTCACTCCAAATAATAATGGAGAGATAATTATACTTAATATTCCTGCTTTAACAGAGGACACTAGAAGAGAATACGTAAAGCAAGCTGCCAAAATTGCTGAAGAAGCTAAAATTGCTTTAAGAAATATTCGTCAAGATGCGAATAATGACATTAAAAAGTTAGAAATTACAGAAGATGAGATGAAGTCAGGACAAGAAAGTGTTCAAGAACTAATCAATCATTTCAATAAAATTGTAGAGGAAAAAGCAAAAGTAAAAGAAAAAGAGCTAATGAGTGTATAGAAGAATAAAGTTCTTCTTTTTTTTGCTTGAATGTGCTAAAATGAATGTGGTGATATGATGGAACAAAAAACAAGAAGTGAACTTCGAAAAGAGATCATGACGATTCTTTATCAAATGCACGTTTATCGTAAAAATAAAGTTACTTTTGATATTGATCAAATGATCAAAGAAGTAACAGAGATTGATAATGAATTTGTAAAGGATGTTGTTTATGGCGTTATTACATATGAAAATGAGATCAACTCTTTAGCAAATACTTACTTAGAAAATTGGACGATAGATCGTTTAGGAAATACCGATAAAGCCATTTTACAAATGGGTATTTATGAACTTTTATATACGGAGACTCCGGCGATTGTATGTATTAATGAGGCAATCGAACTTGCCAAAGTATATAGTGATGATAGTGTTCGTAAAATGATTAATGGTGTGCTTGACAAGGTTTATCATAACAAGGAGCAATAATGGATACAGAAAAGTATTTAACCATTTCTTCTTTAACACGTTATTTAAAGTTTAAATTTGATACAGATGAACATTTAAAAAATGTATTTTTAAAAGGAGAAATTTCAAACTTTAAAGCACACACAACAGGACACTTTTATTTTTCATTAAAAGATGAGACAAGTAAGATTAATGCGATTATGTTTCGAACAAGTGCTTCTAAATTAAACTTTACTCCAACAGATGGTATGAAAGTATTAGTAACAGGTAGAATAACAGTCTACGAGGCTACTGGTGGATATCAAATCTATGTTGAGGATATGATGGAAGATGGAGTAGGGAATCTCTATATTGCATTTGAAAAATTAAAAGCAGAACTTGCCAAAGAAGGCTTATTTAAACCGGAACATAAAAAACCAATACCGAGAATTCCAGAGAAAATTGGAATTATCACAGCTCCCACTGGAGCCGCTATTCGGGATATTTTATCAACGATTAAAAGACGTTTCCCACTTTGTGAAACAATTCTATTTCCAAGTTTAGTACAAGGCGAAAATGCTGCCGCTGATATTGTCAAGAATATAAAGAGAGCAGAAAACTATAATTTGGATGTTTTGATTGTCGGTCGTGGTGGTGGTTCCATTGAAGATATGTGGCCATTTAATGAGGAAATTGTGGCACGTGCAATTTTTGAGTGTACAATTCCTATCATTAGTGCAGTTGGACATGAAGTCGATTATACCATTGCTGATTTTGTAGCAGATCTAAGAGCACCAACACCAACCGGCGCAGCCGAACTAGCTGTCCCATCGACAGTTGATTTAGTGAAACACTTTGATCAATTGCAAATCCGTTTGAATGAAGCAGTTAATAAAAAAGTAAAATATTTAAAATTATATTTAGACAGTGTTAAAAATTCATTTGTAATCAAAAATCCAATGATTATGTATGAAAATAAAAAACAACAGATTGATTTAATGAAGGAAGCAAGTACAAGAACAATTTTGAAAAAATTAGATCAAACTAAATATCAAGTTGACAAATTAAAAACACATTATATTTTAAAAAATCCAGAAGTACTTTATAAAGAAAAAAAAGTGAAACTAGGGACACTGATTGAAAAACTGGAATTAGTTAGTCCGATGAATGTATTAAAAAGAGGTTACTCACTTGTTTATCAAGAAGAAAAAGTAATTGAAAGTAAAGGACAAATAAAAGTAGGAGATACTTTAAAAGTTCGTTTTCATGATGGTACAGTTGATACCAATGTAACAAAAGTGAATTAGGAGGAAGCTATGGCAAAAAAATTTGAAGAAAAAGTAAAAGATTTAGAAACTTTAATCAACGAACTAGAAAATGGTACAGTTGATCTTGAAGATTCAATTAAAAAATATACAGAAGCTATGAAGCTTGTCAAAGAATGTGATGAGCAATTAAAGACAATTGAAGAGCAAGTTTCTAAAATTGTTTTGGAAAATGGCAATTTAGAAGATTTTAGCATAGAGGAATAGGATGATTTTAAAATCATCTTTTTTTATTTAATAATATATGATTACATTAAAAATAAGGACTTTGAAAATGATAGCCAATTTGGCTTTTTTTGTATTGAAATTTTTCTTATAATTTTTTTATCACTTTCCATAATAATAATGTAGTCTGCAGGATAAGGAGATGTGGGATTGTGGTTTTAAAAAAATTTAAAAAATTTCGAAAAGCTAAATTCTTACTTCTTTTATCATTATTTATTATGCCATTTCCAGCTCTTGCTTATTCCGATTATTTGATTCCTGGTGGGGAAAATATTGGTATTCAAATTCAATCAAAGGGAATTATTATAGTTGGAACCTACGAAGTAAATGGCACGAACAATGCTGATGCTTCTGGTTTAAAAGCGGGTGACCGAATTTTTAAAATCAATGGTAAATCTGTCGCTACTATCGATGAGATGGCATCTACGATTAGTACATTAGAAAATACGACAATCGAAGTATCTTACATGCGAGATGGGAAACAAAAGACTACCTCCTTAACCATTTTCAAAGATGAAAATGGGGTCTACAAAACTGGTCTTTATGTGAAAGACTCAATCACAGGTATTGGTACATTAAGTTTCATCGATCCTGAAACTAAGATTTTTGGTGCCCTAGGACACGAGATTTTAGAACGTTCAACTGGTCAAATGCTAGAAGTAAAAGATGGTCAGATATTTGATACAAACGTTACCACAATTGACCGCAGCGAGCGAGGAACTCCAGGTAGTAAAAATGCAGAATTGGAATATGACGACGTCAAAGGCAACATAAAGGAAAATACCAAAAGTGGCATTTTCGGAACGTATACTGATGAACTTCCTGATAAAAAAACATACAAAGTAGCAAAACCGTCCGAAGTAAAGACGGGAGAAGCAAAAATACTAACTGTTATAAAAAACAAGGAAGTAAAAGAATATACCATCAATATTCTAAAGGTTACGGAAAATGACCCTGAAAACAAAAATATTTTATTTGAAATCACTGACGAAGGGCTTATAAATACCACTGGTGGTGTCGTACAGGGTATGAGTGGTTCTAGTATAATTCAAGGAGATTATATCGTTGGTGCAGTTACTCATGTTGTTATTGATAATCCTAAGCGAGGTTTTGGTATTTTGATTACAAAAATGTTAGAAGAAGCGGAAAACTAAGAGACTCTGTCTCTTTTTTTTCTTAATAAAAAAATGTTGATTTTACTCAACACTTTAAGTTGCTTGAAGGTAATCGAGAGTTACACTGAAGTTTACACTCTCAGGATTTGGATTTGTCGATGCTGCATTCCAAGTTACTACAATAGAACCTGATGTTGTTTCACCCACATCTAGTGTTGTTCCTTTTATATTGGTTAATCCATTAATCTTAATGTTTAAATCTTGATTACTATTCTCATTAATTATTAAATCACTAACAGTAGCTTTTAGAGAGCCGGTATTTTTTATAGTAAAGTTAATTGTTACAGAATCACCTGGATAGGAGAGATTCGCTTCGATATTTATAGAAGTTTTCGCACTATCAAGAGTAGCAGTTGCTTTTGCTTCGTCAGTTACTCTATAATCGCTAAATTCAATTTTAAAGTCTCCAGCACCTCCGGCTGTACCGGTAATATTTAAATTCGTTGCTAGTAAGGCATAAACTCCCGTTACAGCAACAGTAAATACTAATAAACCAACGACAAGCAATCTATTCCTTTTATCTCGCATATAACACCTCCTTTAGAATAAAAGCTTACAATATTAGTATGCCTATAAAAAATTGGAATAATCGGATATTTCTCTAAAACCAAAAATTGTTAAAAGCATAAATCGATATGATTCGGTTATACTATACTTAGACTAGGTATGTGAAAATATGAGAAGAAGAAAGAGTAAATTAAAATTTATTTTAATTGGTATTCTATTATGTACTGCAGTAGGAGTAAGTTACGCGTATTTATCTACATCGTTAAAGATTCATGGATCCGCATCGGGACATATGAGTAGTGGTGGTTATATTGTTGATGAATCTGGGAATCCTGATTTAAGTATTACGGATTTATCAATTAATAAATGGCAATCAGGAAATGTCTATAATTATCAATATCATTTCTCTTTAAATAATAAAAGTGCAACCGAGTATGATAACTTTAAAATTATTTTAACCTATAATTATGAAGTTAGTAATGTTAATATTTGGAATTATAGCTATTCTTTGGATGGCAAAAAAATTACTATCGTTAATAATACCATTCATTTAAAAGCTAATTCACTAGCAGATATTAATTTTATTTTAGGAACCTCAGCTTCCAATTTTGAACTGGTTAAAATCAAACTAGAAGCAACTACAAGTACTACTGAAATTGATCCAAAGAATTTTCTTGTCAAATTTACACCAACTAATTCTTGGGGAAACTATGTTTATCAATATAATGTTGAGGTCACCAATAAAACAGGAACAGTAATCACTTATTGGCAAATAACACTTCCTTTAAATGATCAAGCAACTTATGAAAATGGTTGGAATGGAATCTTTTCTAGTGATGGGAAAAATTTAATTATTAAGAATGCTGATTACAACGGAAGATTAGAAAATAATGCATCTACGACTTTTGGTCTGCAATTGAAAACAGCCACTAAAGATTTTATACCTACAGAATATAAAGTTTTGGTAAGGTGATAACATGAAATTTTCTTGTAAAGTTTATTTCTTTTTTCTAAGTATTTACATTATTTCTTCTTCTTTTTTAAATATTTTTCATAAGGATCTAATCGCATATATTTTAAATCCTGTTATTTGGATTCTCCTTGCTTTAATTGGATATTTTGTTTTTTATCGTAATAATAAAAATTATTATCCATACCGAAAAGAAATTTTATATGATGTTATCATTAGTACTATTTTATATATTATCGTATTTTATTCTTTTGGGTTTAAGGTGGGATTCTCAAATAATGCTTATTCAAAAGAGATCAATGGAATTATTATCAATTTATTCAGTATTCTTATGATTGTTGGGATAAAAGAATATATTAGAAATCTTTTAATGAATGAAATAACTCTCCATAAACTATTTTATCAATTAATTATTCTATTTCTTTTTTTTCTTTCAGATTTAAATGTTTCTTTAATAATAGAAACAGCAAAAGACATAAACAATTTATTTGATGTTGTTCTACAATTTATTATTCCAATTTTATCTTTAAATATTTTTGCTAATTATTTATGCATTAAAAGTGGCTTTCTCTCATCCTTTATTTTCCGAGTTGGAATTATTGGAGTTTCTTTAATTATTCCAATTGTTCCAAAATATGATTTTATTATTCCAACTCTTTTTGATGTTTTAATTCCATTATTTACTTATTTAGTAATTCGATATCACATTAGTAAAAAAACAAAATATAAAATTGAGGAACCTGTCAAACCTAGTAAATGGATTCCTATATTTCTAATCGTTCTATGTCTGTTGATGTTTTCTTTAGGTGCGTTTTCAATAAAACCAATTGTAATTTTAACAGGAAGTATGAAGCCTGGAATTAATGAAGGAGATTTATTAATTATCGATAAGTGTGAGATAAAAGATGTAAAAGTAGGTGATATTATTGAATACTCTATGGATCGCTATACCGTTGTTCATAGGGTAATTAGAATATTAAATGGTAAAAATGGGATAGAACTAATTATGAAAGGAGATAATAATTTACAAGAAGATAAGAAATCAGTTACAGAAGATACTTTAGTTGGCTGTTTTCGGTACCATATTCCATATTTAGGGTATCCCGCATATCTTGTACATCAAATTTTACATAATCAAACTGTCGATGTTGAAACTGGACGCTAGGTGGTGATTTATGAACCAAAAGGATAAAATAAAAATAATTGGAATTATTTTCGTCGCTAGTGTTATTAGTGTTACGTGTCTTTTTAAGATTGTAACGACACTTAAAAACCTAAACGGTGATCCTAAAAATATTGCTTATGTTGGGACATCAAAGGATAGTTTAGAATACAGTGTTTATATTAAAGAGAATCCTTTTATTGAAAGTCCTGTTTTATCCTCTAGTTATTCCTATGTAACAGCACTGGTTGATCATGTTAAATTAAATTTTCAGTATGACTATAGTTTTGATCGCAATGTCGATTTAACTTATAATTATGTTGTGAAAGCTAATATTGTTGGACTTTCCAATAATAGTGAGACCGTAGTTACAACGAACCCTGTTTGGAATAAAGAATATATCTTAGTTCCGAGGAGTGAAGACAAAAAAGCAAACGGAGAAATAAAACAAGTACAAGAAGTAGATATTGATCTTACTGGTTATAATGATTTAGTAAGTAGTTTTATGACGGATTATGGAATACAGTTAGGAACTACATTAGAGGTAAAGTTGATGATCCATTTTAAAGGGACAATCAATAATAAACCAGTAGAAAATGAACATTTTTTGACAGCTTCGATTCCTCTTGGGGTAAAAGTATTTGATATTACTACTTCTAAAAATTTTACAGAAGAAGAAAAGGTATACCTAAACTCAGCTCCTAAAAAAGAAGATAGTTATGTAAAAATTATTGTTTCAATTGTCGTTGGAGGAAGCACAATTTTTCTTGCAATTTATCTTATTCGAAAAATAGTGGAGCAATATTGTAGCGAATATATTTTAACTCGAAATAAAATTTTAAAAGACTATGATGAACGATTAGTAGAAGTAATGAATTTTGTGAAATATGAAACTTGGGAAACGGTTGATGTTACATCTTTTGAAGAGTTGATCAATTTATCCAATGAGGCATTTGAACCAATTTTCTTTTGGGAGAGAAAACAGAATCATCAAAGAGAAGCTTGGTTTTGTATTTTAAGAGAAAAGGTATTATACCGATATCTGCTAAAACAACATAGTAGTGAGACAAATAAAACTACTTCCAATCCAAATTAAAAATGAAAATAAGGTGAAAACAATTGAACTATCATCGACTTTATGATATCCTTTTTATAAGAAAAGAGTGGGTAAAATGAAGGAAAGTTGTATTTTGGAGAGGGAGGATTATCCGTTAAAGACGATGAAAGATGGAACAGTTGTAACTGTTCGCGAGTTACAACTGGAGATTTTAGAAATTATGGATGAGGTACACCGTGTGTGTGAAAAGAATAATATACCTTATGCCTTGATTGCCGGATCAGCACTTGGTATTTGTAATTATAAAGGTTTTATTCCATGGGATGATGATATGGATATTGCTGTACCAAGAGAACATTGGCTAGAGTTTATTGATGCTTTGAATCGTGATTTAGATAAAGAGAAGTACTATTTTCAATGTTATGAAAATGATAAAAAATTTAATGTTATTATGGGACCAACCATGAAAATTAGAAAAAAGGGAACTTATATTGAGGAAGTAAACTATTTACTTCGTAATAAATGTGAATCTGGTGATGGCATCTTTGTCGATGCGATTATCTATGATAATATGTCGGAGAGTAAGTTTAAAGACGAATGGGCTAGGACTGTAATTAAAATTATTATGCCGTTTTACGTTTTATTAGATAACATCGGAATAAATCCGATGCCACTTAAAAAATTTATTCGTTGGTATGCGAAAAGATATTCTGATAGAAACAAAGGAAGCAATTTGGTTTCTCAATTGATTTCTGTTCCTTGGGAAAAATTTCTAAAAGAACCTGTTTTTCCTAGAGCAGATGTATATCCATTTAAACTTTATGATTTTGAAGGAAGAAGATTTTATTCTTATAACAATATTGAGAATGTAATGAGAAAATGGTATGGACCAAATTGTTTGAAAAAATGGGTCAATGATTATTATGAAGAAACGTTACCAGTTGAAAAAAGAAAACCGAAACATGTAAAAGATATTAATCTAAAAAGCGAAACCAAAGACTAGTTTTTTGGTTTTTTGCTTTTTTTTGTGGTATATTAATAAAGAGGTAATAATATGGAGTATGCTATAAAGTTAAAAAAACAATTTATTCATATGGCAATTTTACTAGGAATTTTAATCCTGGGTCTTTTCGCATTAATCTATGTGATGTTAATTCCAAATTTAAAATTATACGGGAAATCAGATATTACTATTAATTTAGAAGAACCTTATCAGGAACCGGGTTATAAAGCAAATTGGCTATGGAAAGATATTACGGATAAAGTAAAAACAACTGGTTCTGTAGATTCCAAAAAAATAGGCGACTACCATATTAATTATCAACTAAAGTACTTTGGTTTTACGGTAAATAAAAAGAGAAATATTTCTGTAGAGGATCTAGAAAATCCAGTTTTAACGTTGCAAGGAAATAATCCAGCTACAATTTGTCCAAATGCGAAATATGAAGAAGAGGGTGTAACTGCTCTTGATAGTGTAGATGGTGATTTAACAGAAAAGATTAAAAAGAGAGAATATTCGGATAAAATAATTTATAGTGTAGTGGATAAGAACGGAAATAGAGGAACCATCACTCGTGATCTAATTCGTGAAGATAAAGAGGCTCCAACTATTACTTTAAATAGTGGAGATACAATTGCCATCTATCAAGGTGAGACATTTGTAGACCCTGGATATGAAGTTGTTGATAACTGTGATAAAGAAGTAAAAGTTGAAGTAAGTGGTACCGTTGATGCGAATAATGTCGGAAGTTATCAAATCACTTATAAAAGTGTAGATCAAAAACAAAATGAAAGTATCATAACGAGAACGGTAGTAGTAAATCCTAAACCGAATAATGCTGGTAAAATGATCTATTTGACATTTGATGATGGACCAAGTAGCAGTATTACACCAGGAATTCTTCAAATTTTAAAAGAAGAGAATGTTAAAGCAACTTTCTTTGTTATTAATCATGGTGATAATTTAAATTATTTAATAAAGCAAGAAGATATGGATGGACACACTGTTGCGCTTCATAGTGCCAGTCATAATTATCATTCTTTATATCAGTCAGTCGATAGTTTTTTCTATGATTTTTCCTTAATTCAAAATAAAGTTTATCAAATAACTGGTAAGAAAAGTACAATCATTCGTTTTCCTGGTGGAAGTTCAAATACAGTAAGCAAATTTAATCCTGGGATTATGACGGTTCTTACCAAAGAAGTAACAAAACGTGGATTTACTTACTTTGATTGGAATGTCAGTAGTGAAGATGCTGGTGGAGCAAGGAATGCAAGTGATGTTTACCGAAATGTTATGACTAATTTAGGTAGTAAGACAAATATTGTGTTAATGCATGATTTTGAAGGTAATTATAAGACTCTAAATGCTCTTCGCGATATTATTAGAGAGGGTAAACGGTTAGGCTATACCTTTGCTCCAATTACCACTTCAACACCTCCAATTCATCATCATGTGAATAATTAAAAAACAATTCAATAATTGTTTCAGACTGTTGACAAATAAAAAATGTCAATAGTCTTTTTATTTTAGATAAACTATAGTATAATATATATGTAAGGAAGCTTATGTTATCCAAAATTTAAGCTTATATTCCTTACTTTTTTTGTGAAAAAATGGTATAATTAATATGGATAACATGAGAAAGTAAGTGATTATATATGGCAATGACGAAAAGAGAAAAAAGACAATATTCAAGTGAAATAGTAAATTTAGAGGATATGATTCCCAGTGATCATTTTTTAAGAATAATAGAAAAACATTTTGATTGGAACTTTATATATGAAGAGGTAGAAAAACTATATTCTAGGGTTGGCAGAAGAAGTATCGACCCTGTAGTTTTGATAAAAATTCATATATTAAAGTTCCTTTTTCATGAAGATAGTTTAAGAAAAACATATGAAAATTTAAAATATAATAATTTATATAGATGGTTTATTGGATATAATTTATGTGAGGAAGTACCAGACCATTCGACCTATTCACAGAATTATAAAAGGAAATTTTGTAAGTTAGAACATGATTTACTTCAGACAGTATTTGATAAAGTAATCGAATTATTGATCAAGTGGAAGTGTTTAGATATGACAGCTGTTTATATTGATTCAACGCATACAAAAGCTTATGCCAATAAAAAGAAAAATCATAAAGAAATAGTCCGTATGGAAGCAAAAAAATATCAAAAAGAATTAGATTTAGAAATAGCTTTGAAAGGATTACAAGAAGAAGATTTAACAGAGGATGAATATTTAGAAGAAGTAGAAAAAA
>DICM01000025.1 GCA_002416285.1 Caryophanales bacterium UBA5026
ACTTGACAGGTACTAGTATCTTGTCCTCTTATTCTTTATCAAAGAAGTGTCTAATATCCGTATTTAAAACATTGGCGATTTGTTCTAGTGTATCGATTGAGATTGTTTGATGGGTCACTGATTCTAATTTTCCGATGAAGCTATCACTAAGCAATAACTTCTCTGCTAATTGGCGTTGTGTCCAACCTTTCTTCTTTCGATATTTTTTAATATTTCTTCCTATTACATTATAAATATTTTCTTTTTCGCTCATGTTTTTACTTCACCCCCTTCATTCTCTCACAATTTTCGTTAGCATTTTATAGACCTATAGTCTATATTTATGTATAATGTAGACGGTGATAGAATGTATAGAACAGATATTTTAAAACAAGTCCGAAAGCAATATGGTTATACTGTCTACGATATGGCTGAAAAACTTAGTATAACGCCCTCTTTTTACTCTCAACTTGAAAACAAAAAAAGAAGATTATTTTATGATATGGCATTTCGTATTTCCTCTGTTTTTAATATGAAACCGGATGAATTATTTTATACTAATATAAAAAAATAATACCCTATAGTACTGATTTATGATAGAATAGGTTCGTTGGTGATAAAATGAAGGGTATGGATATGCAACTGTCATTTGGGATGGAACAGATATATGAACATGCGAATTTTTCTTTATCGGAATCAGATAAAGTCGGTGTGGTTGGTGTAAATGGTGCAGGAAAAACTACACTTTTTCGAGTTATATTGAAAGAGATTACGCTTGATGCAGGGAAAATACAAATTCCAAAAGGAAAAAGAATCGGTTATTTGCCACAAGAAATTATTTTAGAGGATCGAGATATTTTAGTTTGGGATTATTTGTTAGAGGCTCGTCCAATAAAAAAATTAGAAAATCATTTGAGTGAACTTTATGAAAAGGTAGCTACTGCTAGTGATAGTGAGCAGAAAAGTCTATTAAAAAAAATTGGTGATACTCAAGACATGTTAGAATATTATGATTGCTATCAGGCTGAGGGCATTCTATTAAAAATTTTGGAGGATATGCACTTTGATCTTGATTTATTGGATTTAAAATTAGTTGATCTAAGTGGTGGACAAAAATCAAAAGTAGCTTTTGCCCATTTACTTTATTCTAATCCCGAAATTCTTCTATTAGATGAGCCTACAAATCATCTAGATATAGATACTAGGGATTATATTACAAATTACTTGAGAAATTATAAGGGGATGGTTTTAATTATTTCCCATGATGTTGATTTTCTAAATAAAATTATTAATAAAACATTATATTTAAATAAAGTTGAACATTTATTTCAGGTCTATGAAGGTAATTATGATACTTATTTAAAAAAGTTAAAACAAGCAGTCGAAATAAAGGAACACTTAATCGAAAAACAAGAAAAAGAAGAGGAGAAACTTCGAGCAATTGTATTGCAATATTCCAACTCCTCTGGAAAACGAAAAAGAATGGCACAGAGTAGGGAAAAGATGCTTGAGAAAAAACAACAGGAAAAGGTAGAGCGTGATGTTGTTTATAAAAGAGTTCATTTTAATTTGAAACCAAAAAGAGAAGGCTCTAAAATTCCATTGAAGGTAAATAATATTACTTTTGCCTATCCTGACCATGATTTACTTTATCATAATCTTTCTTTTTTACTAAATAGTAATGAAAAGTTTTTGATTGTTGGAGAAAATGGAGTAGGAAAGAGTACATTATTAAAATTAATTAATGGTGAGTTGAAACCTCAAGAAGGTAGTATTTGGTTCGGTAATAAGACTGATTTAGCGTATTATGCTCAAGAGTTAGAACTTTTAGATTCAGAGCTTTCAATACTAGAAAATATTGATAAAAAAGAGTATAGTGAACGAGAGTTAAGAACCTTCTTAGGTAATTTTTTATTTTTTGGTGATGATGTTTTTAAACCGATTCAGTTTTTATCTCCTGGAGAAAAGGCGAGAGTAAGTCTCTGTAAAGTAATGCTTGAACGAGCAAATTTATTGTTACTAGATGAACCAACCAATCACTTGGATCCAGAAACACAATCTTTAATTGGGAAAAATTTTAAAGAATATTCAGGTAGTATTATTTTAGTTAGCCATAATGTTGCGTTTGCATCGTGTATAGGAATCAATCGAATCCTAGTTTTACCGAGTGGCAAAATTATGAATTATGATGAAAAAATATTGACGAAATATCAAGATTTGACTCAATAATAGGTTCTTCGCATATATTAAAATAGGGGATAGAGTGAATTTGCTAATGGAAGTTTGATGTATATGATCATTTTTTAAATTTATAATTATAGCTTTGCTAAATTGCTTCATAAACCATTGAAATTCTTCTGTTTTTTCATATTTCACTCTCCGTTTACATAAGTTATGGTATATTGAGATTGATTTAAAGTTATTTTGTTACTTTCCTTTTTCTGAAAGCCAAGGACGTTAAATCAAATCTATGAAGGAGGAAAGTCAGTTGGAAAAAAAGGACAAAACAATCGTTTGTAAAGATTGTGGGAAAGAGTTTACTTTCTCTGTTCGTGATCAGGAATTCTACGAGCGTATGGGTTTTGAAAATGAACCAGTTCGTTGTAGAGAATGTCGTGATAAGCGTAAAGCTGAAAAGAATAATCGTGGAACTGGTAGTAATTTTAATAATTTTCGTCGTGAAGAAACCGATCGAGCAGCATAAAAGTCCATTGGACTTTTTTGTTTTAAAAATTTATATTTGTTATTCCGTATTTTTCGACAAAGCAACTTGTTACACTTGTTCTGGTGATAAGAATGATTGCAATTTTAAGCAAACTATGTTGGGCGGTTGCCACTTCTTTTTTAATTATAGGTAGTCTTTATTTTACAGGAAAATTACACTTCCTCCAATTTCGATTGAAAAAGGTATTTGGTGCTATCTTTACCAAAGATAATGAGAAAACGGGAATTAATCCGCTTGATACGCTAATGCTCACTTTAGCAGGTCGAATTGGGGTTGGGAGTATTGCTGGAATTGCTTTGGCTATTTCGCTTGGTGGTAAGGGAACTTTATTTTGGATTTGGCTAATGGCCATTCTTGTTGCGAGTTTGGGATATTCTGAAACCGTTCTTGCAGTTGTTTATCGAAAGAAGGATAATGATGTCTTCCTTGGAGGACCGAGCTACTACATGCGAGATGGCTTGGGTTGGAAAAAAACAGGTGCAGTATATGCGATATTAATAATTGTAAGTTATATAGGTGGTTTTTTAGGTGTACAAGCCAATACCATTACAAAATCCCTCAATTCTATTGTTACCGTATCTCCATATTGGGTAGGCTTATGTTTAGTGATTATAACTTCCTTTATTATCTTTGGTGGAATTAGAAGAATCGCTTATTTTACTTCGAAAATTGTTCCATTGATGTCAATCTTATATCTTGGGTTAGTATTTTTTATTTTAGGCAAAAATATTGGAATGTTTCCGACTATTATAAGAGAAATATTTGAAGAAGCATTTCATTTTTCATCTTTTATAAGTAGTTTTCTGCCAACCATGATTATTGGAATCCAGCGGGGGATATTTTCCAATGAAGCAGGATTAGGAACCGGTAGTATTACTGCTGCGACTAGTTCCACATCGTCTCCTTCCTCACAAGGATATCTTCAGATTCTAGGAATTTATATTACTAGTTTATTAATTTGTAGTGCGACTGCATTCTTTGTCTTAACTAGTAACTATCAAAACTTTCTCGTGAATGATCTAAACGGTGTTGAACTTGTTTCTTACGCATTTAAATTCCACTTTGGAAATGCCGGGCCATATTTATTGTTTTTCTTTATTTTGTTATTCTCATTTTCAACAATTTTAACAGGTTATTATGATGGTGAATCCTCTATGAAATATTTTTCTGAAAAACCGAAGAAAATATCATTATTATCATTGAAAATAGTGACATTGATTATGATTTTTGTTGGATGCATTATATCATCGACTACATTATGGAATTTTGTTGATTTATTAGTCGCTTGGTTGGCAATTATAAATATTTGTGCATTAGTTTCTCTAAAAAAAGATATTCTTTTGGAATCAAAAATGGAATAGAGTTTTTTATTTCGTTAGATAAAAAGTAAAGT